>JAAUOU010000118.1 GCA_012034765.1 Pleurocapsaceae cyanobacterium CSU_1_1 | reverse complement strand
GATCGCGGCGATCGTGCAACAGGTAGGACCTGCGGTAGTGCGCATTTGATTCTTCTCGCACGGTCAAGAATCCTAATGCCCAGATGTTTAATGACCCTTTTTCCGTGAATTTTTGGCGATCAAGCACCTCAAATGCCAGATACACGGGTTCAGCAGGGAATGGGTTCTGGATTTATTATCAATCAAAATGGCACGATTTTAACTAATGCTCATGTTGTCGATGGAGCCGAAAAGGTTACGGTTACCCTCAAAGATGGGCGTACTTTTGAAGGGAAAGTAATGGGTCGAGATCCCGTTACCGATGTGGCAGTAGTCAAGGTAGATGCCCAAAATTTACCTGTAGTAAAAGTTGGGAATAGCAAAGCTCTTCAGCCAGGGGAAATGGCGATCGCGATCGGTAATCCTTTAGGACTAGATAATACAGTCACCGAAGGCATTATTAGTGCTACAGGTCGCTCTTCAGGACAGGTAGGTATTCCCGATAAACGAGTTAATTTCATCCAAACTGATGCAGCTATCAATCCTGGTAATTCTGGCGGTCCTCTGCTCAACCAGCGAGGAGAAGTCGTGGGCATTAATACTGCAATTATCCAAGGAGCGCAGGGACTTGGGTTTGCGATTCCGATCGATACTGCTCAAGGAATTTCGGATCAGTTAATTGCTTCGGGCAAAGTAGAACATCCTTTTTTGGGTATTCAAATGGCAACCCTGACTCCAGAAGTTAAACAGCAAATTAACTCTAATCCTAACAGTGGTATGAATGTATATGACGACCAAGGGGTTTTGGTAATTAAAGTAGTCCCAGGTTCTCCTGCGGATAAAGCTGGGTTGAGAGCTGGGGACGTTATCGGACAAATTGATGGTCAAGCAGTTAAAGATGCTGATGCATTGCAGCAAGCAGTAGAAAGCAGCCAGGTGGGTACAAACCTCCAACTCGAATTAAAACGAAATGGACAACCGATGAATTTGGCAGTCAAAGCGGGAGCATATCCCACGGCTCAAGCTGATACAGGGAATCAAATGCCTTAAGACTTACGAGGGAGTCAGATCTAATCCCTTGTGATCCCTAAGTCAAAATAGCGATCGCTTGATTACTAATAACAATTTAATTAAAGAACAGGAAAATTGGGGAATTAGGGGATTGGTGATTAATGATCTCCCTATCTCCTTATCTCCTTATCTCCTTAAACGAGAAGTATTGCCCATTCGCCCCTACTATAACTGCTTTTTAAGTAGCTTTTCTCCTCTGTTTGGACTTGTTTTTAATCTTCTCATACCGCGCCATCAGAGGATAGGCACTAATACCATGCACAATTACAGACAATACCACTACCGTATATGTAATCCAAGCAATTTGTTCGGCAGTTTCACCAGTTACTCCTTCTCCTAAAGCATAAGCTAGATAGTAAATTGAGCCTAAACCTCTAATGCCAAACCAACCCATGAGGTTGCGTGTAGTTCCTGGTAAACCGCTCCCCAGCATACTTAACCAGACTCCCAAAGGACGAATAATTAAAAATATTAATCCAGCAACAAGTAAAGATTGTCCTGCATACTTGAGCATCGGATTAACTAGTAAAACAGTGCCTAAAATGATAATTACCGTTACTTCCAACAGCTTTTCGATTTGCTCGACAAACTCTAAGTGTTCGATGCGCTTTTCTTGCTTAACAAAATAACTATGTTGCACCACAAACCCCGCCACAAATACCGCCAAAAATCCATAGCCGTTAACTAATTCAGTGAGGGAGTAGGTAAGCAAAATAATGCTAATCACGACAAAATCTGCCATCAAATCATCGGCGGGACGACGTTTTTGTAACTGATGCTCAATCCAGACTATGATTTTTGCTACCACAACACCCATAACGATTCCCAAAGCGATCGCCCAGAGTAAATCTATCCCAATCCAGCTTTTTAACCAATTATCCCAGTTAGAATCTTTGATGGCATGGATACCAAAATAGACGAAAGGAAAGGCTAAAGCGTCATTCAAACCTCCTTCAGAAGTTAGGGAAAAGCGTAACTCATCTTGATCTTCCACATGAGCTAGCTGCACTTCAGAAGCCAACACAGGATCTGTGGGGGCTAGGATTGCTCCTAATAGTATCGCCGCTCCCCAACCCATACCTAAAATATAATGGGCGATCGCCGCTAAGGCAAAGATCGAAATCGGCATTAATAACCCGATTAATCTGATCGTAGATTGCCATGCCCAAAACTTGAGCGGACGATTCATTTTTAGTCCACAGCCAAATACCGAAACAATGACCGTAAGTTCGGTTAATCTTTCCAAAAAATTCGTTTCTGGTCGAATCTCGATCAAGCCGAAGCCATATGAACCTAATGAAATTCCCACCACTAGATAAATTAAGGCATAGGAAAGAGGTAAAACGTTCAATCCAACCTGAACCTAATGTCACCCCCAGCAACAGTATTCCAATAACCAAAAGGCTGAGAATATAACTATCCATTATTTTTTTTGATTGAAGCTGCTTTAATTTACCGCAACTACGCTGAGGGAAAATCTATTAATAGTTGGATCGTGCTATTTAAACGACTAGTCAGCAAGTGTATCTTAAGCAGGATGCCAGTAAATATTAAATATTGAGTTAATAGTAAATTGAAATGTTAGTAAAGTTTCACTAATAACAATGTCTTTTTTATCAAAAATTCAGCTTCGTAGAATTGTAACTATCGGCTTGATTTCCCTGCTCGTATTTTTTGGTTCTGCTTTGAAGAGCGATCATAGCGATCGCGTTTTGGCAGAGGTATTGAAAAGAGATGCAGTGGGTATTACCGAAGAAAGCTCTTTAAGTGATGCAGAATATCAATCAGCTAAGGCAAATCGTAATCAAATTCAAGCAGAAAGATCGAAACAAGCTGAAGAAGATGTAGAAGACAAAAGCGTAGCTGATAAACTTAATTTAGAAGAAATTGCGCCTCCACCAGTTAAAGATGCTTTGGGTTTAGAGGATTAAAACATGATTAAAAGTGCTTAAAAAATCCTATTCTTAACTCATCAAACCTACAAATAAATCCAGTTTTTATATAACTACAAATAAAGGCTGGAATTTTCGCTTTAAATCAAACATTTTCTAATGCTAGCTATTCATCACAACTGGCGCACAGGAAGCAGCAAAAATTCCTGGGGTAGAATTATCTACTTTTGATAACTCGGCATTGGCTTTACAAGAGCTAAGTAACGGCAAGGTTGATGCTGTAGTTAATGATTCGCCTGTAACTCTTTATGCAATTAAAGTTGGTAACCTGAATAATGTTGAAGTGGTGGGGGAGCTATTAACCGAAGAATATTACGGGATAGCATTTCCTAAAGGCTCACCCAACGTTGCCAAAGTAAATGATGCTTTAGATGAACTGCTTAAAACCGACAAATATCGCGCACTATATCAAAAATGGTTTGCAGGAGAGCCACCCAAACTACCGTTGGTTGCTCCAGCTTTAGAAGGGGAAGCTGCTGCCTTTAATATTCTTTCAATCTTTCCCACCCTTTTGTATGGGGCAACGATCACCATTTTATTAACGGCGTTTTCAGTCTTTTTTGGCTCTATTGGCGGAACTTTATTGGCTACTGCCTCAATTTCTGATTTTAAACCTTTAGGCTGGCTGTGCCGTATCTATACCGATTTCTTTCGCGGTACGCCTTTGCTAGTTCAAATCTTTATGATTTACTTTGGACTACCATCTTTGTTAAAGGGAATCTGTTTCTGACTTTTATTGCTTCTAGAGTCTTTAGCTGGCTGGAAAAACATCTTAACCCCGTGCGCCGCGCCAATAAAAAAGAGTCGGCAAAAGTTGCTTCAACTCCAGAACAAATAGCAAGTTAATTTGACTAGTTTTGATGTCAAGGCGATCGCCAAAAGTCATTTTATCAAGAGCAAAACAGTTAAACAATTACAGACTAAAGTTGGGAATAGGTATAATACTACCTTGATCCAAAAGCACCACAGAAGATCGCGCTCCCACTAGATAGCGACTATCATATATTTTCTTAGCTGTTGCAGGATCTGCAATATCATCTGGGGCAGGTAAGGCAGTATCAACAATCCGATGCCAAGAGTTGCCTAATTTAAGAGGTGGCAATTCAAACTCTAATGGTTTCCAGTAAGCATTAAAGATTACATGCACTCTTTCATCGCTAGGAGGATGGCAAAGAGAAAAAGCTAGATAGTGAGCATCATCACTCCAATCGGGCTTTCTTAAGCGCTGTCCATGCCAAATGATGTGAGGTTGCTGGCTAATTTTGTCTACCTGTAAGAATTTTTCCTCGCGAAAAATTTTCGTTCCTTGATTAAAACGAATCAATGTTTTGACAAAGCGCAATAAATCCTGGTGTTCTTCTACTAAATCCCAGTTGAACCAACTTAATTCATTATCTTGACAATAGGCATTGTTGTTCCCTAGCTGAGTATGGCGAATTTCATCTCCCATGAGTAACATCGGTGTTCCTTGAGACATAAACAGTACTGTTAAGAAGTTTTTAATTTGCTGCCAACGTAACTGTTGAATCTCAGGATCATCGGTAATGCCTTCAGCACCACAGTTCCAGCTAAAGTTATGATTGCTCCCATCACGACTATCTTCTTTATTTGCCTCGTTGTGTTTTTCGTTATAGGAAACCAGATCGTTGAGGGTAAAACCATCGTGACAGGTGACAAAATTTACACAGCGGTTGATATCTGTATCTTGGCGGAAGTAAATATCGGGGCTGGCTAAAATTCTGGCAGCCATATGATTAACTGCACCGCGATCGCTTTTAACAAAACTGCGGACATCATCCCGAAAAGGGCCATTCCACTCAGAAAACCAATCTGCCTGATCGACAAACTTACCTACGTCATATAGTCCAGCAGCATCCCAAGCTTCGGCAATCAGTTTAGTTCCAGCTAAGACAGGATCGGACTCAATAATTGAGAGAATTTTTAACGCTCCTGCATCCTCAATCGGTTCACCGTAAACGTCTCTAGACAAGACAGAAGCTAAATCAAAGCGAAAACCATCTACATGCATTTCTGAAACCCAGTAACGTAGGGAATCAACGATTAAGCGAGCAACCACAGGATGATTACCTTTAAAGGTATTACCACAGCCACTATAGTTTTTATATTGTGCCTGATTGTCTTCCAGAATATAGTAGATTTGATTGTCTAAACCTCTAAAAGAGATGGTCGGACCATTTTCATTACCTTCGGCAGTGTGATTAAACACTACGTCTAAAATCACTTCGATTCCTGCTTTATGGAAAGCCTTAACCATGTCGCGAAACTCGTCCACAGCCCCCAAAGGATCGCGCTGAGAGCTATAGCCACGATGGGGAGCAAAGAAGCCAATGGTACTGTAGCCCCAGTAATTTTTCAATCCAGGGCGGACATCTTGGGGATCGAACTGATGTACGGGTAATAATTCTACGGCGGTAATACCTAACTCTTGAAGATAGGGAATTTTCTCAATTAACCCTGCATAAGTGCCTCTTTTTTTTAGTGCAACACCAGAATTCGGATTGCGAGTAAAACCGCCAACGTGCATTTCATAGATCACGCTAGAAGCATAAGGAATCCGAGGATGGCGATCGCGTTCCCAATCGTAAGTACTCGTGTCTACTACTACCCCTTTGAGTGCCTGGGCGCAATTATTACCTGGACTTTCAGCAGCTTGGCGATCATAAAATTCTTCCCCCACAATTGCTTTGGCGTATGGATCTAGCAGCACCTTGGTTTTATCAAAGCGATCGCCTTTTTCGGGGGCATATTCTCCATAAACTCGATAGGCATAAATTTGCCCAGCCTCAAGCTTGGGAACAAAAACATGCCAGTAATAGTAAGTCTTGTGGCGAATTGGATCGAGTCTAATAACGTAAGCTGGTTTTGCAGCCTGAGCCGTATTAAACAGCAGCAGTTCAATTGCTGAGGCATTTTGCGAAAAGACACTAAAATTGACCCCGTTGGGATAAACAGTTGCTCCTAAAGGAAAGCTTTCTCCAGGTAATACCGTTGGTTTCCTCACCATATTTTAATTTAACTATCAGTCCCTAGCTCTTAACTCCAGGATTTACCATAGCATTACGAATTGAATGTTGCAGTATATGAATCGACAAAAACCTTGACAAGTTAGGAGTTGATGATCGTTGGAGAAATTCCCAGATATAAGCATTGACTAAAGCTGGCTGTTCTTGCTGTACCCAATGGCTACAGTCAGGAATATATTTAATTTGCCAATCTCTAACATAAGCTTTAGGGTGTTAATCAGTAATCAGTAATCACGATGAGTATAAACTTTCGCATTTTCACCTGTATAGGTTGCAGCAATATGACCATCACCAGTCAGCTTATATTTATAAGTAACCAAACCTTCCAAACCAACAGGCCCACGGGGAGGCATCTGCTGAGTACTAATACCTACTTCTGCCCCAAAGCCATAGCGAAAACCATCAGCAAAGCGAGTTGAGCAGTTATGATAGACTCCTGCTGCGTCTACTTGATTTTGAAATATAGCTGCTGCTTGCTTATCTTCTGTGACGATCGCATCGGTATGTTTTGACCCATAATGATTGATATGGGCGATCGCAGTTTCCACAGAATCGACGATCTTAATCGCCAGGATTAAATCACTATATTCGGTTTGCCAATCATGTTCTCTAGCTGGTTTGGCATTAATAATAGCTCTGGTTGCTTCATCTCCCCGTAACTCCACTCCCTCTGCTTGCAGTGCTTGGGCAATTTGGGGTAAAAACTCCTCGGCAATATCTTTATGTACTAATAAAGTCTCGATCGCGTTACAGGCGGCGGGATAATGGGTTTTTGCATCAACAGTAATTTTAATCGACTTAGCTAAATCCGCTCCTTTGTCTAAATACAGGTGACAGATCCCATCCGCATGACCCAAGACGGGAATACGAGTGTTGTCTTGAACGTAGCGGACAAAAGAATTAGAACCACGAGGAATAATTAAGTCTACATACTGGTCGAGTTCTAATAACTGTTTAATTTCTTCTCTAGTGGTCAATAACTGCACCGCAGCAGGGTCAACTTTCGTAGCTGCTAATGCTTGAGTAATAACCTTAGTTAATACCTGGCAAGAATTAATTGCTTCCTTTCCTCCTTTAAGAATTACCCCATTACCAGACTTAATTGCCAAGCTAGTAATCTGAATCAAGGCTTCAGGACGCGCCTCAAAAATAATCCCTAAAACTCCCAAAGGACAAGTTACCCGCTTTAAAATCAAACCTTCATCTAACTCACGATTAATCTGACTAACGCCGATGGGATCAGGTAGTTTAGCCACATCTCTAACTCCAGCGATCGCAGCCTGTAGTTTAGACTCTCCTAGCTTTAATCTAGAATATAGTGCGGGAGCAAGATACTCAGATTCTGCTGCTTGAAGATCCGCTTGATTGGCAGCAATTATCTCTGGGGTAGCTATTGCCAGAGCTTTTGCCACTGCTTCCAAGGCAGCGTTGCGCTCATCGGTGGACAAACCCGCCAGCCTAAGTGCTGCTGCACGGGTTTGTTGAGCAATTTCAATTAAAGAGAGGGATTCTATCCGAGAAGCAACCATTTATAATCCGACCTACTATCTTCATAATCTGTCCCTAATTCTAACGGATGGAGTTGGTTAGAAACTGCCAATTTTTGCTTAATTGCTGAAGTAAATTTAAGCAGCGATCGCAAAATCCTTAAAAAGCAATACAACTTGTTCTTAATTCTCTTTTTAATTTAACGTAAAGAAGTGATCTAGCTTGTAGATAGTATTGGTTCACAAGCTAAAAAATCTGCCAGTCCCAAACAGCTAATGCCTTGAGGCGTAATTTCAAAGCGGTAGGGTAAAACTATTACTCCTTGAGCCACCGCCAGGCGTAATAGCTCACCATATTTTGGATCGCAGGTATCACTAGGAGCAAAGGTGTCGCAATCGCTTCGATTGATAAAGTAGAGCATTATTGCTGTAGTTTCGGGAACTAAATTAATTAACTCCCTGAGATGTTTTTGTCCTCTTGTGGTAACTGTATCGGGAAACAAAGCTAAGTTATCCTGACTGAGAGTTACACTTTTGACCTCAACATATATTGCTGCTTGGCTGCTATCTCCCGTTAGCAAGAAATCAATTCGACTTTTGTTATCCTTCCCATAGGCAACTTCAGAGCGAATGGTGTTGTATTTACTGGCTAATTCAGGCAATAGTTGCTGCTCTAACGCTAATTTAATTACACGGTTAGGCATAGCGGTATTAGTTCCAACCAGGTAGAGCCAAGCTGAATCATTTCCCAGGTGTATGCCAGCTTGCGTTTAGGATTATTGCTTTTGGACACCTGCACCAAACTATCGGTCACACAAATTCCCGTCATCGGACCTGTATTAGGACAGTGTGCCGTAATAACTTCTCCTGTAACCAATTCAATATCTGCCAAAAATCTTTTGTAGCGTTTGATTAGGCGACCTGGAATTAAATCAGGATACTGGTAAATTAGGCTCATAACTGATGATTAACTAAAGACGAAGCTAATTTTATCAGGCTGTATATCTATAGATCTATTTGTAGATCTATAAATAGTTGTGTTTGTGATTTAAGACAAGATGAGATAATCATTTCCTATCCACATTTATTGATGGTTATCAAACTTACTATTAACTTTTAAACTGAATCCATGTCCGATCTTGAAACTCTCATTGCTCAGGTACAACAAGAAGCTAAACGCGCCGAATTTCCTCTCGATCTTCCTGTATATGAATCTGCGGGAATTGAACCAACCAAACCAATTCTTTATGCGGGAAATTTAACTAGTTCTCTGTGTTTTTTTGGTCGTGACTTAGGCAAGGATGAAGTTTATGCTCGGCAACCTTTAATTGGTGCTTCAGGAACAATGGTTAGACAGGGATTTTATCACGCAGTGCATAAAAATAAAGCTCCTTCCAGGGAAGATTTAGATAATACAACAATTGAGCGAGTTTTATTAACTAATACAGTTCCCTATAAGCCACCAGGAAATAAAGCTTATTTAACCAAGGTAAAAAATAGATTCCGTCCTTTTTTAGAACAATTGTTTGTATTTCATTGGCAAGGAAATCAAGTGATTACTTTAGGCACAGAAGCGTTTAAATGGTTTGCTCCCTATGGTGCAAAAGGAGAGGTTGATGATTTTTATCGAAGTAGCGATCGCTTTGATCATCAGTTAACCGTGAACCTCAGCGCCACCGACAGTCAAGGAATATCCCATAGTAAAGCCATCACCCTATTACCATTACCCCATCCCTCTCCACTAAATCAGAAATACTATACCGCTTTCCCCAAGATGTTGCAGAGTAGGCTGTCACAAGTGGAGTTTTAATGAACTCACAAGTAATCATGTTCTAATCAAGTTTTAAGCCTGACAAGGTAATCTACAAACTCAAATCTAAATTCCCGTTGTTTTTTTGCCCTATTATTTTTTCATTTTCTCAATATGGTTCCATTAAAAGACGAAAACCCAGTTAAAATAACTCCTTACATTACTTATGTTTTAATTGCAGCTAATATTCTGATTTTTGTTTACGAACTTAGTCTTAATTCTAATCAATTAGATCTTTTCTTTCACTTATTCGCCGTTGTTCCCCAAGAGTTAACTGCCAGTTTTAGTGGCGTTGATGTTCATCAGGGTATTCCCGAAGCAGTTACGCCGATCACCTCGCAGTTTTTGCACGCGGGATTTACTCATGTTGGCTTTAATATGCTTTTTCTCTATATCTTTGGTAACAATGTTGAAGAACAGTTAGGTAGAGCTAAATTCTTGTTGTTTTACCTAGCTTGTGGAGCTTTGGCAGTGATGGCTCAATGGTTCTTTTCCTCAATGTCTAGCGTACCTTCTTTAGGGGCTAGTGGGGCGATCGCTGGAGTAATGGGAGCATATATTCTTAAATTCCCGCAAGCCAAGATCGTGACGGTAATACCTCTGGGTTTCTTTTTCCCGTTGTTTAGAATACCTGCGGTGTATTTTCTAGGTTTTGGTTCGTCGAACAAGCACTAAACGGAGTTGCCTCTTTTGAAGTTAACGCCAGTGTAGGTATGGAAAGCGGTGGCGTGGCATATTGGGCGCACGCAGGGGGGTTTATTGCTGGAGCTATCTTAGGGCCTATATTGGGTCTGTTTTCTAATTCTAATAATTTAGAGGAAAAAAATCTTATTTAATATTTATAAGTCTAGCCTGTTGCTATAGATAAGATCAAAAGCATTCTGAAATGAAGGAATTAAATGTCATAGATGCATTTCTATTGACTAGGTTTTTTCAATGTAGTGTTCGCCCTCAGTCAATTGTAGAAGTAAGGCGAACACTCATTCCTATTATCTTTCCAGGCTCAATTTAGCTTCCGTCTTTTCATCCCGACGTTCGCCTATCGGCAGAACGCGGGGCTTCCCAGACGGAAGCTAAATCGAGAATTTGTTGATCGAAGGTATCTGAATTGTTAACCAAGTTTACTTATTGAATTCTTCTCGGTCAGCCTATCAATGTTTGTGGCAATTAGTCAAAAAACAACCTAAGAAATTAAACCGATATTGTTATCAATAAATCAAACTATTGAAACAGATCAGGACGAATAGCTATTCGCCCTGATAAAAATTATCGTCTGGGTTATCAACTTCTAATAGTGATTCCCTACCTTGCGATGGTGAATAGCCGTTAAACCATCAGGATTAGAAACTCGACCAAGCTCGACTTTACTATAGACAATCCAGTGATCGCTACACTCCATACGGCTTGAGACTTCGCACTCCAGGTAAGCCAAAGCATCGGTTAAAATAGGCGAGCCATTAGCAGCAGTTTGAGTATTAATCCCTGCAAAACGATCTGCACCAGGCTTAAATCGTTTGAGGAAGTGTTTCATCAAGCCTTGATACTTACCTTCTTCAAGGATATTTAAGACAAAGCGATCGCCCACCTGCATCAAGGATTCAATCGCCCGATCTTTCGCTACTGCAATAGTCAATCCAATCGGCTCAAAGCTAGCCTGAGATACCCAGGAAGCCAACATGGCACTGCTCAAGTTCCCCTTAGTGGCGGTAATGATATAGAGTCCCCCACTCAAACGTCCGATCGCTTTATCTAAATCGGTGTCTAAAGATTTCATCTGCTTGACTAAATCTTTGCGGGTAAGAAGTTGTCCCAAGTCAGTTCCTGACTCTTCACACACCTGATAATCTGCTTCGGTAGGAATATCTTTAATTTTAATCGGCGGAAAACCTGGTTTTAGCCCCGCTTCACGGAATTTAGTTATTAGAGGGTCAATGGGTTCGTCATCATCACCGTAGGATTCAAATGCACCAATTAGCTGTTTATCTTTAGCTGCTGCGAGAACTGTCCCTAAGTTTGCTGTGATATCCTCTTGGTTTTTACTTGCCAGGGGAGGCATCCCTAAAACAATACCCACCGAACGATTAACAATCTCATGGACTTCTGTGCTGTCGGCCGATCGCAAATCGACCATTTCTACTTCTACGCCAGTTTTGGTAATCCCCTTAGCAATTGCTTGGCTCAGGCGATCGCTATAACCATAATCAGCAACATAAAAGACCGCAACACTTTTTTCTGCTTTAGTTTGGGCCTTGCTCCAGTTACGGTAGCGATCTAGTAATTCCTGGAGGTTATGACGCAATAAAGGTCCGTGTCCATTAGCTACAATATTAATTTCTCCTAGCTGATCCATCCGTTTCATCGCCGAAAGTACGGAACGAGCATTAGGTCCCATCAAGCAATCATAATAAAAACGGTAGTCTTTGGCGATCGCTTTTAAATCTTCGTCATAGGTAGCATCAGAACAGTAGTGTAGCCCAAAAGCATCACAGGTGAACAAAATACCTGACTTCTGGTCATAGCTAAAGATAGTATCTGGCCAGTGAAGATTAGGAGCATTGACAAACTCAATTATATGACCCTGACCTAAATCTACAGTGTCACCATTCTTGGCAATAATTTGCTCAAATGGTTGATGAACTAAATCCTCTAAAAACTTGAGTGCCATCTTGGAAGCTACCACGATCGCTTGGGGGGCAAGTTCTAGAAAATCCTTAACCAAACCACTATGATCGGGTTCAGTATGGCTAATAATTAGATAATCAATTTCTTTGGGGTCGATTAAACCCTGCAAAGCATCTAGGTATAGCTCCCGAAACTTAGCGTGGGAAGTATCGACTAAAGCTATTTGATCGCCACGGATTAAATAAGAATTATAAGTAGTCCCGTTTTGTAGCCCAAACTCAATATCAAAGCGATCGCGATCCCAATCTAGAGAACGAATTACTGTAGTATCAAAGCCAATCTCAGCCGTTTGAATGCTTAACCTGGGTTGGGTTTTAATTGGTGTTGCGACCATATCCCTTCTCTTAACTTTTATTAAATTTTTTTTACTCTTCTTTATTGTGCCACGACTTATTGTTCACTGTTCATTGCTCAAGCAGATCTAACGTTGGTGACTTTTTCAACCAAACTTAAAACATCGTGACGACTTAACTTTGATTTACCGATCGCGATCGCATCTAACGTACCTTTAGCTAATATGTAAGGTATTTGGCAGAAACTTAGAGCAGGACTACCTTTGGGCAAAGATTCAATATATAAATTAGCTTGCTTTAACTGTTGGCGAGCGTAATCCTGCACATCTTGGTTTGTCCAGTCGTCAGGTATAAAACTAACCCCTCGTTGAATATCTTCTTTTTGGTTACGAACAATATTAACTGCCTGTAAACCTCGTCCAAAAGCGATCGCGTATTGGCGATTGGTGATAGTACCATCGTACCAACTCCAGAGATCTGATAGCAATAAACCGACTGCTCCTGCTACGCTAAAAGTATAGCGATCTAAATCGGCTTCAGTAACAATCGTCCAGTTTTGCTCGGCCCAATATGCCATGCGATCGGCCATAGCTGCGGTTGCATCACAGATTCGCGGAGCGATCGTCTCAGGAGCAAGACTTGCCCATTCGCCGATACACATACTAACATCGGGTAAAACGGCCCTGTATTGCTCTAAATCTGCACCAATACGGAAATAGGAATCAAGATCGGTGATCTCCTGCAATCTTAGACTAATAGAGCGTAAAAGCAGAGCTTTGGTCTGGTTATCAAGGTCAGGAGTATCTTCTATTTCATCAATAGCGCGCATACAAAGATAAGCTGATGCTACGGCATCCTGAAGCTGCTCAGGTAAACGGGCGATCGGAATGTAAAATGTTCTACTAGTTTGCTTTAGGGTTTCTAAAGCCCTATCTCTTAAATTCATCACAGATTCGCTACTCCTCACGCTGACCAACAATCATCATGACTCTCACCCTATAAATATCTAAATATCGGCAATGATCGATGACTTATCGAAAAGCATACACTAGAAACTCTAATTTCTCGGTGAGAGATGAGCCAATTTTTGCTGAACTTGATTCAAATCAACTACAAATGGTTCGACCTATTATGGAGCGATGGGATTATGAGAAGATAATAAATCTAGTTAAATTTATAATTTATAGGTGCAAATTCGCGATCGCCATGTCTAATACCTACAGCGTTGAAATCAACCACCAGGGTACTACCCAAACTATTCAAGTTGCTGAATCTACAAACTATTTTAGACGCAGCGACTAATGCAGGGATCGATCTTCCCTACTCTTGTAGTGCTGGAGTTTGTACAACCTGCGCTGCTCAAATTCTCTCTGGGGAAGTGGAACAAAGTGATGGGATGGGAGTTTCTCCTGAATTACAGGCGGAAGGTTATGCTCTGCTCTGTGTAGCATACCCTCGCTCTGACCTCAAACTGGAATCGGAAAAAGAGGATATTGTTTATGCCAGACAATTTGGTAAGCAATAAAACACTCGCTCAAATCTAAGCCTCTCACTTTTTTGATTCATGCAACCAAGGGATTAGACTCTATAACCAACCTCTAAAAAGGCCACCACATTGGTCTTAAATCGGTATAGATACGACTAACTGTACGAGAGAGAGGTAGATTAGATCCTTTAAAATCTTTACCCAGCATGTTGTATAAAAGTTCACTTGGAGGGACAAGTTTATCAGCAGTAAATAGAATACGACTGTTGTAACTGTCGCAACCTAACCCGCGGCGCTCTACCGCACAAACAACAGAGTTCCCAGCCACAGTATCGCTGGCTAGATAGTTCATTCGACCTTGATGATAAAGGTATTAAGTTCAGCGGCACTGCTTTGACAATTTTTTAATGCTTGATTAGCCGAAAATACTCAGGTAAAAACGACAATATAGGCGTTATCTGAGAAACATTTTGATTGGATAAGGTAGCAATTACGGTTGGTACAGATGTTTTGAGCTGACAGGTCACCTCAATTACACCAGAAGCACGCGCTGGGATAGCTAGAAAAACAGACCCTGCTAAGGTAATCAGGGGAATTGTGGCGATTGATAAATAACTTGCTTGAATCATAGTCTTTTAGCTGCTAACTCCTCATAATACCATGTCAGGCACACGCCAAACCACTTTAATAGATATCCTATCAACAAAAAGTGTGTAAACTAAGTTACAATTTTCCCTCGAAACCAGTATTATCGTAAAAAACAGTTATAAACTACTATTTAATAACTGCT
>JAAUOU010000015.1 GCA_012034765.1 Pleurocapsaceae cyanobacterium CSU_1_1 | reverse complement strand
TAGAGTAAGATTCTATCCAATCTCCTATCGCTAAAAATCCTTGATTTCCTCCCACTACTGCCAAAGTAAATATTGCAAGGCATATGCGAAGCGGTATCCTTTAGGACAAAGGGATTGAGTGTCTTCTTCCTTGTCCTCTGCGAACATCTGGCAAGTCACTGAAGGCCTCTAGTATTGCTATTTCTGACATTTTTATCTTCTGCTTTCAACGTTAGCAGATTATCTTACCATCTAGAATGAAATAGCCCTGGGGTTAATCAACCAATTAACATCCGTATCAAGTAAAGTCATTCTCTGTAAGGTAATCGTTCGATTCTGCAATGCTTGTCTCAAACTAGTTTCCAGTTGAACTTGTCTGACCAAACGGAAAAAGCTTGCACCCAAAGGAATCAAAAGTATGGCGGTAAAAACGATTGTAAAACCAATTGCTTTATGTGCGTAGTCAATTTTAGTACAACCAGTTAACAGAAAAGTCAGCATACAGGAAAGAGTAATGCCGAGTAAATTAGTTAAATAAAGAATAGTTGCACCTAGGCTGACTCGCCAATTAGCTTGTGCCAAACCCAAACCAATAACGCAGATAGGTGGCATCAAAGCAACCGCGATCGCTGTCCCAGCCACGCTACCAGAAATTTTCGGTTGTACTTTAGCAAAAGCACTGATTCCCCCTGCTGCAACAGCAATTCCCAAATCGAGTATAGTAGGACGAGAACGACTGAGAATCTCGCTACCAAATTCGGGAAATCCGACTAAAAAACCGATAAACCAAGCAAGAGCGATCGCACCAAAAGTTCCCACGACAATAGTGACAAAAGCCTTACGAAAAAGAGCCATATCGCCTTCTAAGGCAGCAAACGCTAACCCTCGGATCGGTAACATCAACGGCGCGATAATCATAGCACCAATAATCACAGCAGCACTATTAGAAAGTAATCCCAAAGTAGCAATGATACAAGAACCAATAATTAAAGTCAGATAGCTAATATCAGTTGTTGATTCTTCTGACAGTTCCTTTTGTATTTGTTCTAGTTGCAGTGGTGAAATATGTCTGTTTCTAAAACTATTAAAGCGATCGCGAATGTTACTAAAATCGTGCAAAATTCTATCCCTCGAACGCAAATCTATTTTTAATCTCTAAAATAGATTATTTAATTTAAAAATAATTTTTATTGAGCGTTGACGATTTGCCCAGCGATCGCAGCCAAGCCAAGCTACAGTGTAAACCAGAGAAAATAGATAATTTTATAGTTTACTGCTGTGATTCATGGCATCGGCAATATAGAGAAAATGCTCGAAAAACTTACTGGCAATATCTTCGTAAACAGGATTCTCTTTAGCCAATTCCAGCGAGATCGCCAGCATATTGACGCAATACATAGCCATCCAACTCGTACCGTCGGATTGGTCGATATGTCCGCCTGTCGGTAATTCGGAACTGCGATCAAAAATACCGATGTTATCTAGCCCTAAAAAACCACCCTGAAAAACATTGTTACCATCAAGATCTTTGCGATTTACCCACCAAGTAAAATTGAGCAGTAATTTTTGAAAGACTCTCTCAAGAAACGTACGATCGCTTCGTCCGTATATTTGTTGTTCGATTTGGTAAATGCGCCAGGTAGCCCAAGCTTCTACAGGTGGATTGACATCGCTAAAGTGCCATTCGTAAGCGGGAATTTGACCATTGGGGTGCATATACCATTCTCTGGTTATGCGATCTAATTGACGTTTGGCAAAATCGGGGTCGATTGTTGCCAGGGGAATAGTATGAAAAGCTAAATCCCAAGCCGCAAACCAGGGAAATTCCCATTTATCGAGCATCGAAAGAATGTCGTCGTTAAATAGATGTATCCAGTCAGCATTTCTGGCGTATTGACGTTGAGGGGTTGGTTGTGTGGGATCGCCCGATAGCCAATCTTCGACAACGTAATGATAGTATTGCTTAGTCCACAACATACCAGCAAATGCTTGTCGCTGCACGTTTCGAGCATCTTCTGAAAGAGAATCAGACTCAAAGCGCCGATAGAATTCATCTGCTTCTTGTTTTCGCGTTGAAAAAATCGAATCAAATTCTTGAAATGGATTGGTTAAGCGATCGCGATCGCTAAGTCGCAAACGAACTATTTTTTCCGAACCCGCATCTATATCTAATAAGTAATGACAAGCAGCTTTTGTTCCTATTTGCTCTGGATTGACCGCTGCTTCTATGCCATCAACAACGCGATCGTTGATACCATCTTTAACGTAGGGAGAATGATTTTCTACTCCAAATAATTTTTGATTGTTGGTTTCATTTTCCGTAAACAGTAGGGGAGGCGATTGTGGCGAAGAAACCTCGCCACTTTGTTCGCCGTGCGAATGACCATTCGCTTTTACATCCTGACAATACAACCATCTTTTTCCCAAACTAGGATGAATCGCTTCAATGACAGAATCAGAAGAATCTGATGACGCTATTTTAAGTAAAGGTCGTTCGCTATTTTCCTCCCAAGACCAAGTATTGCGAAACCAAAGTGTCGGTAAAAGATGAAGTGTTTTTGCAGAAGATGCGCGATTGATAATCCTTGTTTTCGACTTTTTGCCACTGGAGATAGATAGACAGATTGGCTACAAAATAGTTAAATCTTAAGTTAAATCTTCAAAAGTATAACCAAAGATTATTAAAATACGACTGCTCAATAAATCTATCCAAAGTTGGAAAAATTCGCGATCGCGCTATTATGTTTGGCTTCACTGGCAAAATTCTTTCATGGTTTGGTGGTACGACTGGGAAATTATTATTATTGGCGGGAACAATCCTCTTAATTTGGGGAACTCTTTCACCTGTTGGCACTCTAGTATGGTGGGTAAATCAAGATTTAGAACTTTTAAGCGAGCAAAAAAATCGGTTTAAAAAATTACCTTCTAACAAAATTCCCAATTCTGACCCAGATGCAACGAGCAATTGTTATATCGTTTTTTATACAGGAGTGGGTGATTCTTCTGCCAATCAATTAACCCCTGGAGAAGAAAAATTTGTAGATCGTTTGGTAAAAAAGTATCCTAACTGTGTCTCAGTCCGAGATGTCTTCCCTTACTCGGCAGCTAATAGAAGTCTGGGGGGCGATCGCTTATCGAAGATCTTCCTAAGTTTGTCTTTCCATCACGCTGGTCATTGACGGTCGGCTCGCCTTTTAATCGAGCATCTCAACAAGGACGTTACATTGCTCAAATTAGTGGCGATCACGCTCACGATGGAGATACAGGTTATTTCGGACAAAAAAAAGTTTCAGGCAAAAATTATACTTACCTAGATTTAACACTACAAAAAATCGAGCAGTTGCCGATTTGGTAAATATGTTTCTGGCTAAGTTTTCAAACGCGATCGCTACTTTTTACATTCGATTGAGGTATTGGAGAGCGCGATCGAGGGCAGTATAACGGGCGATCGCTTCTGGATATTGCTCAATTAAAGCGCGATCGCTATATTTAAATCAACTAAAGTAATACAACACAATTTGACTACAACTAAGTTTTACAGCAGATCGCCAAGATAGTTAGCTACGGTTTGTACGTCTTTATCTCCTCTACCTGAACAGTTGAAGACAATGCGCTGAGTTCCTGTTAATTGAGGACAAAGCTGCTCTAAATAAGCAAAAGCATGAGCGGTTTCTAGGGCGGGAATAATACCTTCTAATTGCGATAATAGACGCAAACCAGCGATCGCTTCTGTGTCAGTCACGGCATAATATTCTGCTCGTTGAGTATCTTTAAGATAACTATGCTCTGGCCCTACCCCAGGATAATCTAACCCTGCACTGATCGAATGAGCCTCGATAATTTGTCCTTGGGTATCCTGTAATAAATAGCTCATTGCCCCATGCAAGACCCCAGGACGACCTTCAGTCAGAGTAGCAGCATGTTTACCCGATGCCACACTTTCCCCCGCAGCTTCTACACCAATCATGCGGACGCTAGCTTCAGGAATAAACTCATAAAATAAGCCCATGGCATTTGAGCCACCGCCAACACAGGCGATCAAAATATCAGGTAGTCCACCCCATTTTTCAGCACATTGCTGGCGAGTTTCACGACCAATTACAGCATGAAAATCTCGTACCATCATGGGATAAGGATGGGGACCAGCCACTGAACCCAAAATATAGTGAGTGCTTTCAACATTTGTTACCCAATCTCGAATAGCTTCGGAGGTAGCATCTTTTAATGTTCCTGTACCAGCGGAGACTGGCTCTACCTTTGCTCCCAGTAGGCGCATGCGAAAGACATTGAGTTTCTGTCTTTCCATATCTTGTACGCCCATGTAAATAATACATTCCAGACCAAAACGAGCGCAGACTGTGGCGGTAGCTACTCCATGTTGACCAGCACCTGTTTCGGCGATGATCCGCTGTTTACCCATGCGAATAGCGAGTAATGCCTGGGCTAAGGCATTATTAATCTTGTGCGCTCCCGTATGGTTTAAATCTTCTCGCTTTAGATATATTTCAGGCTGAAAATCGGCACGAGCATAGTGCTGACTCAAACGTTCGGCAAAATAGAGGGGATTTGCCCGACCAACATAATCTTTTAATAATCCTTGAAGCTCTTGAGTAAAATCAGGGTCGTTTTTATACTGGTTATAAGCAGTTTCCAATTCAGCCAAAGCTGGCATCAAAGTCTCGGGAACGTATTTACCACCATAAGGGCCAAAACGCCCTAGTTGATCGGGTACAGCAGCAACATTAGTTTGTTTGAAGGGAGTGGCAGTCATAAAATTACAATTGAAGATGTAAAAGTAAATGCTATCGCAATTGTACCGTTTAGGTATGGGTTTAAAGCTTTTGAGTTGAATTATCCGCAAGTAGTAACTAGTTTTAAACCGATCTGATAAAGTTAGAACAAGATCGAGTCAAAATAGCTATTTTGAACCAATTAGTAAATAACATAATGTGAACGTAAAATTTTTGCGATTATTAACCATCATAATTTTCCTCCTAGGTATTGGCGGAATTATCGGATTAGGATTTACTTTAGTTGTTAAACATCTTCAAACAAAGCAGATTCAACAAACACAGCAAGCTAACAATTTATTAGCGCAAGAAAAATATTCTTTAGCTGTTGCCGCTTACGATCAACTATTGAAGACTGATTCGGCTCGATCCTATTTATTATGGGCTAATCGTGGAGCTGCATTATTAAAATTAAACCAGTATCAAAAAGCACTACAATCCTGTTCTCAAGCTACTGTTCTTAACCAGCAAGCAGATCTAGCTTGGAACTGCCGTGGGGAGGCTTTATATCACTTGGGTCAATCTCAGGATGCATTGACTGCTTTTCAACAGGCGATCGCCATTAACCCGCAGAATGCAACTTTTTGGCTCAATCAAAATCAGGTCTTATTCGATCTAGCCCAACATGAACAGGCTCTAACAGCTAGTAAAAAAGCGATCGCCCTACTCCAGTCTCAACCACCAACAGATGAAAAAAATTTTTCATTAGCGATCGCCTGGAGACGACAGGGACAAAGTTTGTTAGAACTCCAGCAAAATCAACAGGCATTAGCTGCTTTTAAGCAGTCTTTAAGCTACCAACCTAATCATTTAGCTGCTCAACAGGGGAAAGGTATTGCTCTCTATCGATTGGGTAATTATGCTCAAGCTATGGAAACTTTCGAGCGGATTTTACAAAGAGATAATTTAACCGATCAACAACAAGCAATCAATTTGCTCTATCAAGGAACTAGCCTCTGCCAAACATCCCAGGCTAATGCTGCAACCCAGGCTTTTAAGCAGGTGCTACAACTCACCGACAGTGTTCCGTTACGGAAAATAGCCCAAGCTGGCTGTGGTATTCGATAACGAACAACCAACAATTAAACACTTTGATGAAACCAAGCCGTTAAAGCGATCGCCAGAGCATCAGCAGCATCATCAGGACGAGGAATAAAATCTAAAGCAAGTTCTCGTGCAACTGCTTCTTGAACCTCTATCTTCTGAGCATTACCGTAGCCTGTTAAAGCTTTCTTGACCTCTGGTGGGGCAAATTCCACATAAGGCAAACCAGATTGTCCTAAAACTAACATTAAGACTCCTCTGGCTTGAGCGACAGTGATAGTATGACTCATGCGGTAAAAAAACAATTTCTCTACTGCAACTAAATCAGGCTGAATCTCTTTAATCACAGCATGGAGATCGTCATAAATCGTACAGAGGCGATCGCCAAAAGGTGTCTTGGCAGCGGTTTCAATAACGCCATAGTCCTCAAGCTGTACCGAGGCTACATCTAAATCTAAGGAAATTTCTGCCGATGCCTGACAAATAATGCTGCCAAAGCCCAAAATAGCTATTCCTGGATCTAATCCTAAGATTTTAATTCCCATTTGAGCCAGATCCGATTAACCTTAGAACCATAAACTCTATTTTGAAGATTACCCTTTTGATTATGGCTACCTGCCAACTCAATTACACCACAATAGGATATGTTTATCTTAACGACTCTGGTATTTATCCCGAAAACCGCCTCGATCCCAGATGAAAAATTCATCCTCCCATAATAAAAAATCTCGTCGCCATAATCGGTTATTTAAATGGCTGTCTCCTGGATTATTTATTAAAAGGTGGTTACTCATCAGTGCCAGTGGTTTTCTGTTAGCGGTGATTGGTTCGGCGATCTGGAGTAAGCTTACGCCAGTTTATCGTTTACTTTCCTTTACTGCCAAAATTCTTGAATTTTTAACTACCGTTGTCCCCAGCTATATTTCAGGACCAATTGTTTTAGTTGCAGGTATATTTCTGATTATTTGGGGACAGTCCCGCACCATGGGTTCAATTAGCGATGTATTGGGAGTAGATAAGGACAAAAAACTAGTAGATATGTTGTTAGATCGTCGCCGTCTCAACCGTGGTCCTAAGATTGTGGTTGTCGGTGGTGGCACGGGTCTGTCTACCCTCTTGCGAGGGCTTAAAGAATATAGCAGTAATATTACGGCGATCGTTACAGTAGCCGACGATGGAGGGTCTTCAGGTAGACTCAGAAGAGAGATTGGCGTATTACCCCCTGGGGATATTCGTAACTGTCTAGCAGCCTTAGCTGATGAAGAAGAATTACTCACTGAGCTATTTCAATATCGTTTTAAGGCGGGAGATGGACTAGTCGGACATAGTTTTGGCAATTTGTTTCTCACGGTAATGAGCGAGATTACAGGGGACTTGGAACAGGCGGCAACTGCTAGCTCAAAAGTTTTAGCCATTAGTGGTAAAGTATTGCCTGCTACCCTCAGTGATGTTAGCTTATGGGCAGAAATGGAAGATGGCAGACTGATTGAGGGAGAGTCTAACATTCCTGAAGCCAAAGGTAGAATTAAAAATATTGGCTGTATCCCCGCTAACCCTCCTGCGCTACCCTCCGCAGTCAAGGCTATTGAAGAAGCAGAATATATTATTATTGGCCCTGGTAGTCTCTATACCAGTATTGTGCCAAATCTTTTAGTGCCTGAAATCCGAGATGCGATCGCCAATGCCGATGTTCCTCGTATTTATATCTGCAACATTATGACTCAGCCTGGCGAAACAGAAGGTTACACCGTTGCTGATCACATTAGAGAGATTGATCGCATTAGTAAAGGCAAATTGTTTGATGCGGTTTTAGTGCATCGTAAACCCCCTAGTGCTGTATCCCTAGAACGTTATGCTTTAGAAAACTCACATCCTGTTGATTTAGACCGTCACGAAATTGCTAAACTTAACCGTAGAATCGTGATGGCAAACGTGATGGAAGAAGATTCGGTTAGAGGTCATGTGCGCCACAGTTCTAGTCAGCTTGCTAGAGTTTTGTTGCGTTGGTACAGTGGCAAATGGCAACCTAAAATTTAATCTATCAACAGCGTCTTGCTTGGCTTTTGCTTAAAGCAATTAAAGTGTATTCTTAATGGGTAAAAAATAAAAGGGAAGTAACAAAGCATTACAGTCTAATTAGTCCGCTTTACTTTGTTATCCCAACTTAAAGTTACTTGGCTTATTTATAAATATATCAACTCAATATAAAGGAAGTGTATTGTCAAGGGTCAAATAAGATAAACTTTTAATGAACTTTTCTCAGCCTTAAGCTGGTCTTGCTTTGACGAGCATAGCCAAACAAAATTTTTAACTTTTTATTCCCCAATAACAGTTTTTAATTCGTGCCAAAGATACTTTTACCGACTCTCGAAACTACTCTTGATTTTGGTTGCCTATTGGGTAAACATTTACCTCCTAGTTCTACATTGTTGTTGATGGGTAACTTGGGTGCAGGAAAAACTACTTTAGTTCAAGGAATTGGTCGCGGTTTAGGAATTAAAGAATCAATCGTCAGCCCCACTTTCACTCTCATTAACGAATATTTAGATGGTCGCATACCTTTATATCATCTGGATTTATATCGCCTAGAATCTAGCCAAATAGATAATCTCTACCCCGAAATCTATTGGGAGGGTATAGAAGTTGAACCAGGCATTACGGCGATCGAATGGTCACAACTACTTCCTATCAAGCCAGCAAGCTATATCAAAATCGAGTTGTCTGACTCTTTAAATGCTAGACAAGCTGAACTGGAGTTTCATGGTAAGATTCCAGACCTGAAGTTTATTCAAAATTTTGCTCCCGTCCAGAAGTAATAAATTATGTACTTATATTAAAAAAATGAAGAAACGTATTTTGTTTCTTCATCCTTCAATTGATGATTAGTTGATGATGATTATCTAGTGGTGTTAACTTTTGTAGTTAAAAATAAACTTATCAATATACTAGTCAATACCCAGCTTGCTACCTCGTTTGTACTGCATATACGCAGCAAAAAATAGTCCTGCTAAAGTGATAAAAATCAAGCCCAGTACAATTCCTAGAAGTAGAGGTTCGATCACTAAAGTGTCTCCTTAAAAAATTATCTAATTTGACTATATCCTACGCTAATATCGGCAAGCCTGTCATCTAGATTTTTCTGTAGTTGGGCAAATTACAATTCCCTCAAGCTTTACGCCAGAATGCAATAATTAACACCATGGGAGCTAATTGCTGATTTGTTAGCTAGCCTTTGATCAGGATTGTGAGTTATTTTATTAATCATGGTAAACATAAGTAAACATTCTTGTTTTTTAAATTAATAGTGGATAACCAGTTAGCCCAATCCTACGCTTGGCTAAATCGCCTTACAATAATCATCATGGCAGTAATGCTGGTGATCGGCTTGGGCATTCTGGGTATCTATTGGCAAAGATCTGCCGATCCTTATGCTTATCAAGTTTTAACTCTCGATGGCGATCCTCAAAATGGCTTGGCTATTTTTCAAATTAACTGTGCAGGATGCCATAATCTACAGGCAGAAAGAAGTGTCGGACCAAGATTAGAACATATTTCCAAGCGTAAATCATCAAGAGATATAATTACTCAAGTAACCAGCGGAAAGACTCCCCCTATGCCAAAGTTTCAGCCAAGTAAAAAAGAAATGGCAGACCTACTCAGTTATTTAAATACGCTTTAAACTTTTTAAAAGCAAGCTAATAAGTCATAAGTTAACCGCGATTTAGCTGAATATTGTAGCTACATTGTGGAATGTTTGGGCTATTGAATACGAAAAATTAACAGCGAATAATTACGCAAAAATTTCTGATACTATCTTGAATAGTCTTTATATGTCATCAATATTGAAACAATGGGTTTAAGAATAGTCAAAAACTTTGACGCAACTTTCACTTTAGACTCCCAAGCCAAAGAAATTTTATTTAGTCTATTAACTAATCAGACATTCACCGAACAAATTAGTCAAAGATTACAGGAAACGGCGATTAAATTTACTGATTTACTGTTTCAACCAGTCCCCTACAGTCAGCAGACACCAAAAGGTATGCCAAGAGAATTTGAGCAGTATCACAACAACAGCGAATATATAATTATCAACGTTCCCCCCAACTTCATGTTTCAAGCCAAAATTTTTCAGCCTAGTCGCTTGTGCGCTATTTACCGCAAAGTTCACTAAAATTACTAAATTACTTAAAATTATTTAAATTACTCAGCAGCTTGATTTTTGCACCTCTCCACCGCAGTTGAGGCACTGTTAATCCAACACTGATGGCGATCGCTGTCCAAATTTAAGCCCCATTATGTCTACTCAAACCAAAACACCACCTCTAGATAGTTTAGAATACCGACCATATTTAACTGCCGATGGTCAGATCGATGAAGATGTGGCTGGAAAAATTGGGGTCTATGCAGTATTTGATGGCGATCGCTCGATGGTGTATGTTGGATATTCCCGTGATGTTTATTTAAGTCTCAAGCAACACTTAATTAGACAACCTCAACATTGTTATTGGGTTAAAATTCAAATGATTGCTCGTCCGAGTCGGACAGTTTTAGCAGAAATTGCCTCAGCCTGGATTGCCGAAAATGGTAAAACTCCGATTGGTAATGATATTCAGCACCAGCTTTGGACAGAGCCAATTGATGCTAACCCTGCTATGACAGAGGAAGAAAAGGCACAGTATCAGCAGAGCGAACAATCAAAGCAAATTAAAATAAGAAAACAGGTGGCCAGACGGGTAGAGGCTCAAATCCTTAAGCAGTTGAGCGATCGCGGAGTAAAAATGGAGATTAGATTTAATCCCAAGCTCAAAGAAAAAGGTTTATTAGATCTTAAATAGGTTGATAGTCAAGCTGTAAGTTCGTCGTTATCTTTTGCCCACTCTAAAATAAGAATAGTCGAGTTGTTTTTAGCTCAATAGCCGTTCATCTCACATAAATATGACAGCACTATTAAATAACCGCTATCGCATTATTAAGACTCTGGGTAGAGGGGGCTTTGGGGAAACTTATCTAACGGTCGATAATCATATGCCGTCGGGACGAAAGTGCGTCCTTAAGCAACTAAAACCGATTGTTAAGCAGCCGAAGATGCCTCCCTGGATGAAAGAGCGTTTTCAGCGAGAAGCAGCAATTTTAGAAGAGTTAGGCAACGGTAGCAGTCAAATTCCGCAGCTTTATGCTTATTTTTCTGAAGACGACAAATTTTACCTAGTTCAAGAATGGATAGAGGGGTTAACCCTCAATCAATATTGGGAGCAAGAAGGCAATCTGCACCGTGATGAAGTTAGGCAGATTCTCAAGCAGATTTTACCCGTTCTCAACTATGTGCATAGCCGTCGAATTATCCATCGAGATATTAAGCCAGAAAATATTATCTTGCGTAAAGGGGATCAGCTACCATTTCTCATTGATTTTGGTGCGGTTAAAGAGGCGATCGCCACTGAGGTTAACGGCAATTCTCACAGTACCTACTCTGCCTCGATTGGGACTCCTGGCTATATGTCCTCAGAACAGGCAGCAGGTCGCCCGATTTATTCAAGCGATCTCTACAGTTTGGGCTTAACGGCCATTTTTTTGTTGACAGGATTAGCGCCAAATGAACTAGAAACCGACCCCCGTAATGGTGAAATTATCTGGCAGGAAAAGGCGGTTAATCTTGACCCTGAATTGGCTGGCATCATTGATCGTGCTGTAAGGTTTCATCCCCGCGATCGCTTTGCCACTGCTCAAGAAATGTTAGATGCACTCAATCAAAACACAATTAACAGTGGGGCGAATAATCTGACAGGAATGACTTTAAATGTTGCCCCCAATCGAAGTTCTGGCAACAGAGATTTGCTCACCAACCCTCACAACACCGTCGCATTTGAACCCACTCCCCGTCGCCCTAAGAAAAATAAAAGTCTCTTGAGTACGGTAGGTTTATTTCTCTTAGTAGCTACAGGCGTAGCAGCAGGAACGTTTGCAGCAGGGTATGTCGTAGTTTCTAATCTCTGGCGATCGCCTGGCAATGAGCCATCAGCAAATGTCGAGACAACACAACAGCAGCCCGATTTATTTCCTACCTCAAACGAAGATGAAACATTCCCAGAAGAATCTAAGCTAAAAGCCGAAGCCGAAGCTGAAGCCGAAGCCGAAGCTCAAAAGCAAAGCGAAATTGAATTAACAAAAGAGCCAAAAGTCGAGCAAAAACAGCCTAAAACTCTTGCAAAAGCTGATTTAGAACCTATAGATGAATTAAATATTCCTATCCTCACCACTGGAAGCTCAGAAAGCCAGCTAGTGAGTACCTTGGGTAAACCCAATTCAGAAAGACAAGGTTTGCAGGCAAATAGTAAGGTGCTAGTTTACTATGATGTAGTTCCCGATCGCGTAAATCTTAGCTATCAAGCCGACGACTCAGGCAAAATTCGACAAACAGACATTGCTTTGGATCAGTCGGTAAGTTTGGGGGCGATGCAGCAAACTTTAGCCAGAACTCTAGGGGGAGATGCTTCAGCAGATATTCGAGATAAGTTACGTAGCGTCTACAATCGTGAAACTAGCTTTAGTTTTTTAAGGTTAATAATTTAGAAGGTAAGTTTCAGCGAGATGCTAGAGGTCGCATTACTATCTCTGTGTGGGATAAAGGATGGCAGCCGATTTAAAATGAATTATTTAATCGGTAAAATTAGATAAATAATGCTGATTTTTGGCTTGAGTATGATTAAGGAGATGTTATGTCAAATATGTCAAAATTTTATTAAGAATGAAGGATAGTACTGATTCCATCTCGAATAGTAATTCAGATATTAATCCAAATATTAGTCCAGAAAAGATTATAGAGTGGGAAAACGGCAAGCCCGATCTAAATGAAGATTCTTTATCAATAGGGAAACCAAATTCTTTGGAATCTCCCAGACTAAGAAGAACGACCGTTACGAATAAAGATCCTGGTCGTAGAATTAGTTTTTCCCAGTCGCAATTAATTTTAATTGCTCTCTTGTCGATGGGATTGGGTCTTTGGTTTAGACTTCCTTGGCTGGGGTTAACTAGTGCAGTTGCAGCTTTGTGTCTTTCTTTAGGAGTCGTCTTTAACTCGGTTCGAGGCTGGATTAGTAAATTCCTAACAATTCAAGAAAGAAGGACTATTCTGGCTTTTATTGGCTTTATTGGTGCGATCGTGGGTTACTTAATTATTTTGGAGTTTACGGCAAGATTGGCGGCTGGCTCACTCAGTTTAAATACGATGAATTTGGCTCTTGGGCGGAATGGATTGGGGCTGTAGGACAGATTTTAATTGCAATGTTGGCGGTTTATGTCGCTTGGGCGCAATATGTAATTTCTAAGGATTTAACAATTCAGCAAAATCGGATCACCCAACAGCAGACTATTGATACCTATTTTCAGGGCATTTCTGACCTAACTTTAAATGAAGAAGGTTTATTAGAAGACTGGCCTCAAGAAAGAGCGATCGCGGAAGGTCGAACCGCCTCTATTGTTTCTAGTATTGATGAAAACGGCAAAGCCAAGGTGATTCGATTTCTTTCTCAATCTGGCTTATTAACTCCCCTCAAACGCGATAATCATCTTGGCAGGGCAATTTTAGATGGCAGCGGTGGTTATTCTGAAGATCGTGCTTATGGGACTAGAGTAATTGATTTAGGAGTGATGCTAGCAGGGGCATATCTAGTCGGACAAGATCTGCGCTGGAGCGATTTAAGCGAGGCTAATATGGTGAGAGCCAATCTTAGTCAATGCGATCTGGTCAAAGCAAACTTAGCTCGTACTGTGCTATATGAAGCTAATCTGGCGGGAGCAGATATCAAAGGCGCTCGTCTATTTTATGGTTCGGTGGAAACCGCCTCTCCTCGAAGCATTACGGCACATCCTGACTATGAAACAGGAAAATATACGGGAATGGTGGTGGAAAAAGCTAATTTCTCAGGCATTAAACGCATGAGTGAGGAGCAACGTTATTATATCTGCTCTTGGTGTGGCGAAAAGTCTCGCTCAACTGTACCAGGTGGATGTGAGGGGATTCCCAATCAGTTAGGGCGGTAGCATTCTCTCAATGAGCGCGCCCAAATCGGGACGTGAGGGTCTTCTTTTGGAAGGTGCGACCTGAACTGGTCGTGTGAAATGAGACTCCTTAGTCTCTGAGTGATTTTCACCACTCACCCTTATGTAAAACAACTCTATTAGAGTTGGGAACAGAACCAAGTAAGTAATGAACGGGGAATATGCAGTTCCACAAATGTACTTGAATCTAGTAGGGCTAACTGGAGGAAAGGCTAAAGGAAAGTTGGAAAGATGAGCGAAAGCAAAGATATTGTTTAAACCTCGTAATAGGAGAAACAGTTAAATTGCTCCTGAAAAAGACTGTAACCAAAAGGTAAGTAGGTAGTTTCCAATATTCTTCCGTTATTGGAAAGTGAAAACAAAATCCCTACCGAGGAATAGATATCCATCTTAACCAACCCCATAAATTCACACGATGCAACAGGGTAAGTCCTACAAGGTCTAATGACAGTCGAATTATTAGTAGGTCTAAGGTAACAAAGACGGAACTCCTTGGATGATCCGTTACCTGTCTACCAATACAATCTATTTTCTGTAATTCTTCAGCAGATAAGCTGACGTTGGCAGCTTGGGCATTATCCTTTGCTTGTGAGACAGTTCTAGCTCCAGCGATCGCATTAGTTTGAGGTTGAGCAATTAACCATGCCAAAGCAAGCTGGGCTAAAGTACAGTTGTGCTTGAGGGCAATTGGTTTTAACTGTTCTAAAGCTTGGTGGGCGCGCTCAAAATTCTGACCTTGGAAAAGCACGTTAGCGCTACGATGGTCTTCTGGTTCAAATTTATGCTCAAGACTAAATTTGCCAGTGAGTAATCCTTGAGCCATGGGAGAATAGGCTAAAACCGAGATTTGATGCTCTATACAATAAGGGATGGCATCGTTTTCAATCTTGCGCCAGAATAGGGAATAGGGGGGTTGTAGACTGTCGATTCTGCCATAATTGGCTGCTTGCTCTAGCTGTTCGCGATTAAAATTAGAAACACCGATCGCTCTAATTTTGCCCTCTTCTTGAAGTTTATTTAAAGCACTCATTGTTTCTTCTATCGGGACTGATTCATTCCCAAACGACCCAGAGGGCCAATGAATTTGATAAAGATCAAGATAATCTGTTTGAAGATTAGTTAAAGAGCGATGACACGCTTCAATTACCTGGTCGTATTTAAGATGGTCGGCAAATACTTTTGAGGCATATTCTAGGCGATCGCGAATGTCTGATAGAGCTTGAGCAACAATTTGTTCCGAATGCCCTTGCCCATATACTTCTGCCGTATCAATGGTAGTTATGCCTGCCTCTACAGCAGCTCGAATTGCCCGAATACTTTCTTGATCGTCAATTCCTGCCCACATTTTCTTTCCTGCTTGCCATGTTCCCATTAGAATTGGCGTTATTTGAACTTCTGATCTTCCCAGCGATCGCTTTTCCATTGTAGTCACTCATTCAAAGTGCAAGTAATTGAAATAATTTTTTCTACTTCAATACCAGTGTTATAAATATCATAGGTTAGACCAAACAAAGATCTCTACTCCCCAAGATTAATAATGACAGTTAGAACTTATCTTAATTAGTCAAGCTCTTGTCGCCAAATCCATAGAATGCAAGAATGAGGGTAGTTATCAAAAATAAATAAAAGTAATTAATAACTAATAACTTTATCAAATTGAAGTTCAGGAGAAAACTCTAATGGCTGAAGACAATAAGCCCAATGGCACTCAAGCAAAAGCAACTACAACTAATAGCAAAACTACTCAAGCGAAGACCACTGCTGACAAACCAAGCTCAGTTAGTAAAACTACTCCTAAAGAAGGAGGAGAAGAAGCCTTAGCTTTATCAACACAACCTAAAACTCTACTCCCTCAGAATCGTCCCATTGAACCTAGTAGCATTGAAGTAGTTCATACTTACTCCTCTGTGGGGTCGGATCGTCCAGTTTCTAAAGGCACAGTTAAATTTAGTAGTTCCTTAGCCATATCTGGGAATCGTCCCATCGCCGCTAGTACTCTTCAGGTAAGTGATTCTTATATAGTGATGGGTAATCGTCCTGTTGCTTCCAACGAATCAGACGAAACTGGCACTTTAATGGGATATTTAGACTAAGAATTGTAGAAACTTATAGCTTGCTCAACTTTTTACCTGTTTACAGGATACAAGATACGCAAACGCCCGCTTTTCAAGTAAAAAAGAGTAGAGATCTACTTAAAGATCTCTACTTTAACTATTTCTAACTGTTCAAGTCTATAGATCAACACAGCTTTGTTTCGATGCAATCTTAGTAAACTTAATAAGCATCTTGCAATTCATAAAAATCAGGAGAAACATAATCTTTACGCAAAGGATAACCAATCCAATCTTCGTTCATTAAAATGCGTTTGAGGTTAGGGTGTCCTTCGTAAATAATGCCAAACATGTCGTAGCTTTCTCGTTCTTGCCAGTCTGCTGCTTTCCAGATCCAGTAAACCGAAGCAACTCTGGGATTGTCTCGCGGAAGAAAAACTTTAAGACGAACTTCTTCTGCTTGTTCAACATCATCAGCAACTTTAATCAAATGGTAAAAGCTGACTAATTCTTTCCCTGCGCCCAAATCGTAGGCTCCCTGGCACTGAAGATAGTTATAGCCATAAGCATACAGGGCAGTAGCGATAGGTAATAACAGGTCAGGATCTATCTTGATCATCTCAATATTGGAAACATCAGGGGCTAAAGCCTCATTATCAAAGCCGTTGTCAGTTAACCAGCTTGATGTTTTACCCGCAGCAATGATTTCTGATGCTGTTTCGTTTTCTTGAGGATTTTGTTTTACTTCTTCAGCCACGTTCTACCTCTTTTTCTGCTGATTCTATTGCTGGTAAAGGCATACCCATAGCTTCGGCAAGTTCTTTTGGTGGTGCTTGGCGGGTTGCCGATTTAAGGTATGTACCATTTAAAATTGGCTCAACCGCTTTCATATTATGTCTTGTGCTATAGAAACGGTGAGTTTGTTCGATGCTTGTAGCTCGCTCTTGAATCGACTGATTCGAGATCTTTTGCGTAGCTTGATAATGGCATCAAAAATAGCTTCAGGACGAGGAGGACAACCAGGAATATAAACATCCACAGGAATTAACTTATCTACACCCCTGACGGCAGTAGTCGAGTCACTACTAAACATTCCTCCTGTAATAGTACAAGCACCCATCGCAATCACATACTTAGGTTCGGGCATTTCTTCATAGAGGCGAACCAAAGCAGGAGCCATTTTCATGGTGATTGTGCCTGCGGTAATGATTAAGTCCGACTGGCGGGGGCTAGAACGAGGTACTAAGCCATAACGGTCAAAATCAAATCTAGAACCAATAAGGGCTGCAAATTCAATAAAGCAACAGGCTGTACCGTATAACATAGGCCATAGGCTAGATAGTCTTGCCCAGTTATAAATGTCGTCTACCGTAGTTAAAATAACGTTTTCTGATAAATCCTGAGTTATCTGAGTTGGACTACTGGGATTAAGTATTTTTTCTTGCTGTTGTTGTTCAAATGTTGGGGAATTCATGACCACTCCAAAGCTCCTTTTCTCCACGCATATACCAAGGCAATTACCAAAATGGCAATAAAAATGAGGGCTTCTACAAATGCTAATAATCCTAAACGGCTAAAGGCGACTGCCCAAGGATATAGAAAGACAGTTTCTACGTCGAAAACCACAAACACTAGGGCAAACATATAATAGCGAATGTTAAATTGAATCCAGGCCCCACCGATAGGTTCCATCCCCGACTCATAGGTTGTCTGCCGTTCTGGCCCACCGTCAGTAGGTCTTAATAGTTTAGAGGCAGTTAAAGCTAGGGCAGGAACTGCGCTACATACGAGTAAAAAACCCAAAAAATATTCATAACCATTGAGAACAAACAATTTTATTTATTACTCCTAGGATGGATGTACGTTGTCACTATACTTAATTTACTATACTTAACCTAATTGATGGGATACTCTAGTCAATTCACCTGGGTTTGATTGAAGGATAGCTGAGAGTATAGGCAAATTGAGATTCGTTTGGGTTCACCAGAAAAATTAAAACGGGTACAATAAACCAATGAAACCATTAACCCAATCAATTTTGCGAAGTATCTCTAATTAAATGGTTACAAATAGAGGCTCATGAACCTGACACCAATTTGGGGTTCTCTGACGGTATTTATTGTTTGTCCTTTGCTGGGTGGGTTACCCCTAATCGACTGGCTCACCTATGCTCTTACTGGTCGTCAACTAGGTAAACTAGGCACTGGTAACATTTCAGTATCCGCAGCCTTTTATCATGGCGGTAAAGTGGCTGGAGTCTGCGCTGTACTATCCGAAGCAGCCAAAGGAATTAGTGCGGTTTTATTAGCTAGAGTATTTTTCCCTGTCGGTTCAACTTGGGAAATTCTTGCCATCATTGCCCTGGTGATGGGACGTTATTGGATTAGTAAAGGTGCGGGGACAACTAATGCTGTTTGGGGGATTGTCGCCCATGATGCGATCGCAGCGGGATTAGTTTGGTTAATTAGTCTGGTGGGGTTTACAATTATTCGCGATCGCTTAATGGGGAAATATGGTGCTTTAGTATTGTTAGTGATGATAATTGGGTTGCGTCATCCATATCAACCAGAATATGCCCTTACTACTTTTGCTTTAGCATGTTTGTTGGGCTGGATCTATCAAAATATTCCCGATGATTTAGACTTAGTTGCTACTGCCACTAACAGTCAATCTAGTCAAAGCAAAATGTTTCGTTTTTTTCAGGGAGACAAAAATATTCTTAGTCTAAACAGCAGATTAGATGCCCGCCAGGTAGGGGCAAAAGCAGCGAATTTGTCTCGACTCAAGCGTCAGGGATATGATGTAGCAGACGGCTGGATTTTACGCCCTGGGGACGATCTACAAGTCTTGGTTCAAAAGCTCGAACCAACAACTCAAGCGCCCTTAATTGTCCGTTCTTCAGCCATTGGCGAAGATTCAGCATCAGCTTCCGCTGCGGGGCAATATATCAGTATTCTCAATGTTACTAATAAAGATCAATTAGAATCAGCCATTATTAATTGTCAGGCTTCTTATTTAAACAGCAGTGCCATCGAATATCGTCGCCACAACCAGCAAAAAGAAACGTCGATGGCAATTCTAATCCAGCAGCAAATCGAAGGTCAATATAGTGGAGTAGCATTTAGTCGCGATCCTGTAAATCAGTTACAAGATACCGTAGCGATCGAAGCTTTACCAGGTCCAGCTAGCAAAATTGTTTCTGGTCAATATACTCCCCAAAGATATCAGGTGGCGATTCCCCAAGCCTCCCTCACAATGTCTCCAGAACAGTCCATTACTGTGATTGCTGAAAAGTCGAATCAGACTGCCATGATTCCCCAAGACATTATTGCATCAGCAGCATTGTTGGCAAGAGAAATGGAGGATTTATTTGGGGGAATTCCCCAGGATATTGAGTGGACTTATGACGGTGCTAAACTCTGGCTGCTACAGGTTCGTCCCATCACAACCATGCAGCCAATTTGGACGAGGCGTATTGCTGCGGAGGTTATTCCTGGCAAAATTCGTCCCCTTACTTGGTCAATTAATCAGCCCTTAACCTGTGGTGTTTGGGGGAAAATCTTTACAATTGTCTTGGGCGATCGCGCTAAAGATTTAAACTTCGAGCAAACTGCAACCCTACATTTTGCTAGCGCCTATTTTAATGCTTCTTTGTTAGGCACGATTTTCCGTCGCATGGGTTTACCCGCCGAAAGTCTGGAATTTTTAACTAGAGGAGCAAAATTCAGCAAACCACCCTTGAGTTCGACCCTGAGAAACCTGCCTGGACTCTGGCGACTGCTAAAACGAGAATGGCAGTTAGATAATCACTTTGCCAGCGATCACGCTAAACTTTTTGTACCTATCCTAGCAGAAATTACAGACCAATCACTAAAAGAATTGTCGCCCACAGAAATTATTGACAGGATTAAGACAATTTTGGGGTTATTGGACAAAGCGACTTATTATCATATTCTTGCCCCTCTTAGTTTTGCCCTCCGCCAAAGCATCTTAAAAGTTGCTGAAACTGAACTAGACAACAGCCAAGTACCAGAGGTCATGGCAGTAAGTTATTTGGCAGAAATAGCCACCGAAGCTCGTAAACTTTTGGCTACTGAACAAATCACCTTTGATTCTAGCGCCTCTTTATTTGCCCATATTGCCGAAAATTCTGAAGGAATAAGCGTAATGGAACGATTTGGTCTATGGTTGGAGCAATATGGCTATTTGAGCGAAGTAGCGACAGATATCGCCATCCCGCGCTGGCAAGATAAGCCTGGTATTGCGCGACAGATGTTTACGCGGTTTTATTTTGATGTTCACGGTGCCAAAATTGCTCAAGCTCCAGTCAATATTTCTCCTCAGTCTTGGCAAGCAAAACTAGTCCAAAAAAGATTAAACCTTAAAGGTCAGGTAGCGGAAATATACAACAAGCTATTAGCACAACTACGATGGGCTTTTCTTGCTTTAGAACAACAGTGGCTTAATAGCGGTTTAATTACTGAAGCAGGCGATATTTTTTTGCTCAAGCTAGAAGAAATTACTACTTTAGTAGAGCAGGGACAATTACCATCACTGAGTAAATTAATTCAAACTAGAAAGCAACAGTGGCAAGCAGCAGCACAATTAAATCCTGTCCCGAAATTAGTTTATGGCAAGCCCCAAACTATATCATGGCAAGCGCCTGTAGTTAACCCAACCAATCGAATACAGGGGATTGGTTGTAGTCCTGGTCAAATTGAAGGAGTAATCAAAGTTATCTCTAGTCTGCAACAAAGCGATAGCGAAGCGTGGGCTGCACCCAATCGCCTCGATCTCCAAACCATTATCGTTGTTCCCTATACCGACGCTGGCTGGTCACCTCTTTTGGCTCGTGCAGGAGGCTTAATTGCTGAAGTTGGCGGTCGTTTGTCTCATGGTGCAATCATTGCTAGAGAATACAATATTCCTGCGGTGATGGACGTAGACCATGCCACCAGCTTATTTCATGATGGTCAATTGGTGAGACTTGACGGTCAGACAGGAATCATCGAAATACTTAACTAATTTGACGATCAGCTTAAAGATCTTCGTTTAGGTATAGCGCCAAAGTAAATAATGATCATGCTTATTTCTCTTTTTGAATTATATTAAAGATTAACCATTATCTTGTTCTATGTTTGCTCTGATTATAGTTGTCGTCGTGGTCTTATCTGGTTCGGCTTTTTGTTCTGGGGCGGAAGCGGCAATACTGTCTATTTCGCCGATTAAAGTAAGGCAATTAGCTCAGTCGAAAAAACCAGCAGCCTTAGCTCTGGCACGTATTCGTTCGCATATTACTCGACCCATCGCCACAATTGTGATTCTCAATAATATCTTTAATATTGTGGGCAGTATTATGGTTGGTAGCTTGACTACGACGGTACTTGATGATAAGTGGTTAGGACTTGTTTCAGGAATTCTCACCTTTTTAATTATTATCTTTGGCGAAATTTTCCCCAAAACTATAGGTCAACGCTATGCAGAACCGATTAGTTTATTTGTTGCGATTCCTGTCAAAATTTTAACCATAATCTTTACTCCTTTGGTGTGGTTAGTTGAACGGATCACCGCCCCGATAGTTAAGCGTCAAAGCCTTCCTACTACTGATGAAGCGGAAATTAAATTTTTAACTAATATTGGTTTTCAAGAAGGAGTAATTGAAGATGATGAAGCAGAAATGATCCAGCGAGTATTTCAGCTAAACGACCTTAACGCTTCAGATTTAATGAGTCCGCGTATTATTGTCACTTATCTTAAGGGCGAACAAACCTTAGCTGAATGCCAATCCGAAATTATCAAATCTCAGCATACTCGCATCCTGGTAATTAATGAAACTATCGATGATGTTACGGGAATAGTGCTAAAAGACGAACTTTTAACTGCCATGATTGAAGGACAAGGCGATCGCCAAATCAACACTCTTCAGCGCCCCGCCCACTTTGTCCCTGAAACCAATCGCGCCGATAAACTGCTGAAGGTATTTCAAGAAAATCGCGAACATTTAGCAGTAGTCCTCGACGAATACGGTGGCATGGCTGGAGTTGTTACTCTAGAAGACGTTTTAGAAGTGCTGACGGGAGAAATTGTTGATGAAACCGATCGCAATGTAGACCTACAGGAGATTGCCAGGAAGAAGCGTCTACGATTACTCAAGTCTAGAGGAATTCACCATGAGTCATTAACGGAAACTTAAGTAGCAAGTAGCAAGTAGCAAGTAGCAAGTAGTCCTAAAGGACGCGGCGATGCGATCGCCGCAGCAATTAGCAGTTAGATAGCCATTGAATGATCTGAGCATTAACAGCTTCGGGGTTTTCGTCGTGGGGACAATGACCAGCATTGGGAATAATTTGGAACTCGACATCAGCATTACTAGCTGCTAAGTCTTGATATATTTTGGCTCCTGCTACCGGTGTCCAGGGATCTTTCTCCCCCCAAACTACTAATAAAGGGCGTTTTAAATTGGGGAGTAATTCATCAGGAGTTTTGCCAGCGGGAGCGGTTAACACCGAGGCAAAAACCTTCTGTGCGCCTGGATCGCAGGATGGTTTATAGAGCATTTCTACTAAATCGTCAGTTACGGCACGGCGATCGCGATAAACTTGATAAAGAGTACGACGAATTTGGCTTTTGCGCCGAATATTATTGAAAATTAAGTTGCCCGTAACGGGAGAATTGACTAACTTAGCAAATCCGCTCATGACTAAGCCTAAGATGGGGTTGAGATCTCCTGGTCGATGATTTAAACCCCCTGCGCAGTTAATTAATACACCTCCAGCAGCGATCGCAGGATGGTTAGTAACCACCATTAACGCCAAAAGTGCGCCAATCGAGTTACCGACAAACACTGTTGGCTGATTAATAAATTCTTTCCAGAAATCAGTAATTTGCGATTCCCATAGTTCCAAGGTGTAATCTAAAGCTGCTTTATCTGACCCCCCAAAACCCAGTAGATCTAAGGCGAATACCTGATAACCTGCATCTGCCAATACAGGAATATTCTGTTGCCAATGCCCTATAGATGCTCCAAAGCCGTGGATTAACAGCAATGGTTTGCCTTCTCCTGCAACGGTATAGCGGATTTTATGACCTTGCCAATGCCAGTCTAACTGTAACAAGCTATTTTTTAATGACGAATTTGTGACCACAGTTGCTATATTTCTATCTTTACATATCTTTATATATAGATCATATCAAGTCAAACTGTAAAATATGAGCATTACGAATTAAATTCGTAGTCCTCAAAATATTTTATCCCTCTACTATTACACGCTATTTATTCAAGACAATAATCCAGGTAAACCATCAATACTTAACTGATTCTTCTTTTGTCTATAAGCAGCTAATTCTTCTGGACTTTTCTTTTCTGTCCATTTATCTAAAACATCACGGTCATCTATATAGTCATATAGCGGTACGGAATAGCCACAAGAAGTAGAAATTCTTTGTACATCTATTTTAATTATGGCTCTTTCCCCTGGATGAGGTTGAAAGAGTTTTGCTATTGCCTGGTAATCGGTATTATCCTGAAAAACAGGAGTCCCTTTGCCGTGTAAACGAGCAATTTGAGGAGCGCCTGCAAAAGCACAAAACATAATCACAATTCTGCTATTTTCTTGAAGATGAGCAATAGTTTCGACCCCGCTTCCCGTTAAATCTTGATAAGCTACTGTCTTTGGATTAATTACGCGAAAAGAATCAGCACCCTTTGGAGAGCAATTAATATGACCGTCAGCAGATAAAGGTGCAGTAGCAACAAAAAAGATTTGCTGTTGGCTAAGCCAAGATTGTAAGTTATGGTCAATTTCAGTTAATATCTTACCCATATTAAAACTGCAATATTTCCTGTTGATAGTTATCGGGAGTTGGTTCGACTTGCCATAATAATGATTCTCCTGGATCGAGATCCACTTCTAAAGCAAGTTGAGGAACTGCTTGTGTTGCCCGATCTTCGTTACCGTCAAAATCTTGCAGTTCGCAAGTAAGTAATTTTAGCTTAAAACCAGCAGGGATCATACAGCCAGGAGTAAGACAGCATAATTCAAAGCGCCAAGCACCTGCTTCTGCTAGGGGGAGAATTTTTAATTCATAAGGTTGATTGGCGATCGCCAATTTTTGGCTAAACCAACAGCAGGAATAACGGCATCAGTAGTAGCAGCTTTAGCCCCTTCAGCACTTAGAGTTACTTCAATCTGTCGCCAGCCAAATTCTGTATAAAGGTTACTCAAACCCTGCTTGAGCCACTGCAAAACAGGAGTTCTGGTAGCTATACCACGACGAGTTGCCGCCAGACGAAGACACCAAGAGGGATTTTGTAGCAATGCACTCCAGGTAGCAAAGGGAACTACTAGTCGAGGTAAAAGCTGGGCGGGATTACCCAAACGCTCAATTAAGTTGTTTGCCTGGACAGGACTCAGTTCTCCAAGAGGTTCAATTACAGCTTGAGTAGCTTCGTTGGGACATAATGCCCTGGCAACCCACAAGGCGTTAAGATCGCCGATCAGTTCTTCATCCGTGAGACTATAGGTGCGATCGCTGTGATTAAAACTTCCCTGCTTTAACTGTTGATGAGTAGCGTAACTCCAAACTCGAACATAACCACCATCAACATTGACCTGTACTGCTAAATAATAGTCTGCCTGCCAGTTCGGCAGGTCGATCCATTCCTGAGGAACTCTTAGTTCTTCTAAATCGTCGGCTTCACTAGGAATTAGAACCAAGTTAGCATTTTTAATGGCGATCGCTGTACCGTTAACTACTTCCCAAACAGCATCCTGTTGCTCCTGTTGCCACTGTATCTTAGCCGTAGCATCTTCTTCAGCCTGTAACCAGGGTAAAAAACCGCCAACGCAACTTGATTGAGATAGTTCTGCCAACGGCTAGAAGGGTTGCTTGCAGTTTGGCTGAGTAACCAAACCCTTTCAATAGTAGCTTGGTCTATTTCGAGAACTAAATCTGTGGCATTAAATATAGTTGAGTTGGTGGTAATCATCGACGTAAATCCTCAAGATATAGATGTTCTAATTTTTTATTTAATTGCTGTCATAGTAGCTAGCTAACCATTCTTCTAATAGAGAACTGATATTGTCGAGTATGTTAGAGGTCAAAGAAATATGCATAGTTGATTGACTCCACTCTGCCAAAGCCAGTAGCAGTTCTTTTCTGACCCTAGATAATTTACGAGAAACACTGTATTGCTTGGTGTTTAATTCTTGAGCAATCTCTGCCTGTTTTAAACCCAAAGCATAATAAAATTCCAGTAATTTTTGCTCTTCTGGTTTAAGCTGTTTGATGATGGCGGTTAAAAACTGATTAATATCGGTATGTTGTTGAGTTCGTTGCTCGATTTCCTCTTGAGCAATCATGTTTACTAAGGGTGATTGATCCACTCCCACCAGAGAGTCAACAATTTCTCCTGTGTCATAACCAGTCTTAGACTGATTAATCGAAGCGACATTGGGAAATAGATAAGAACGCACCGCTTTAACGCAGATCAACAGCCATTTTTCTAAACGTTCACAGGTAACAGCTTCCGTGGATGGCAACTGAAGATGACGTTCTTGATTATAAAGATTAGCGATCGCTAACCAGGTTTCTGGTTGTGGTTTTGGTAGCTGGCGGGTAGGAGAAGCTCGTTCGGGAACATAGATAGTTTGGAGACAATTCCAAGCTAAAACATATTGTTCAGTTGTTTCTCGATCTAGTCCTGCATTAGCTAGAGCCTCAATCATTCTTTTTTGGCTCAGTTTACGCAGTAAAGACCAATCAGAACAAATATCAATTTCTTTTTGCTGACGCAGCAGTTCGCGAATTAGATTGGCAAAAGTAATACTGGCATAGCTTTTTAAGTTAAATCCCCGTTCGCGGTCAAACCCTTTGAGAACCTTATCGATGCGAGCGATCGCTACTTGAAAGCAATCAGGAACGCTATATTGACTGCTGTTAAAACCACTAATAGTTTTTGTTGCCGACCAAAAGCAAACTTCTTGTAAATAAGCAGTCAAATGTTCTCTTGCCAAACCCGTAGGCTGCTGCTGCCAGATCTGATGCCAATATAAAGCCCAAAAATTAGCTGAATTAACCGTTGCTATTGTACTTAAGGATTGCCTCATACTCCGACGCAGACGAGTATCTGTTGCCCAACCAGCAAAGCGATCGTAGTCAAATTGAATAAAAGTAGAAAAGATTTCAACTGTGTCTTGGCGAGGGAGCATTAATCGATCAAAAGATAAATGTAATAGTTGTACCAGCAGGAATTCAACAGTCTCACCAGAGCTAGTTTACTCGAAATACGAGAGAGTACTTAAAGTAGTTTGATTTGCTGAGAGTTTCGATATTTCGAGATTATGTTCTTCCTAGCAATATTAATTAGCGTAAGACGTATATATTATAAAACTAGGTTTAGTTCCCCACCGTGTTTTTAGATAAATATAAATATTAGACACTATGACTAATAATTATTCCAAGGAGACAGTACTGCTCAACGTTGAGACTGAACCCTATATCGAACTTGATAACCAAGGTCAAAAAAAAAATTCTCTATCTGAGTCATGAGCTTAACTATTTGGGTAGAGATCCTAGTTGGGCGAATATGCTAACTCCCAGTGAGTGGAATATAGTGTCTCGCAAACAGGCAATTATCGAAAAAGAGGGCAACAACTTTCGGATTTATGATGGCGATCGCCATGAACAAAAGCCTAGTGGCAACGGTATTTTTCTCCACCAGTCTCGGATTAACTTAACCCAAGGACATCTGCTTAAAAACGGAGAGCAACTGCATATTGGTCTTGATCCCCGTCAGCAAATAATTCTTACTTACTACAATCCTAAGCAAGGAGAAATGAGTATCCCCAAGGTACGTCGCCTTGTTCTCAAGGGGTTACAAAAATGGCCAGTAGAATTAGGGCGATCGCCTAACAGCACTTCGGCAATTGAATTAGATGCCCCCACGGTTTCTCGTCTCCACGCCACAATTAACCCCGATGGAAAAGGGGGCTATATCTTACAGGATCGCAGCAGCAACGGTACTTTTGTTAGCGCAAAGCGTTTAACTAAGCCCTACCATCTCAACAAAGGAGATACAATTCAGATTGGACCTTATGTCTTAATGTTTACAGGGGAAGCATTAGAGTTAACCAATGCTAATAATCAAATTCGTCTTGATGCTCACAAGCTAACTTTTCAGGTACAAGATAAAAAAGGCGAAACTTTCACCATCCTCAATGATGTTTATTTAGTTCTAGAACCAGGACAGCTAGTTGCTTTTGTTGGGGGGAGTGGTGCGGGCAAATCTACCCTGATGAAGGCGCTATTGGGGATTGCACCTATATCTTCAGGCAATGTCTATTTAAACGGTGATAATCTACGCAAAAATTGGGCTGTTTATCGTTCTCAGGTTGGCTATGTTCCTCAAGACGACATAATTCATGGCGCTCTAACTGTCGAGGAAGTATTGCGCTGTGCCTGTCAACTACGGCTACCCCCAGACACCAATATCAGTGAGGTGATTAGCAGTACTTTAGAACAGATCAAGCTTTCCCACGTGCGCAATACCCTAGTATCTAAACTCAGTGGCGGTCAACGCAAGCGAGTTAGTATTGGGGTCGAACTACTAGCAGATCCTAAGCTATTTTTTTTAGACGAACCAACTTCAGGACTAGATCCTGGTTTAGACAAAGAAATGATGCAGCTTTTACGAGAGCAAGCAGATCGAGGCAGAACTATTGCTTTGGTGACCCACGCTACCGATAATATTAGTATTTGCGATCGCATTGCCTTTATGGGATTAGGGGGCAACCTTTGTTATTATGGCCCTCCCAAAGAAGCCCTCGCATTTTTTCAGCGTAACGGCGGAAATTTTGAAGACGAGCATTTTGGTGATTTTGCCGATATTTACATTGAGTTAAATAAAGGTAAAAATAAGCTGGCGATCGCCGAACGGGTACACTATTGGTCACAAAAATATATTAACTCTCCTGAATATAGGTCATATGTCCAAAATTCTCTAAGTCCAGGCAAAGAAAACCAGCAGGCTGCTAAGTTTAATAGTTCTCAAATAGGAATCTCTCTGTTTGCCCAGCTATCTTTGTTATGTCGACGTATTGGAAGCTAGTTAGTCGAGACCGCACCAGCCTTATTTTAACTTTGTTAGCAGGCCCAATTACTATTGCTCTTACTGGCTTACCTCTGCGTAACGAACAACCTCTAAGTGTTGCCGATCCCCCCAGTATTACCCAAGCATCTCTAGCACTACGTCTATTATTTATCTTTAGTTCGATCGCTATTTGGATCGGTTTAGCTAATGCTATTCGAGAAATAGTCCAAGAAGCAGCGATTTATTTTCGCGAACGCTTACTTAATTTACGTCTGATCCCCTATTTAAGTTCTAAGCTAATGATTCGCGGTGGACTGGCTTTAGTTCAAACCTTACTCATTTCTGCTGTAGTCTTGCTGATTTTTCAAGACCCTCAATCAAAATTAATTCCTTGGTCACTAGGATTTGCCATCACTACTTTTTTAACTTTACTCGCTAGTACTAGCTTAAGTTTGATGCTATCAGCATTTGTCAAAACTGAGAACGAAGGCAACGGAATTTTACCTCTAGTAATGATTCCCCAAATTATCTTTTCGGGAGTGTTATTTACTCTTGAAGGATGGTCCAGTAAGCTTTCTTGGCTAATGCTTAGTCGATGGTCAATTGGCGCTTATGGTGCTTTGACTGATGTTAACGCCATGGCTCCTCAACCCAACCCGATTTTGAGTGCAGAAGTACTAAATGATATCTTTCAACCCTCTTCAGTTTATGAACCTACTTGGTCAAATCTGATGCTTAATTGGGGAATTTTAATAGTTCATACTTTGATTTACAGCACTATTGCTTTAATTGTGCTGCGCCGAAAAGATATTTTTTAGCTAGATATTTCCTACTAGAGTTTTTCACTTTTTTTTGTATTTAAATGAAGTTACTGTAAAGTGTTAGAGTCATTCTATTTGAGGCATTGACAGCGCGATTAGCAGTAGGTTATACATTATCTGTGGCTAAGTATTTTCCCTTAAATGAATATACTTATTCTATTCATGTATATACTAATATTAATATTTTTTAAAGTTTGATTATCTTAAAAAAACTGCTGTTAAATCGCTAGTGAAATACTTAAGTAGTTTTAGGATGTAGTTTAGGTAAAAGTTCATATTGCTATTACTTGATCGATCTGACTCAGAACTTTAAGACCAATTCAAAAGCAAGTTATGTTAGATAAATTTTCTAGTACTCCAGACTACGCGGTCAATAAAAAAGATTATTTAGACGATCAGATTATAGAGAATAGAGATCTTCGTTCTCCTGGATATTTAAAGTTAGCTGAAAAAGAAATTTCCTACAGAATAAAAATAGTCATTTTATTTGTGCTAGATGCTTTGGCTTTGTACTTAGGATGGCTGGTCGCGTTTGACCATTCTCACCATAGTTGGCAGCACTTGAATTTGTATTTTCTGCAACAAGATCCTGCCATACTTAGTCTGTTTTTGACTGTATTAGGATTCCTGCTCTTTCTCTTTTCTGCCTACGATTTGTACCGTAAGGGCAATAGAAGCCGAAATCTTTCTAATCCAATTAAAGCGGTTTTTTTTGCTCATATAGCAGTTGTACCAGTTGTGCTGAGATTTTATGAACCACAAGTTCTTGATCAATTATTGGTGGCTGGCGTAATAACTCTTTTATTGGTTACTATACAGCGTTTAACTTTAAATTGGACATGGTCTTATGTCCGCCAAAAATACTACCCTTTAAAACAAAGAATTCTTTTATTGGTAATCCAGAAGAATTGAAGAGTTCAAAAACTTTACTAGAAAGCAGCGAGGTCTATCTAATTGCGGGACAGCTAGATCTGTCTAAATTTAGCCACAATGAAGCACTTCACCATGCTCTTGATAAAATTAACTATAAAGAGTTAGACGAAGTGTTTATCTGTTCTTGGGAAGCAGTTAAAGGAGCAGCTAGTCTGTACTGGAAATTAAGAACAATTGGTGTTAACTGGAGAATTTTGCCGATTAACATCAAATTGCCAGCAAGACAGGCGGAAATTGCCACAATTATTGGCGTACCAACGATTAGATTTGCTCAATCGGCAATTGTAGGAATTGACTTTTTCAGCAAGCGAGTTTTTGATATTTTGGTGTCTTCTCTGTTGTTGGCAATCATCGGCTTACCCTTACTGGTAATTGCCCTATTAATTAAATTAGACTCACCAGGGGCAATTTTATATCGACAGACGCGAGTTGGTCTTAAGGGAAATCACTTTAAGATCTGTAAGTTTCGTACCATGGTAGAAAATGCCAGCGAACTACAGCAAAAACTTGAGGCACAAAACGAAATCCAGGGAGGAATCTTATTTAAAATAAAAGATGATCCGCGTATTACTCGGATTGGTAAATACCTGCGTCGTTATAGTCTTGATGAACTACCTCAGCTATTTAATGTCTTGCGAGGAGAAATGAGTTTAGTTGGGCCTAGACCATTGCCTGTTAGAGATGTAGCCAAATTTTCTCAAGATCACTTTTTTCGACAAGAGGTATTACCAGGAATTACTGGATTGTGGCAGGTTAGCGGTCGCTCTGATACTGGCTCTGAGGGGGTATTTGATCTAGACTTTGAATATATTGAAAACTGGTCTTTAGGGCTTGATTTTAAAATTTTACTCCAGACGGTTCAGGTTGTCTTTCAAGCTAAAGGTGCATATTAATAATTGCGAACTCTACAGTCTTCGGCTGGCGATCGCTTAATTTTCTAACATAAATAAAATTAATACAGTAAATTCATCAAATCGAAATTTATGGATTCTAACTTACCAATTGGCGAGCATATAGATTTTAGTCGTTACTGGCAGGTAGTCAGACGACACTGGATTCCAGCCAGCGCAACTTTTGCTGGGGTTCTTGCTCTTTCATTAATTGCAGCTTTAGCATCAAAAAATATTTATCAAGCTGAAGCGAGATTGCTCATTGAGCCAGAACAAACCTCACGTCGCATCGGTATTGAGGATGGTAATCCTGAAGTAAAAAAAACCGTTTTAGAAAAAGATCCGATTGAAACTGAAGCTGAGATCCTCAGTTCCAGAACTATTGTTGAAAAAGTAATTCAAGAACTTGACCTTCAATCAGAAAAAGGCGAGCCTCTGACCTATAAGACTGTCAAAAAAGCGCTCAAGGTTGAACCAGTCATCGGTACTGATTTATTACAAATATCCTATGAAAATGCCGATCCTGACGTAGCTATTTCCTTTGTTAATCGGGCAGTAGAACTTTACTCTGATGGTTATGCTTTATTTAACAGTGAAGCAGCGCTCAAAGACGGAGATTTTATCAAGCAGCAGTTACCAAAATTAGAGACTGAGGTGGAAAATGCCGAAGCAAATCTACGCAACTTTAAAAATCGCAACGGTATTTCTGATCTTCAAGGGCAAATTACCGCCGATATTGATTCGGTTGCTCAAGTAGAAAATCAAATTAATCAGGTAAGCGCCGATTTAAACGACGTTAATGCCCGTTACAATAGGTTGCAGAGTCAACTGGGAATGAGTTGGCAAGAGGCCTCAGCAATCAGCTCTTTGAGCCAATCGATCACTCTACAAGAAACATTAGCTCAACTCCAAAAGGTTAAGGTGGAGCTTGCTCAAAAGAGCAATTTTTTATCCGACAGTTCTCCCCAAATTATTAGTCTCAAAGAGGAACAAGCAGATTTAGAATCCTTGTTGAGGCAAGAAGTAGCTAGCACTTTGGGTCCTCAACAACAAGGACTAGCAGGACAAATTAATATTCTAAGATTAGGAGAATTAAAGCAGGGACAGCTGACCGAGTTTGCCGATCTCGGGTTACGAAAAGAAGGTTTAGAGCAGAGATTAGCATCCCTAAAAAACTCTTATAACACCTACCAAAAAAGGTCGAATCTTTCTCCTCAGCTAGAAGAACAACAACGACAATTGGAGCGTAAGCTTAAGTCTGTAACCGAGAACTATCAAACTCTTTTAAGTAAGGCTAATGAGATCAGTATTCGTCAAGATTACAAAGTCGATAAAGTTCGAGTGATTTCGGCAGCAGCTCTAGCAGAAGATCCCGTTAATCCTGATGCTAAAGTAATTGTCGCGGCAGGAGCAATGATGGGGCTGCTTTTTGGTACAGCTTTAGCTTTTCTTTTAGATCTTAAAGACAACACCATCAAAAACACTCAAGAAGTAGAAAACATGTTCGCTTATCCCCTTCACGGGGTGGTACCAGATCTAAGTTTGGGTGGAAATGACCAACAGTTTCAGCTTCCTGGGAGCGAAAAGGCAAATCTGCCTGAACAAATTGTTAGCGAAGTATCGATGATGCCTTTAAAAGAAGCTTACCAAAATATTCAGGTCAATCTCAATCTGCTCGATGCTAACGCCAAGAAAAAAGTGATTGCGATCACAAGCTCAGTACCGCAAGAAGGAAAATCTTCGGTATCAGCCAATCTTGCCGTGGCGCGATCGCAGTGTGGTCAGCGTATTTTGTTAATTGATGCAGACATGCGTCGTCCCACTCAGCATCATATTTGGGAAATTTCTAACCAGATAGGTTTGAGTGAAGTTTTATCAGGAAAAGTATCCTGGTCAGAAACAGTTCAAAACGTGATGCCTAATCTTGATGTTTTGACTTCTGGTTCAATACCAAATAATCCCATAGCATTGATCGATTCACCTTCTTTTCTCAATTTCATCGCGGAAGTAGCGCCCGAATACGATCAGGTTATTTTTGATACTCCACCAATCCTTGGCATTGCCGACACAAGAATCATTGGCAAGGTTGTCGATGGTTTCTTGTTTGTAGTTCGCCCAGGAGTAGCAGACTACAACAGTGCTAGCGCAGCCAAAAAGATGCTTGACAGTACTGGGCTAAAAGTTTTAGGCGTAATTGTCAATGGAGCTGATATGAAGCAAGAGCCTTATCATTACAGTAGTCACTACTACGCTCATAAAAAGTAGTTAAAGTAGTTAGATAACTATATTTTATTTAACTAAATCTTGACTTAGTTTGCCTACTTTGAACCATAAACAACAAAGGCGTTGTTATTCCTAAATTAAAAGAAGCATGAAATTATCAATTCGTCCTTGGGAAAATGCGTTTGCAGTAGCTTCTTTGCTGTTATTTTCCCAAGGATTTTATAGCCTGATTTTAGGAGCATCAATTGGCGGAGAAGAAGGAGATATAGATAGTGCGTTGCTACGCTTTGCTTTTATCTTAATTTATCTCATTACCTTTGCCTTGTTAGGCTTTCGCTTGCCAAGAACAGTCGCATTTCTCAAGACCAATTGGTGGCTGTTGTTTTTGCTTGGACTAGTAGTATTTTCGATTTCTCAGTCTTCAATTCCTGATATCAGCCTGAGAAAAGCGATCTCTCTAATCGGTACTAGCGCATTTGCCCTGTATTTAGGGTCAAGATATACCTTTGAAGAGCAGCTAAAAATATACAGTTGGAGCTTTGGAATAGGTTTGTTCTGTAGTTTTTTGTTTGCCTTAATCATTCCCACTTACGGAATTATGCCTTCTGGTGATTGGCGGGGCATTTATCCTCATAAAAATGGTTTGGGAGAAGCTATGGTTATGAGCTTTCTCACTTTTTACTTTCTATCCATTTCAGCCAAGCAATATCGAACACTATTCAAAATTTGTTGCTTACTTTCAGTCGTGATCATTTTATTCGCTCACTCTGCAACATCTTTGATTAGCGTGATGTTTATTTTTACGACAGCCCAAGGACTAAAACTGATTTCTTTTAAATCAAAAAAGAGAGTATTCGCCCTGTTGCTTTTGTTAATCCTAATTGCGGTATCTCTATTCCTAATTATGATTAATTTTAATACGATCTTAAATGTCTACGATCGCGATATTACTCTGACAGGCAGAACTCCTTTGTGGGCAGATCTCTGGGGTTTTATCCAGCAACAGCCCTGGTTTGGTTATGGATATGGTGCATTTTTTTCTAGCTCACACCGAGAAACAGATATAATTTGGAAAGTTCATACTTGGATTCCTCCACATGCACACAACGGCTTTATTGAAATTTGGCTAGACATAGGCTTAATTGGGCTAGCTGTGTTTAGCATTAACTATTTTGGCTGTGTTTTTAATTCACTATTTAAATATTTATTGTTTAAAGACTTAAAAATGCTCTGGATTTTCTTGCTTTTACTCTATACTATATTTTTCAACCTCACCGAAGTATCTTTCTTGAGCCAAAGCACGCTCTGGATTCTCTCTTTAGCAGCAATCTACTCTATGAAAACAACCTCGAAAATCAAGTCTTTAAATTAATTAATTGATGCCAAAAAAAAAGCTCTAGCCAAAATTCAGCAACTAACTAACAGTGGAAGATTTAAAGATTCCTTGGCACTTTTTCAATCTTTTATTTTACAGTTAATCGTTCAGGGGATTTACTTTGTAATTTTAGCCCGCACCTTTGCTCCCGAAAAATATGGGGCTTATGTAGGAATAATTGCTATAGTCTCTATTTTTATACCTTTTGCTAGCTGGGGTAGTGAACAGATCATTATTCAAAATGTTTCTCGGCAAAGAAGTACATTTCGCGAAGCTTGGGGTACGGGAATTTTAAAAACGCTTGTTTTTGGTTCAATATTTATAAGTTTAATCTTAATAGTTTATAGTTTTTTTCCCATCCCTGGAATTTCTCTGGAGATTGTCTTCGTGGTTGCTTTGGCTAATTTAATCTTTTTAAGATTAAACGATTTAGTTCGAGACAGTTTTGTCGGAGTTGGGATGCTCGGCTATACTGCAAAAATTATGTTTTTGCTGTCACTAAACAGATTTTTTGGTGTTTTAGTTTTAATTGCCTTATTTGACCACCCCAGTCTTTTAGCCTGGACAAATATTTACTGTTTTGCCACCTTTTGTTCTGCGGTTATTTCTACTTATTTACTAGTGAAGCAGGTAGATTATCCTAAGTTTGTCTTTTCAAAGATTGGGAAGGATCTAAAATTAGGTTTTTCTTTCGCTGTAGGAATTTCAGCTCAAACTATTTATAATGATCTTGATAAATCCATGCTGGCTAAGTTATCAACCTTAGAATCTGCTGGGATTTATGGGGCTGCTTACCACATTTTAAATGTCTCGTTTACGCCGATTTTGTCCTTGGCAATGGCTTCGTTTAGAAACTTTTTTCAGCAGGGAGTTTCAGGAATAAGAGGTAGTTTTGCACTATGCAAGAAATTGCTGCCAATGTCTTTAGGCTATTCGCTCATAGCTATTGTCGGACTTGCGGTTTTTGCCCCTCTAGTACCGTTAATTTTGGGTTCTGAATATGCGGATTCAGCAACTGCCTTAATATGGCTCTCTCCCACTATTTTCTTTAGGACAATGCACATATTTGCAGCTGATACTTTAACAGGAGCAGATTTACAAAGAGTTAGGAGTGGATCACAGGTGTTGGTAGCGATCGCCAATGCCCTGATTAATTTTTGGCTGATTCCCTTATATAGCTGGCGTGGTGCTATTTGGGCAACGCTGATCTCCGAATGTTTATTGATGATTGTCTTGTGGAGCGCTGTCTATTTATATTCTAGAAAATCAGCTTAAACTGATTTTAGAACATTTATGACATTAAATAATTACTAGATGAAGTTAATTTGCGCGTATAATTAATCAAGGAAAATTCATAAAATTAGTCTCATTGTCAAATTATCTCAACAGCTTTTCATGACCATGACTTAATCGATATATACACACTAAAGCGATATTTTAGAAGATCAGATTGTGTAGCAACAACCCATTAATCTATTCAATTAATGCTAGAAACAACACCTCAAACCAAACCCAATGGTTTATTTATTGTTTGGAAAAACTATCAACGAAGACCAGAAGTGCTAGCTTCTCTATTGAATTGTGAACTACAATTCTTTCCTCATCTGTTTAAAAGTAAATATCTTCGACCTTTAGATTATTTATTTAAACTAGTGGTCAATATTAAAGATATTCTGCTGACAAAGCCTGATTTTGCGATCGCCCAATGTCCACCCACTTTTAGCGCTCTACCCGCATTAATCACCAAAACTCCTTACCTGATTGATGCTCACAACCCCTTATTTCAGGTGGAGATGTGGCAAAAATTGCCTTTTTCCCAAGCTATTTTAAATAATTCTTTGGGGATAATTGTCCATAATACCGAGATGTTTGAGCTAGTTAAAGGTATGTATCCCTCAGCATCACTGTTTACGATTTGTGATCCCATCAAGGCGATCGCGCCGTCTTCTCCTCCCAAACGCCTACCAGAACAAATTTTGGTGATTGCCTCTTTCGATCCTTGGGATGAGCCTGTAGAGTTGCTAATCGAAAGTATGCGAAGACTAAGTGAATACAATTTTGTCATTACCGCTGATGTAAACAAACTTGATGCAGCAACTGCCAGCAGCTTACAGCAGTTGCACAACGTAACTTTGACGGGGTTTTTGGCAACCAAAGACTACCATCAGGTTTTGTGTTCCAGTCTGGCTGCTTTAGTGCTAACTACTAGTGATGCTACCCAACCGAGTGGTGCTTGTGAAGCTCTATCTTCTAATACTCAACTAGTTATTAGTCGCACTTCGCTGACAGAAAAACTGTTTGGAGAATGGGCGGTGTTGGTTGACAATCAGGCAGAGTCAATTGCTGAGGCTATTCGCTCTTTATCGGTTCAAGAATTAAACTTAACTGCATATCGCCAAAGATGGAATACCTCAATACAGCACGAAATTACTCGACTTTTAGAGTTAATTGAGAAACAGCATGGCAATAATTAGAATAGCTCACTATATAAAGTGAATACTAAGTTACAATCTTTACCCAAATATGAACCAGAATATAGTTTAATTACAATGACAGTAATTAAGTCAGAAAATTTAGGTAATCAAAGATTAGCTTAAACATAAATGCAAGCTTTGAGGCAAAATAAAACTTAAAAATAAAAGTAGTACTATTATGTTGCTACTAATTGACTGTAGATCGCTTAATCTGCAATCTAATTCATAATTCATAAGTGGCATTATTGCCCTCACGCCTTATTTAGGACAATAAACATAAGAATACATGAGAGTTGTAGAAAACGAAACCGAAACCTTAAATAATGTCCAGCCTACTAAAATTGCTATTTGTGTAATTACCTGTTTCCGACCTGACGGACTCAAGAGATTGCTTGAGGGTGTGGCAAGACAAAAATTCACCAAAAATCCAGCGCCAGATCTTAAGCTGGTGATTGTGGATAATGATGCCGAAGGTTCGGCTCGAACTGTTTGCGATGAATTTGGGGCTCATCACGAAATGCAGCTAGTATACGAAATCGAACAGCAAAGAGGCATTCCCTTTGCTCGAAATCATTCAGTAGACATAGCCAAAAATGATGTAGATTTTATTGCCATTATGGATGATGACGAAGTGCCTGCTGAAAACTGGCTAGATGAGTTGATGGCAGCTCAACAGGAATTTGCTGCTGATATTCTGACGGGTCCAGTAGCACCTCACTTTGTTAAACAACCTGCTGATTGGCTTCAGAGCTTTTTTGGGACTGGCAATTTAGCCAATGGGCAAAATTTGTGTCACAACTATGGATATGCTTACACTAGCAACCTTTTTGCTAAGGCAGAATTGTTTCAGCATATTCGTTTTGATGAACAGTTTCGTTCTAATGGCGCGGACGATACTCATCTATTTATGCAGGTTTATCAAAAGGGATATAAGGCTATCTGGGCAGATAAAGCTTTGGTTACAGAATGGCTTCCAGCTAGTCGAACTAATTATAAATGGCTGTGGCAAAGAGCTTATCGACGCGGAAATGGATTCGCCTTTTGCGAATTAGTTCAAAATCGCTCTATAGGAACTAGAATTCAGCGATTTGCTAAAGGTGTTTTTCGCTTAGTCCAGGGGATATTAACAGCAGCTCTATCTTTTGGTCGCAAAGCAGTATTTGTTAGAGGCATTCAAACTTCATTTTTGGGAGCTGGCATGATTACTGGCAGTCTTGGCAGTGAGTATCAAGAATATAAAACTATTCACCGTGTTTAGCTGGACAACCGCGCTATCTTAAGTAGCCAAGAATAATAAAGGTGAATCTTTCCCCAGTCAGGCTATTTGTCGCCAATATTTAAGTACTTCAGATCAATAATTACCGTAACCAAGCTCATAGCTAATTTTTAACCTGAGCTTATCCAAAAAACTCACTCCCTTGTCAAATAAACTGTTAATTATTTGAAACTATGGGCTGCTTTAATTGATAATTTGCTGATTAATCAAATCTATAATTATGGTAGCTTTTTTTCTCAGCATTTTTACTGATTAGTTATCGACATATTTATCAATCCAAGCTATTATGGCAAAGACTTGGTAGTAAATATACTTAATAGTAAATACTCATAACTCATCTGAAACTTATTAGATTTCAACTCTAAATTTCAGATAACAGTTGGGTAATTGAGATAAATAAGCAGTTAAAAAATAAAGCTGAATTAAAGTTAAATATGGGTGTAGCAATTATTACTGGTTCTGCTGGTTTGATCGGCTCAGAAGCCGTCAGATTCTTCAGTAGCTTGGGAATGGATGTTGTCGGTATAGATAATGATATGCGTAAGTTTTTCTTTGGAGAAGAAGCTTCAACCAAGTGGAATCGCCAAAGGTTAGAAAAAGAAATTAATAACTATCAGCATCGTGAAGTAGATATTCGCGATTATGATGCGATTAAACAAATATTTCAACACTTCGGTGATGATATATCGCTAATCATTCATACAGCAGCCCAACCATCTCATGACTGGGCTGCTCAAGACCCTTTTTCTGACTTTACAGTTAATGCCAACGGCACATTGAATTTGCTTCAGGCGACTCGCGAATATTGTCCCGATGCGGTTTTTATCTTTACTTCTACTAATAAGGTTTACGGAGATTTACCTAACTTCTTGCCTTTAAAAGAATTAGAAAAACGCTGGGAAATTGAGGCGACTCATGAATATGCTCAGGGAATACCAGAAAGTATGAGCATCGATCAGTGCAAACATTCTTTGTTTGGGGCTTCTAAAGTGGCGGCTGATGTACTTGTGCAAGAGTATGGACGTTACTTTGGGATTCGCACTGCTTCGTTTAGAGGAGGCTGTTTAACTGGACCTAATCATTCGGGAACAGAATTACACGGATTTCTAGCCTATTTAGTTAAGTGTACTGCGATCGCCAAGCCATACACTATCTATGGCTACAAAGGAAAACAGGTTCGCGATAACATCCACTCTTCAGATTTAATCTCTGCCTTTTATGAGTTCTATAAAAATCCTCGCGTAGCCGAAGTTTACAACATTGGTGGTGGCAGAGAAAGCAACTGTTCAATGCTTGAGGCGATCGCCATTGCTCAGGAACTTTCTGGCAAGACATTAGATTACTCATATACAGACATTAATCGTAGTGGCGATCACATTTGGTACGTTAGTGACTTATCCAAGTTTAAATCTCACTATCCAGACTGGTCACTTAAATACGATATCAAGCAAATTTTGTCAGAGATTTATGAAAGCGGTATCGAAAGATGGAATTAAAACATGATTAATTTAGGAAAATATTCAATCTTAGGAATTAACGTTAGTGCCGTCGATTACGAATCTGCGGTATCAAGCATTACTAATGCAGCTAAAAATAAGCAGGCATTTGCTGTGAGTGCTTTAGCAGTACACGGGGTCATGACTGGTTTTCTGGATAGTACCCATGCTAGGCGCTTGAACGGTCTTGATTTGGTTGTTCCTGATGGACAACCTGTAAGGTGGGCGCTATCTGGAATTTACAAAAAGCAGTTGCCCGATCGCGTTTATGGACCAAACTTAACTCTCAAAGTAGCTGAATCTCTCGCCAGAGAGGGACTAAGCGTTTATTTATACGGTAGCAAAAAAGAAACCTTAGCAAAATTCGCTGATAATCTCAAACGGCTTTATCCTAGATTTAAGATTGCAGGAATGGAAGAATCTAAGTTTAGAAGACTTTCGACCGATGAACGTTTAGAGTTAGTTGAGAGAATTAAGGCTTCTGGTGCTAGTGCAGTGTTTCTTGGCTTAGGCTGTCCTCGACAAGAAACTTGGGCTTATGAATATCGAAATTTACTCAACATTCCTATTTTGGCAGTTGGTGCAGCTTTTGATTTTCATGCAGGAACTTTACCTCAAGCACCAAAATGGATGCAGGACGCGGGTTTAGAATGGGTGTTTCGTCTAATTCAAGAGCCTAAAAGACTCTGGCAGCGTTATGCTATTCTCAATCCTCTATATGTCTGGCATGTTTTACAGCAATATTTAGGTTTAAAGAAGTTTGCCCCAACTATGCCTGATGGTCAAGAAAAGATCGAGTCTTATGGCTAGTTAAGTAAGTAAATTAGCGATCGCCAATTCTAATTATCACTGATTAAAAAGCGCGATCGCTACGCACCTTTTCTCGATAGCTAGCAACCGACTCAACCAAACCGATGCTGATAAAGCTTGATAACAGGGAAGATCTACCATAGCTCATCCAAGGAAGGGGAATACCTGTAATCGGTGCTAATCCAATCGTCATACTGATATTAATTATTATCTGAAAGACAATTATAGTTAAAGTGCCGATCGCTAATAAAGAACCAAAATTATCCTTCGCCGTATTGGCAATCCACAGCAAACGAATACAGATGAGCCAAAATACTGCCAGTAAAAGAATAGAGCCTATAAAGCCAAATTGCTCCCCAACGGCAGAGAAAATAAAATCAGTATGCTGTTCGGGAATAAAATCTAGCTGAGTCTGAGTCCCCTGATGCCATCCTTTGCCCCAGAATCCACCCGCACCGATCGCAATTCGTGATTGAATCAAGTGATATCCTCCACCTAAAGGATCTTGTTCGGGATCGAGAAATAGAGTCAATCGTGCTTTTGATAGTCTTTTAATACATTCCAAAAAACGATCGCTAACTCCACTGCACCCAAATTAATCACCAAAGCAGCGAGGGTTGAAATAATTCTGTTGGGCAAAGTTAACCAGGCAATTCCCATTACGATTAAAACCCACATGATCCAGCCTGGAAGATAAAGATTATATAGAATAGCCGAAAACAGCGGAGAAACCATTAAAATCAGCCAACCAATTTTGGCGTTTGCCCAATACAGCATGGCGATGACGATCGCCCCAAAAACGAGAGATGTTCCTAGATCGGGCTGGATAAATACTAAACCCCAAGGGACAGCCGTAATCGCCAAAGTTCGCAAAATAGTTTTTAAATTTGTATCCTCTTGGTTATGTAATAAAGCGGCTAAAGTAATTACCATCGCAATTTTGGCAAACTCAGAAGGTTGAACATTAAAACCTGCAATGTTGATCCAGCGTTGCGCCCCTTTTGCCGATACTCCTGTCAAAATTACTGCAATGAGAGAGATGTTAGTTAGAGCATAAATCAACCAGTGCCAACGCAATAATATTAGATAATGCCAACGAGCAAAAACCAGGGTAATAATTAATCCTAATGTGCCAATTAGCCAATGTTGGTAGCTATAGCTATGTTCTGTACCCAACTCGGTACTATAAATTGTGAGTCCGCCGAATACAGTTACGCTGATTATTGATAACAGCAATACCCAATCAAGCTGCCGCCAAGGACTGAACCAAAACCAGCCTTGTTGTCTTAAGGATCTAAGTTTAGACTTAACAGTATTTGATTTGCTGGGTTGAAGACGAGATTTAATCACTTTATAACTAGATAAATAGGTGAATATTAATAGTTGCTATATTTCACCCTAATTAAGGTACTAAGGTTCGCAACTAAATAACTACATATATACTTGACTACATCGATCCAAGATACTGCTGATTTTATCGACTATTTAAATTTTGGCAAGTTAAATCAAATCAACTATGCACTTTGTCTTGACAAAATTGAATATGATGAGAATTAATCACTCTAACAACCGCCGCATATGCTGAAGTTATTATTTGGTCAAGGTGAAAAATGATAGGAAATACTAAACCTCAACCACAAGAGCCAAAATCAACAAATTATTTTCAGTTTGAAACAGATTTTGTTGACACATTACAATGTATTCCGATGTTGGTCAGGATGAAGCTTGATAACTGTGGTGTTAAGCTAAAACTATTTCACTGGAATCAATTTAGTCAGACTGAACGCGAGACTTTAGTAAATTTGCCCTGTAGCACTTCTAATGAACGCCAGACATATCGTCAATGGCTACAAAACTTAATCATTGCTAAAACTGGTCAACCTGCTAAAGAGTTGAACATAGACCCTAATCCACCCTGGTTAAATAAAACCAATATTGCTCAAAGCGTTCAAACCAAAGCCCAAGAACATCATGTATCGTTGTCTTTAGAGCAGTGGTCTAATTTGAATCCTGCTCAACGTTTTGCTCTAATCAAGTTGAGTCGTCCTAGTCACGAAAATAAAAACTTTGTGCCTGCACTTCAAGAGTTTGGCATCTTGTCAATTGATTCAACACTCTAAGCTAATACTGTTCTCTTATTCTCTCAAGTTATTGTCGTTGGTGAGTAGATCGCCCCAACCTAGCTGATTAGTACGTCTAATAGTTAGGGCGATCGCACTTAGTTTGATTTAATTAGGTTACTTTGGCTTTGGCGTTGGGTAGACTAGGTTAGCTTTTTGACTTTCATCCCAGTCAATAGAGTGCAGAGGCTGTTGACCAAACTCTTTATTATGAGCCACTCGTGTATAAGCGATGGGAAAACTTGCAAAAAATAATCCCACAATCCCGACTAATCCCCAAACATATTTATGTAACTTGTGAGCTGTTACTGTTGGCTTACTATTTGCCAAATCATTTAAGTTGCCCGATGATAACTGCTGAGATTGATCTGTATTCATAATTTTATTCCCAAAAAAATTCGATTCAACTGGATATTGCCTTATTTAGGCATTAAAGGTAAATAAGGAAACAAAGGATGCCAATTCATCACAGTTGAGGCAACCAAGAAAAAAAACAGGGAAAAGAAAATCGTATTTCCTTTAATTTTGCGATCGCGCCATAGCCAAGCTAGGAATAACCAGCTAACTAACCACGTAACCAGTAAAATAGTTTCTTTGCCAGAATAAGAGCCAATTTCTCCGTACAGCGGATCGGCATTACGACTACCAGGAATCCATGCACCCAAATTCCAAATCAGGTCTTCATAACTCTTAAAAGCAGATGCAAAATGCTGGTTAACCATCATAACAAAGCTAGCGAAACCAGCACTAATTAACGCAGCCGCAGCCGCGCTTGAGGTTTCGGGAGGTTTTTTAGCACCTCTAGCTAACCCTTGAGGAAATCTTTTTAGAGAATTGCCCAGTCGAACATACCAGGGAGATGGTGAAAAATAAGCTGATCTTGATTTATGCATAAACTGGATATTTTGAGTAGACAACAATTAATCTTTACCAAAAAAGCATTTAAGCTCAAAGCTCAAAGCTTTTAAGTAGGTCAACCTAATTATTCGTAGGATGGGTAGAGCGATAGCGAAACCCGTCCATTATGAATATATGAATAGCTGTTGGGTTTCATCCTTCAACCCAACCTACAATTATTTCATGTTTAATTAAGTGGAACTATTTAGCTTCTTTAGATGACTTAGGCAGATAGCTAAGAAGCCGATAGCTAGGGCGAAGCACTTTACCAAGAGATACTTGACGAAGAGTATTTACCGAGAAATAATTACAAAGAGTGAATTCTCGCGACGTTTAAACCAGTAACTAATCCACCAATGGCAAAAAACATCATTGCCATCAGTGCAAAGCAAGTAGCGGTGAGTACAGAACGATTTTGTTGAGCAAGAATTGAATCTCCATACTTCCATAGACTCCAGGTACAGGCAATACCCAAAGGCAAGGTAAACAGTACGGTAAATTCGTGATACTCCATAAACAAGTAATGAACCAAAGGAGTATTTTCAGTTATCCAAGCTCTTGCGCCATTAACAGGAGCGCGATAGCGCATATAAACCCAGTTCCCCGAAACAATCGCCATAAAAGACAAGCAACTTGCCCAGAAGGTTAAAGTACGCATTTGAGGGAGAATTGCTGCGTTACCTCTGAGCAAAGGAAAAGCTAAGTGTCCTGCATAAGCAATTACTACTACAGCAAATAAGGAAGCACAGCCGTGGATTGCACCCATATAACGTTGCCAAGGACTAGGACTGAGCAAGTTTACCAGGGGCAAAAAGAGAAATAATCCAGCAGATATCAAGCTCAGACCATAAATGGAAATTGTAGCAAGATCTTTTTGCTTGATTGGTTTATTTTGGGTCAAATTATCCCCAGATTCTACCAATAAGGTGTTTCGATTCATAAGACTAGATATTCATTAACTATTATTTGAAGCCAAGCAACTACCGACTAGAGGATACCAAACCTCAACCACCAAAAAACTTCTGCATTCAAAACAAGGCAATTCAAGTTGCTTTGTATTAATTGTTGCCAAGCTTTGAGGCACAATTGCCAATACTTAATCAACATTTCTTATTATTTGCTTGGCTAATTGCCATCCTACAGAAGAATGAGTTTTAAAAACAGTACCCAAATTATTATTCTAATTTTTGAAACATACTATGGTGAATTGCGTATTGCAGTCTATAGCCTTCTAAACATCATGCATTTGACAAACAATACTCAATTAAGCGAATTGCTGTCAATTTTTTTTATTAATCTAATTTAATCTTGCTTGGTATTTTCTTGATAAATTGTTACAGTTTTCTCATTAAAATTTAATTACTGCACAACTTTAGTTTTGGCAGAAGAGCGACAAAACTAGCAAAACTATATTTTCTAGATGATTCGTTAAATGATAATCTTGAAGATGGCAAAATTTTACACTTTTTTTAAGATTTTACCTGCCATATAAAACAGCTAACCACCAAATAGATATAAGAAAATGGTAGCCACCACAGATAAAACAACCACTGGTAGAATTACCCGAATTATCGGCCCTGTACTAGATGCCGAATTTCCTAGCGGAAAAATGCCCCGTATTTATAATGCTTTAAAAGTACAAGGAACAAATCCTGCGGGACAGGAAGTTTCAGTTACCTGCGAAGTGCAACAACTACTTGGGGATAACCAGGTTCGTGCTGTTGCTATGAGTAGTACTGATGGGTTAGTTAGAGGCATGGATATTGTCGATACTGGCGCACCAATTAGCGTACCTGTAGGAAAAGGAACTCTAGGCAGAATTTTTAACGTACTGGGTGAACCTGTAGACGAAAAAGGTCCTGTAACTACAGATGAGAAATTCCCCATTCATAGACCCGCTCCTAAGTTAACTGACTTAGACACAGCTCCAACAGTATTTGAAACTGGCATTAAAGTTGTAGACTTACTGACTCCCTATCGTCAGGGTGGAAAAATTGGTCTATTCGGCGGTGCAGGTGTTGGCAAGACCGTTATTATGATGGAATTGATCAACAACATTGCCATTCAACATGGTGGTGTATCGGTATTTGGCGGTGTGGGCGAACGTACTCGTGAAGGGAATGACCTTTATAACGAGATGATCGAATCCAACGTGATCAATGCGGATAACCCCGAAGAATCGAAAATTGCTCTGGTCTATGGTCAAATGAACGAGCCACCTGGAGCAAGAATGCGCGTGGGTCTTTCTGCTTTAACTATGGCTGAATACTTCCGCGACGTTAATAAGCAAGACGTACTGCTATTTATTGATAACATTTTCCGCTTTGTGCAAGCTGGTTCTGAAGTATCAGCATTGCTCGGTCGGATGCCTTCGGCGGTAGGATACCAACCTACTCTCGGTACTGATGTTGGCGATTTACAAGAGCGAATCACTTCCACTAAAGAAGGTTCAATTACTTCAATTCAAGCAGTATACGTACCTGCGGATGATTTAACTGATCCTGCTCCTGCAACTACTTTTGCTCACCTGGATGGAACTACAGTATTATCTCGTGGATTGGCTTCTAAAGGGATTTATCCTGCGGTAGATCCTCTCGATTCCACCAGTACTATGCTTCAGCCAAGTATTGTCGGCGAAGAACACTACAACACTGCGCGTGCTGTGCAATCGACTCTTCAGCGCTATAAAGAATTACAAGATATTATTGCAATTCTTGGTTTGGATGAACTTTCTGAAGACGATCGCATTGTTGTAGATCGCGCGCGTAAAATTGAACGTTTCTTGTCTCAGCCTTTCTTTGTAGCAGAAGTATTTACAGGCTCCCCTGGAAAATATGTTTCTCTAGAAAATACGATCAAAGGTTTCCAAGCGATTCTCAACGGTGAATTAGATGACTTGCCCGAGCAGGCATTTTACTTAGTCGGCGACATCGAAGAAGCTAAAGCCAAAGCGGAAAAACTAAAAGCAGCTTAATTAAAAAAGCAGTGTAGCAGTAAGGAGTGGATCTGGGATTTTAGATATCTCGATCCTCTTGCTGCTAGCTGTTGAGATCGGCAAGAAAATAATCAATAAATAATAGTTAAAGAAATGGTGTTAAGTGTAAAAGTAATAACTCCAGATAAGACAGTTTGGAATGATGAGGTAGAAGAAGTTATTCTGCCTAGCACCACTGGACAACTGGGGATTCTTTCAGGTCATGCTCCACTGTTGACTGCTTTAGAAATCGGCGTGCTACGGGTACGTCCTGGTAAAGAATGGAAGGCGATCGCTTTAATGGGTGGCTTTGCTGAAGTAGAAAATAATGAGATTAAAATCTTAGTCAATGGCGCAGAATTGGGTGATAACATCGATCGCGATGCTGCTCGAAACGAGTATCAATCCGCACAATCGAGATTTGAGCAAGTTGGCAACAGTGATGACCGCCAAGAGAAAATCCAAGCAGAAAGCTCAATGAAGAGAGCTAGAGCGCGCTTTCAAGCTTCAGGTGGCACAATATAGTTAATAGATGACTATTAAATCCTAAATTTAATGCTAAAAAGGGCAGAATAGCTCTTAACTCTGCCCTTTCTATCTGTTTTTTGGCTGTGAGCCAAGATATTTTTTTAGTTTTGAAGCTCAAATCAAAAATATCTTCTTGGGTAGCAACTAATTTGTTCCAGTAAACACAATATTAGGGAACTTTGTTTGTGCCTGGGTCATAGGAGTAACTTTACCTCTTTCTGTCCAGAAATTAATTACTTCCGTTGCTTGGTTGAGAATATCAATATTTTCAGCTTCTTCAATCCAATGCTTTGAATCTAATTCGTCTTTTAACTGTTGCCAGGCATCATTACGAGGCCAGAAGTAATAGGCTGTTAAGGGACTAGTGCCTTTGCCTACTACCTGATCTACAGCGATCGCTACGTTTTTATCTAACCACAGAACTTTTAATTTAAATCTTGCCTCTGACTCCAATTAAGCCTCCAATAAATTTATTTTAAGGAATATTTTACATAGTAAACCAACAATAATTATACATTGAACATTGAACATTGAGCATTTAAGAAAAAGCCTGATTACGGATTAACGATTGAAATGCAAGTAATTATCAACCGTAGGGCGATCGCAGACACCTTAGTAGTAATTAAATATGAACCAAAATCAATTTAAAGCAATTGTTATTTTTGATATTGACGGTGTAATACGCGATGTGGGTAATTCCTATCGTAAAGCGATCGCCGATACGGTAGAAGAGTTTACGAATGGTGGGTGGCGACCAACAATGGAAGACCTAGACAACCTCAAATCCGAGGGAATTTGGAATAATGACTGGGAAGCGTCACAAGAGTTGATCTATCGTTATTTTGAAGCTATGGATAAAACTCGCGAAGACGTTGGGTTAGATTACGATCGCATTGTCGAGTTTTTTCAAGAGCGTTATCGTGGCAAGCATCCAGAATTGTTTGATGGCTACATTGCCAATGAACCATTGTTAGTAACTCCTGATTATTTCGAGCAATTAAGTAACAATCAAGTTGGTTATGGCTTTTTTAGCGGTGCAACCAGAGGTTCGGCAGAATTTACGATTAAACATCGTCTCAAGCTAGATAATCCGATCTTAGTGGCGATGGAAGACGCGCCTAGCAAACCAGATCCCACAGGCATGTTTGAAGCGATCGCTCAAATTACTAATACGCCGAATAATATCCCTGCCTTCTATTTAGGAGATACGGTAGCGGATATGTATACAGTAACCAAAGCCAGAGAACTTAAACCAGAACGTAATTGGCTGGGGATTGGAATTCTTCCCCCTCATGTGCAAACTTCGCAGACAAGACAAGAAGACTATGCTCAGAAGTTGCTTGAAGCTGGTGCGGAGATCGTTTTAAGTAATGTAGAAAAGCTCAACTTGCAGTTAATCGAGGAGTTAATAAATCACTAATCCTGCAACTTTCAGTTAATTCTTAATTAATCCAAATTCTCAAGTTTAAACTCCAAAAATATTACTTTTAGTATGTGGCGATTTAGGATTGCTATATATAATGGTTAGCTTAAATCTTTAATTCGATCATTATATTGTTGAAAAACGATGTATTTTAAACAATTTAGGCGACCTTTGAAATTTAGTTTTACTATAATCATTGGAATTATTATTTTTAATATTTTGACTGCTGCGCCAACTAATACACCTCAAACTTCAGATAGGATTAAAGGGGTTTGGTTAAGTCATGTAGGGAATTCTTTATTAACTTATACTAGTGCGATCGATAATGTATTTTATCGACTATCTCAGCAAAATTATAATACAGTATATGTTGATGTCTATAACGGCGGTACTACCTATCCTAGTAAATATTCGTCCAGAAATAAACTGATCTCTTTTCCTTTTACCGATCCACTGCAAACGGCAATTAAAGAAGGGAAAAGACAAGGGCTACATATTTATGCTTGGTATGAACATGGCATGATGCTTTTTCCTAAGCAAAAGTTGGCGCAACAACATCCCGATTGGATTTTAACAACTTCTGATGGCAAACAATATATCGAAAAACATCTTTGGTTAGATCCAGAAAAAATAGAAGTACAGCAATATTTTGTCAATTTATTTACTGAAGTAGCTCAAAAATATCCAGAACTTTATGGAATTCAAGTAGACGACCATTTTGGGTTTCCTTACGACTTTGGCTATGACGAGTATACGGTTAAGCTGTATCAGCAAGAACACAACGGAAAATTGCCGCCGAAACCGCCAGCGAATATCAAAACGGCTAGTAGTTGCATCGTCCAAAATCAAGAATGGATAGAGTGGACGCGCTGGAGAGCCGATAAAGTTACTAATTATCTCAAACAGGTATTTAGCGCGATTAAAGATAATAATGCCGATGCGATCGTCTCGGTTTCTCCCAATCCACAAACTTTTTCTCTCAATTGTTACCTCGCTGACTGGCAAAAATGGGAAAGAATGGGGTTAGTAGAAGAATTAGTGCTGCAAGTATATCGCAATGATATGAATGCTTTTAGGAGAGAGTTATCGCAGCCAGAAGTAAAAGCAGCTAAACAACATATTCCCTTTGGGATTGGGGTTTTATCAGGATTAAAAGGTCGTCCGATTGCTTTTGAGCAAATTAAAACTCAAGTAGAAACCGTCCGCCAAGAGCAATTTGCAGGCGTATCGTTCTTTTTCTATGAAAGTTTGTGGAATTTAGCCTCAGAATCCCCCGAACAACGTCAGTCTGCGTTGCGATCGCTCTTTGCTTCTCCTTTGAAGCGAGTTAGTCTTTAAAGGTGAATGGTGAATGGCGATCGCTGTTCTATCGTTGTCGATAAGATTTCGGTGTTGTCCCTGTCAACTATGGCAGCACAACGCAATTTGCGTTGTGCCACGATGATAGTACAACCAAAAGCTTCGTTGCTGAGTGAAATTGCCAATTCGATCGATCGCGGACAAGTTAAGATCGATATAGGAAGAGTGTTTCCTCTGGCAGAAGCTCGTCAAGCTCAAGAACTGAGCCAGCAGGGACATACTCGCGGCAAGATTGTTCTGCAAGCGATCGCACAATAACCAGTCGATAGAAGCAGGCGGGCGAGAGATTCTGGTAGAGTTACTGCTCGCCATCTTACGTTTAATTACAACCATCTGATTTTAAAATAAATTTTCATCCATCGTGGTGTACGCAGTTCGTGATGTCTACCTACTTTTTACTTTCTGGTTTAGGGGGTTGGTTGGCTTGAGAAACTTGCATTTTCACCTGTTCGAGCAACGCTTTTAATTCTTTCTGTTCGGGATATAATTTAACTAATTTTTCTAAGGGATCGACCATTTTTTAAGATCTTCATCACTCTTTGTAAGTTGGTACATCTGATATCGGGTTTTTGCCAACTCGTTGAGCGCCTTGGGATTGTTAGGTTCTCTTTTTAAAACTTCTTCGTATCCTGTAGCTTTCTGTTGCAACTGTTCGTATGCGGCTGTATTGTCTGGTGTCTCTGTATTATTTGCTGGTTGAGAAACATTGCTAAACATCTCAACGATAGGAACTACCAACGTTCCTAAAAAAGCAGCACTAGCTACAATAATTAATA
>JAAUOU010000014.1 GCA_012034765.1 Pleurocapsaceae cyanobacterium CSU_1_1 | reverse complement strand
GGACCACACTCTGACCAAATGGTCAGGGAGAGCGCCATGACGCTTTTGGAAGCAGCAACGGCAGTGCGGGAACGGGCCTATGCGCCCTATTCGCGGTTCAAGGTCGGTGCGGCGCTGCGGTCGACGTCTGGCGCGGTTCATGTCGGCTGCAATGTGGAAAATGTAGCCTACCCCGAAGGCACCTGTGCCGAGGCGGGAGCTATCGCGGCGATGATCGCGGCGGCATCCGGCTCGCCGCCCCCAGGCACAGGGCAATAGCGATCGGGTGGTGAGCTACCAGCCGCGCCCCGGCACGAATAGCATCGAAGGCAATTTGCAGTTTTGTGATAGGCAAAGGTACGATCGAACGAGGCGACCACCAGGTCGATCTCGCCGGCCTGTTCGCTGAATTGAAAACCCGCCGCCGCGAGGTCGCCGATTAGCGGCGCTTCGCCCACCACATACAGGCGAGCTTCTGGTGCATTGGCAAGCAGCCACTGCACCATTACCGAGGAAGAATTGACGACTTCATCGATCTGGGCGGCGATACCCATGCGGGTAAGCTTTTCGACATACTGGGCGCGGTTTTTGGTAGGATTATTGGAAAGAAAGGCCACCTTCTTGCCTGCCTGCCGCAGGGCAGCGAAAAGCTCAATCGCAGCGGGCAACACTTCATCACCAAGATACACCGTGCCATCAAGATCAAAAATGTAACCATCGTAGGGCGGGATCAAGATACGCCTCCTCAAGGTAAGGGTAACAATTGAGCAATAGCAGTACGCAGCTGATGGAGCGCAATAGGTTTCGGCAGAAAGAGCGAAACCCCCGCCTGGATTGCCTCTTGCTGTATCAGCGGGTCGGCGGAGATCAAAATGAAAGGCATTGCCGACGTGTTCCGCACGGCGCGTAACAATTCAAGGCCCGGTTATCTGCGGCATCCGATGATCGCTGATAATCAGATCGGGCAAACCATCGTTCAGGCAGGCAAGAGCGGCAGCGCCATCGCCAACGGCGACAATGGAACAACCAGGCAGAATGCGCTCAAGGGCACGAGCAAAAAATTACGTACATCAGGTTCATCTTCAACCAGGAGAATAGCTAATCGCTGCATAGTAGTGCCCGGGTGTATCTAGTGGCCTGTTGTGTTGGTCGAATATATTCACCGGGTATGTATGAACGCCGATTATACCAGTAATTCCCCTGCAAACCTTGACTTGTTGGCAGGCAATGGTATATTTGTGCTACCATCTTCATCAAGGAGCAGCCTTATGGCCATTGTGCCAACCCGTAGCAAACTCGGTGTCGTCACCACTGGCTCGCTTGTGGCCGGCCTGACCGCCCGCCTCGAGTCTCGTGAGAGTGTTGAAGATATGCGTGTCGGTAAATTTTTAGTGGTGCAGGGAACTAGATCTCGTTTCTTTTGCTTACTTACTGATGTTTCTCTGGGCTGTTCGAGCGATCGCATTATTGCTAATCCTCCTCCCCTTGACGATACTTTTTTACGGGATGTTTTAGCAGGAAGCGGTACTTACGGTACAGTGGCGCTATCTCCTATGTTGATGTTTACTCCCACCGCAACCCAGAGCGATTTTCCTACCCTACCCATAGATCCCGATCTGGATATTAATACTAGTTTAGGTTCAATGCAGCCGAACTCCAGCGCTGATATGGAATTGCTACCCGTTAAAACGATTCCCGCTCACTTTAGTCAGGTTTATGAAGCAAGCGAACATGACTTTCGTAGTGTCTTTGGTTGGGAAGACGATCCGTTTCGGCGTAATTTTTCTGTTGGTCAACCTTTAGATATGGAAGTGCCAGTCTGTATTGACCTAGATCGCTTTGTGGAAAGGAGCAACGGTCATTTTTGGCAAGTCTGGTACAGGTAAATCATTTCTCACTCGTTTATTATTATCAGGGGTGATTCGCAAAGAAGCAGCAGTCAATTTGATGTTTGATATGCACTCCGAGTATGGTTGGGAAGCCATGAAAGAAGGCAAGCAGGTAAGCACCGTTAAAGGTTTGCGTCAGCTTTTCCCAGGTCAAGTAATGATGTATACCCTCGATCCTGAATCTACTAAACGTCGAGGTGTTAGGGATGCTCAGGAGCTTTATCTCAGTTACGATCAGATTGAGATTGAAGATTTAAAATTAGTTGCTTCAGAGTTAGGCTTATCGGAAGCGGCAATGGACAACGCCAACATTCTCTATAACGAGTATGGTAAATCTTGGATCGTGCGTTTGCTCAACATGACTAACGAAGATATCAAAATGTTCTGCGAAGCAAAACAAGGACACCAGGGTTCGATTTCATCCTTGCAGCGTAAATTAATGCGCTTTGATACCCTCAAATATATTCGCTCAACTTGTCCCCACAACTACATCGATCAGCTAATTCAAGATTTGGCTGCGGGAAAAAACGTGATTATCGAATTTGGCTCCCAGTCTAATATGCTGTCTTATATGTTGGCGACTAATATGATTACTCGCCGTATTCATGCCAGCTATGTCAAAAAAGCCGATCACTTTCTGCAAACCAAAAATCCCCTAGACAAACCCCGTCAGCTTGTGATCACTATTGAAGAAGCCCACCGTTTCCTCGATTCTAGCGTCGTTCATCAAACCATCTTTGGCACGATCGCGCGGGAAATGCGCAAATATTTTGTTACCCTGCTAGTAGTGGATCAGCGCCCTTCAGGAATTGATAACGAGGTTATGTCCCAGATCGGAACTCGTGTCACCTGTCTACTTAATGACGAAAAAGACATTGAAGCAATTTTTACTGGAGTGTCTGGAGGAGCAAATTTAAAATCTGTCTTAGCCAAGCTTGATTCTAAACAACAGGCTTTAATTTTAGGTCATGCTGTACCAATGCCTGTAGTTGTCCGTACTCGACCCTATGATGCCCAATTCTATCGCGAAATTGGCTGTACAGATTGGGAAGAAATGCCCAATGAAGAAGTATATGCAGCAGCAAAAGTTGCCAAAGCAGATTTAGGATTTTAGCTAAAAACAACCCTGCCAAAGACAGGGTTGTAAATAAATTAAATTATTTGCAAGAGAATTAGAAATTAGAGTCAGAGGGCGTTGCTGAATGTGTAATGCTTTTCCACTATCCGAATGCTTATCCAAATGATACAAATTATTGAAAAGCTAACAGCTAATAGCTAATAGCTACGAACAGTCTTACTTTGTACGTCATTACTAAATCACCAACGCCAGTCAGAGATCACCGCTGAAGTTATGCAATCCCAAGCCAATGAAAGAAGCCTTGACCAGTAGTTAGTTCGACCACCATTGCGCCTAAAAAGCCAATCATTGCTAATCTGCCATTCCAGATTTCCGCACTGGGATTAGAGCCGAACTGAAACTTAGTCGCAAACTCGCCATATTTACGCTCGGACTGAGATGCATAATGTACGTCTGGTGTCTTGTTTTCCATATTTGCCATGATTGGTAGTTCCTTGAATTGTGAATAAATATTAACTACTTTCAAGATAGAAAATATATTTCTTAATGTTATCTATCTTTAGATGTATTTAAAAATAGATTTAAGTGATTTTGATATTTTATTTATCGATCAGCATTGATATTTTAATTTGCTATAAATGATACAAAAAAAATATTTTAATGTATCATAACATACAAAAATACTGTGCGATATTGGTAAATTAGCTAAAAAAGTATTGCAAATCACTTTTTGCTCTAAATTCAAATATTGAATAAAAAGTTTGACTTTTGACTTTTGACTTTTGACTTTTGACTTTTGACTTTTGACTTTTGACTTTTGACTTTTGACTTGCGCTATAGCATCAGTAGTCAGTTTTCCATATTTTATTTTGCTCAAGCAACTGCGTTGCATCCTGTTGAGATAATGGTTTAGCAAAATAATACCCTTGTCCATATTCACAATTAAAGCGATGCAAAATATCTTGTTCGGCTCTAGTTTCGATGCCTTCGGCAATCACGTCCATACCCAATTTATGAGCCAAAATTACGATGGTGCTGACAATATCTTGATTCTTGATCCCCTGATTCATATTACTGACAAAAGAGCGATCCACTTTCAAAGTATCAAGAGGAAAAAGATGAAGATAACTAAAGGAAGAATAGCCTGTGCCAAAATCGTCCATGCTAATTTTGATGTCTAGTTTTTTTAACTCGTGCAACAAGTCTATTGTGTTTTCAACATCATCCATCACCATACTCTCAGTAATTTCTAGCTTAAGATTTCCCCCCGCTAATCCTGTGGTAATTAATGTTTCTTGCACTTGTGCAATCAAATTAGCTTGAGCAAACTGTCTACTAGAAAGATTAACGCTGATCACCACCGATTCTGCATTAGAAAACTGTTTGCGCCATTGCTGCATCTGATCGCAGGCGGTAGTCAAAATCCACTCTCCCATTGGCACAATCAAACCTGTTTCTTCGGCAACGGGAATGAATTCTCCAGGAGAAACAAAGCCACGAGTCGGCGACTGCCAACGTACTAAAGCTTCAAATCCTTTAATCATGCCAGTTTTCAAGCAAATTATCGGCTGGTAATAGAGTTCAAACTCTTGATTGTCGATCGCTTGGTTTAAATCAGCTTCCAGCTCAAGTCGCTTGAGAGCCTGTTCATGCATGTTAGTAGTAAAAATTTCATGTCGTCTTTTACCCGATACTTTTGCCTGATACATAGCTGCGTGGGAAGCTTGTAATAACTCCTCTGGCTGAAACTTTTCTCCTAAGCGATTAAAAGCTAAACCAATGCTGGCAGAAGTAAAGATTTCTTGTTCCCTCAGTTGATAAGGTGAAGCTATGGCGCGATCTAACTTATTGGCAATTTCGATCGCCTCGGTAGTATATTCATCAGTTTTAATGGCGATCGCAAATTCATCTGCACCAACTCTCGCCAAAATTGTCTGAGAATTTAAATTTTCTTGCAGCCTTTGGACTGTTTCAATTAAAATGCGATCGCCTGCTTGATATCCCAAACCGTCATTAATTAATTTAAAACGATTTAAGTCCAGGCATAAAATACCAATAAAACCTGGAGACTTGTCTTTTTGCTGAAGTTTGTTGAGTTGTTTGGCGAATAAACTCCGATTCGGCAATCCTGTCAGGGAATCGTAGAAAAGATTATAAAGTGCCTTATAACCTAAAACACTAGCAATAGTTACGGTTAAACTGATTGCTGCTGGCATCAAGGGAATCCAGCCAGCAAAAGTAAAGGTGACAAAACAAACAATTATTAAGCTGCCAACACCAACTATACCCCCGACAATAATCGCTAGAGGGTGTTTCAATTTCCAGGCGATCGCTACGGCTACTAAAGACCAACCCCATACCCAAAGTCCTTCACTCCATTCTGACCAAAACCAAAACAAGGGAGCATCATCCAAAACTATGTTTAAAATTTGGCTGGTCATTTGAGCTTGAGCTACCACTCCTGGCATTAAGCTATCAGAACCTTGGTTATAAGGTGTGGATAAAATGTCTTTGACACTGACGGAGGTAGCACCAATTAAAACGATCTTGTCTTTGATTAGACTAGGGGCAACTTTTCCTGCTAAAATTTCTGTTAAAGTAACCCGTTGAGCAATATTAGGAGATTGGTAATCAATGAGAATTTGTTGACCTGCGGTTTCAGAAGGCTCAAGCTGATACCCCCCTGAATTTGCTTTTAAATCAGGAAATTTTGCCTCACCAATCTGAAGAAAATTATCACCAACCTGCAACTTAAGCTGACGCTCCTCTAAATATTTAAGGCTTAAGCGCAGTGGAAAAGAATACATTTCTTGGATTGGTGTTGAACCAAACTGAACATACATTAAGTTACGACGTAAAACATCATCTCCTATATCAGCCACGAGATCGTTAAAACCGATTTGCTCTGCTTTTACTCCAGGGGGTGCTGAAACGCCATTTTCTCCATTGCCAATCAATTGAATTACAACTACATTATCTTTTTGTAATTCCTGTCTGAGGGCATCTGTACCAGGAGGATATGCTACTTCGCGATACAGATCAAATCCAATTACTTTGGGGTGATTTTTCTGTAATTTTCGCAATAATTGGGCAATTAATTCATCTTTAAGGGGATAACTGCCGTGTTTTTCTATATCTTTATCTGTAATTTCTACTAACAATAGTCGAGGATCGGTTTGATTTTCGTTGTGCAGATTAACCATCCAATCATAGGCTAACAATTCTAAAGCTTGTAATGCACCTAAACGTCGTACTCCCATTACGGCAACTGCAATCAAAATAGTTAACAGGAGTAGAGAAAATTTATAGGTATTAAGCCAATTATCAGCTTGAATTTTAATCAAGAATTTCTTTTTGAGGCTATTAAATCTAAATTTCATCAAAACATTTCAGGTTTAAATAAATATATTCTTATTACGCATATTTACTTAAATAAAATTACTGTTAATTTAATAACCTAAGTAAAAATATTTAAAATCTATAAATTAGCAAAAGTAAAATCAATAATAAGTATAAATGAGTTTTATCTAGATGGCGCTTTAGATTAACCCTGGTTAAAATAATGGACATAAATAATGATAATTAACTTGTTAATCAATAGATAAGATTAATGCTAAACATTAAATATATGTCCAATAAATTGGTTAAATTTTTAAGCTTAACTCTCATTTCCAACCTAATCTATTTAGGATTAACTAACCCTGCTACGGCAAAACCAAAATCACCAGAATCAGCAGAATCAGCAGAATCAGCAGAATCAGCAGAAACTAGAGCATCAGATTTTGGCTTGCCAACTCATCGTCGAGATGGAGGTAGTAGATCCAGTCGAGATAGTTGCGTTACCAATAGTGAAAACTCCAACTTAATGGCATTAATTCCTCAAAAGACTGTGGGCATGAATGCTGCTGCTTCGCCTCAGCTATTTTTCTACGTTCCAAAGCTGAAAAATTCCAGCACCCTAGAGTTTGTTTTACGCAATGAACAAGACCAACTAATATACGAAACTTTTCTCTCTACTGAAGGCAATGGCATTATTAGCATCAAAGTTCCTGCTGAGGATAAGTCCAATCTGCTCAAACCAAATCAAAACTACCATTGGTACTTATCGATGATTTGCAATAATCAAGAGCGTTCTCGTGACATTGTAGTTGAAGGCTGGATGCGTCAAGGAAGACTTAACCTAGCTACTCAACAGCAGTTAAATAAAGCAAGTTCGCTTGAAAAAGCAGAAATTTATCGCCAACAAGGTTTTTGGTTCGACGCTTTATCGGCGTTGACTGAAGATCCAACTTCTATGGCAGAGGAAACTATGATTCGTCAAAAATGGTCTGAAATGTTAGTTTCTGTAGGCTTAGAAAACCTGGCATCTAAACCTTTTATTGACACAAAATTAGTTAAAAATCCAGCTAATTTTCGCTAAATCAAGTAAAAATTAAGTAATATTTCAGATTTTTACCAAGCCCTTCGGTCTTTAATTATTTTTGACTTTTGACTTTTGAACTAGCGATTATTACCCTAAAGAATCCCGCTTTGTGCAAGCTGGCGCGTCCTTTCTTCGCTTTGCGTTATAAGCGATCGCTCCTGAATAGTTGTACCTTAGGGATTCCTAGCGAAAAAATTGACAAAATTGCTCGATCATGAATACTCTTTGAGTGGAAGACATTCCAGAGTCATTTTCCATTTAATGAATTTATTCGAGGTTTTTTATCTCAATCAATGAAAACAACTAAGTCTCTGTTACAAGTTTTTCAAAGCCGTAAATGATAGCTTTGCTGTTGTTGGGTTTTTCTTCAGGAATGCCTCTATTTTTAACTAGCAGAACTCTACAAGCCTGGATGACAGTAGAGAAAGTCGATCTAGCTTCGATTGGCTTACTCAGTTTAGTTTCACTACCTTATTCAATTAAATTTCTCTGGGCTCCATTTTTAGATCGCTATGTTCCACCGTTTTTAGGTCGTCGTCGCGGGTGGTTAGTTGTCACGCAGATTGGTCTAACGATTGCGATCGCCATTATGTCTTTACAACAACCTAAGCAAGCTTTACAGCTTTTTGCGATTAATGCAGCGATCATTGCTTTTTTGAGTGCGAGTCAAGACATTGCTTTTGATGCCTATCGTACTGATATTCTCACGGAATGGGAAACAGGAGCAGGAGCAGCAATCGGCGTTTTAGGATATCGTATTGCTTTGCTCCTTACAGGTTCATTAGCGCTGATTTTAGCCGATCGTATTTCTTGGCAAGGAGTTTATTTATTCTTGGCGGGGTTGATGGCAATAAATATCATCTTTTCTATTTGGTCGCCAGAACCAATTTTACCAGAGCAACCCCCTACCAATCTCGCACAAGCTATTATTCTACCGTTTCAAGAGTTTTTTCAAAGATTGGGAATAACTAAAGGTTTTTTGGTTTTAGTTTTTATTGTGCTTTACAGACTGGGAGATTCGTTAGTAAATAACATGGTGACTCCTTTTTTGCTTCAAACTGGGTTTACGCAAACTGATATTGGTGCAATTCAAGGAGGGATGGGCTTAATCGCCACTCTTGTTGGTGCTTTACTTGGGGGAGTCGTTCTGAGTCGCTTAGGAATTAATCGTTCTTTGTGGATCTTTGGTATTTTGCAAGCATTCAGCAATTTAGTTTACTTTCTGCTAGCACAGCTAGGGCAAAATTATCAGTTTATGGTTTTGGCAATCAATATCGAAAATTTATGTTCTGGATTGGCAACATCTGCTTTCGTCGCCTTTTTGATGAGTTTATGCAATCAACGCTTTTCAGCCACACAATTTGCGCTTTTGTCTAGTTTAATGGCTTTTAGCCGAGATATTTTGGTTGCTCCCGCTGGCATATTTGCTAAAGAGATCGGTTGGACAGGTTTTTTCTTATTTACTTTGTTAGCAGCCGTACCTGGATTACTATTACTACCTTGGTTTGCCCCCTGGAAGCCCGAAGAAGCTTAAATGCTTGTGATCAAAACAACCCTCTAAATCATATTTGGCTTAGAGGGTAACGAAAGGAACTGTCCCAACTTACTAATTGATGTTACGCGTGTTTGCTGCTTGGCATATGGGGATGTGGGGAGATTGGGAGATTGAGTACAACAGATCCCTATTTCCCTAAATCCCTACTTCCCCAAGTCCCTAAAGCTATAATTTTCCACTAAGTTGCGTACTAACATCAGTTAATAACTTATACTGCGACTACTTGAGCGCGTTTATAGGCTTCGTCTAACACTTCAGACAGGGTAGGATGAGTGTGGATATTGAAAGAGAGATTTTGCACAGATTCTCGTTTGGCGATCGCATTTGCTGCTTCTTGGATTAAGTCGGAAGCGTGAATACCAATGATGTGTACGCCTAGTAATTCTCCAGTGTCCTGACGATAGATAATTTTAGCCACACCTTCGGTTTCTCCTTCGGCTAAGGCTTTGGAGTTGCCTTTATAGAAAGATTTAACAGTAGCTACTTGCCAGCCTTCGGTTTGTCCTAATTCTTTGGCTTGGGCTTCGGTTAAGCCGACATAACTGATTTCAGGATGGGTAAAAGCAGCAGCGGGAATACAACGATAGTCTATTTCCTTGTCTGCGCCACAGATGTTTTCGATCGCAATTACTCCTTGTCCTGAAGCAGCATGAGCTAGCATCATCTTACCTGTAGCATCTCCTACCGCCCACAGGTGAGGTACGGGTTTGCCATCTCGTAATACCTGCATTTTGTCGTTGACGGGAATAAAGCCACGTTGATCGATTTCGACAGCTAAAGTTTCTAGACCGAGTTTTTTGGTGGCGGGAATACGTCCAGTCGCCACTAAGCAAGCATCTACTTCTAAGACTTCTACTACCTCTTTAGTTTTGGCATCAGTTAATTCAATTTGAACTGGTGTACCAGGAGTAATTTTCGTGGCAAAGACACCCTTGTAGGTTTCAATATCTCGCTGATCGAGGAGAACTTTTTTGGCTATCTTAGCAATATCAGGATCGAAACCAGGCATTAAAGTATCTAAAGCTTCAATCATGGTGACTTCACAACCCAAAGCTGTATAGACATCAGAAAATTCCAACCCAATATAGCCACTCCCAATAATGGCAATCCAGTCAGGAAGAGACTCTAATTTAACTGCCTGATCGCTGGTAAAAACGGTTTTTCCATCTGTTTCAATCCCTCTAGGGACAAAAGGCACAGATCCAGGACAAAGCATAATGTCTTTGGCTGTATAGGTTTTATCCCCATCATTCCCTGATACTTTAACCTTTTGTGTTCCCGCCAACTCCCCCCAACCACGAATGATATCAACCTTGAGACGCTTGAGACTATTAGTTAAATCTCCTTGAATTTTATTTACCAAATTGGTAGCATGATCGGCGATCGCCTGACGTTCAAACTGCACATCTCCTAGTTGAATTCCCAGGTCTTGGAGGTGATGGCGATCGCCAAATTCTCTAACTCGACCAGAAGCAGCAAGTAAAGCTTTGGAAGGAATACAGCCACGATTAACACAAGTCCCTCCCATATCCCCCGCCTCGATAATTGCCGTTTTTAAACCGTTTTTAACGGCGTGTAATGCTGCACCATGACCCCCAACCCCTGCGCCAATAATAATTAAATCGTAATCAAACTCGCTCATTGCTATTTACTTCTATAATTGCTGCAAACTTTTATTGTAAAGTTTATCTGCGATTAAATAGGGGATAGAATCAACACCTTGAAAAACAAAAGCAGTCTATGACAGAAACATACTTTTTAGATGGATACCTTGGGCAATTATAGAATTGGCGATCGCAAATATGAAATTTTAGTAGTTTATCGGATATCTGAGATATGGCACGTTAGCCTAGTAACTTATGACATTTTTATATTTTCACTTATGTATTTAAAATTCAAATTAAGCCAGATGCGGAAATTAAAGCAAATATTAGCGGGAGTAATGGTGTTTGTCTTGATCGCCTGTACTGCCTCCCCCACCCTTAGCCAAAAAAGCCAAAATTATGGAGAAGCGCTACAAAAATCGATTTTATTTTATGAAGCACAACAGACGGGCAAACTACCAGAGTGGAATCGGTTTCCCTGGCGGGGAGATTCTACCCCCAAAGATGGGGCGGATGTCGGCTTAGATCTTACTGGTGGTTGGGTGGATGCAGGAGATAACGTCAAGTTTAATTTTCCTTTGGCGTTTTCGGTAGTTAATTTAGCCTGGGGCGGAATTGAATATTATGATGCTTATCAAGCATCAGGTCAGTTGGAGCATTTAACGCAGAATATTAAATGGGCTACTGATTATTTACTTACTTCTTTCGCTAACGATAATCCTGGGTCATATGTTCTTTATGGACAGGTGGGTAATGGCGAGCTAGACCATAATTGGTGGGGGCCATTAGAGGTGGTGCATTACGAAATGGAGCGCCCAGCCTACAAAATTGATACGATTTGTCCTGGAACGGATTTAGCTGCGGAAACTGCTGCTGCTTTGGCTTCTAGTTCAATTTTATTTCGGCGTAATGGTGAGACGGAATATGCCAATCTACTAGTGCAAAAAGCTGAACGGCTATTTGATTTTGCAGATACTTATCGGGGTAAATATTCCGACTGTCTTCAGGAGGCTAATCCTTTTTATACTTCCAATAACGGCTATCAAGATGAGTTAGTTTGGGGCGCAATTTGGTTACATAAGGCGAAACAAGCTCAAGGTGGCGATTTAAAATATTTAGCTAAGGCGGAGTCTGAATATAACCAGATGAGCAAACCCTATAATTATACTTACCAGTTTGATGATAAATCTTATGGTACTTATGTATTACTTGCCCAATTAACAGGTAAGGAAGAATATCAGCAACGAGCGGAAGCTTGGTTAGATTTTTGGACGGTAGGCTATCAGGGAGAAAAAATCACCTATACCCCAGGTGGTTTAGCTTTCTTAGTTAAATGGGCTTCTCTGGCTTTAAGCGCTAATACTAGTTTTGTCGGTTTTATTTATAGTGATTGGCTAAAATCTCAAGGTCAAATAGATAAAGCACAGCGTTATTTAGATTTTGGCGTGAGCCAAATTGACTACATCCTTGGTAAAAATCCGGCTCAACGCAGTTATCAAATTGGCTATGGTGAAAACTCGCCCCAAAACCCCCATCACCGCACTGCTCATGGGAGTTGGTTAAACAATATGTCCGACCCATTAGAAACCCGTAACCTATTAATGGGGGCGTTAGTAGGGGGGCCAGATGAGCAGGATAACTGGGTAGACGATCGCACTGATTGGGTGAGAAATGAAGTAGGAGTTGGCTACAATGCAGCCTTTACGGGGGCTTTAGCGAAGATGTACGCCGACTTTGGTGGCGAACCACTAGCAGAAATAACTTTTCCCTCGGTAAATCAACCACAGCTTTATGTTGAATCGCAAATTAGGGAAATTCAAGCAGCCACTGAGTTAACTCTTTCTATTGTCAATCAGTCTCATACTCCTGCTAGAGGTGTTGAAAATCCTGTTTTACGGATAACTTACCAAGGCAAATCCTCGCAACCAGAAAATATGTCCATATCGGCGACATCCCCAAACTGTCCTATTAATTCCATAGCCCAACCAGTCAAATTAGGCGACGGCACTTTTTCTACTCAAGTAAGCTGTGAAGGAACGGTGATTTATCCAGGAGGGGAAGAGGATTACAAAAAACAAATCGTTGTCAAACTCGCCAATCAATCGGGCAGTAATGGGTGGTGGTTTGGTGGCTTGAGCAATATATTTAGCAAGCCAATGCGAATTATTAAGATTAGTCTGCTTGATCGGGACGAACTGCTGTGGGAATCAAAACTGTAAATTACAATATTCTCTATAATTAAACCTATTAGATTAGACTCAAATTAGAAGAAGCTAATCTTGGTTTTCTCTATTTTTCTATTCAGTATAGTTTGAAGTAACTGTTCTAGCGATCGCTCAATTAATCCCTAGATATATCTTTATAGATCCACTCTAAATTTAAATTATTGCCCAGCAAATTTAGCAACCTTTGATCGTTGATTGGCTTGGCCACAAAGGCATTGCAACCAGAAGCGCGACTCTGTCTTTCTACCTCTTCAAAACTACTAGCTGAAATAGCGATAATTGGGGTATTAGCAAAGTCATTTCTCTGCCGAAGTTCAGCAATCAGAGTGAAGCCTGTCTTAATCGGCATAAATAAATCGGTCAAAATTAGATCGGGTTGATGATCGAGAGCAAGCTGTAATCCCTGCTGTCCATTCTTAGCAGTCAAAACTTTAAAACCTAAAGGTTTCAATAGATCTAAAAGTAATAGACGACTAGTTTTAACATCATCAACAATCAAAAGTGTGCGTCGTTCTCCCTGGTAGCCCACAATTTCGGCAACTGATTGTGGATTGATTACTGAAGTCACCTTAATTTCAGGAAATGCCAGATCGAACCAAAAGTTCGACCCTCTGCCTAATTCACTAGTAACTTTTAGCTTCCCTCCCATTAATTCCACTAACTGCTTCCCAATTGATAGTCCTAAGCCTGTACCAACTTCTTGAAATTCATATTTATCTATTTGCTCAAAAGGCTGAAAAATTCTGCGTAGATCTTGACGAGCAATACCGATTCCTGTATCAGCAACTCGAAAACGCAGATATATATTAGATTGTTTATTGAGTGAGGATTGGGAAGCAACTGGGTATGAATTAAGCAGATCGTTAAGCTCATTGCTCATTTGAGCGGGATCAAGGACACCAATCTGAAAAACTATTTGTCCTTGATCGGTAAATTTGAGCGCATTATTGAGCAAATTAAGTAAAACTTGTTTTAATCTTTGTTCGTCAGCATAAATATTAGTTGGTAACCTACCAAAAGTTTCAAATTTGAATAAAATATTTTTCTCAAGGGCTTTTCGACGACCAAATAAAACTAGATCTGATAAAAAGTCATTGAGATTGATCAAAGAAGGATAAAGCTTAGTTTTGTATGCTTGAGACTTGGCTAGATCTAATATTTCATCTATTAAGTTCAGTAAATGCTTGCCCTCCCGTTGGACATTTTCTAACCAGCCTGAAAATTTAGATTCTTGGCGATTGTCGCTTTGAGGAAGAGAATAAACAGTTAAATATTTTTGCAGCAATCTACTATAGCCAATAATACTATTCAGAGGTGTTTTTAATTCGTGACTAATGTTAGCTAAAAACTGATCTTTGGCTTTGTTGGCTACTTCTGATTTTTCTTTTGCCAGTTGTAATTCTTGGTTTGTCAGCTTAACCTGCTGAATATTTTTTTCAATCGTGCTGGACATAACCTCAAAGTTATTAGACAAAGCATTCATCTCAATCACTGAGCTTCTAGGTAGGGTAATATTTTCGTTATCGAGGATTTTGTAGGGAAGATTTGTGGTAAATATAGCCAATTCTACAAGAGGTTTAACTAAAAGACGACTCAGAAATTTGGCAATTAAGATTGACAATAAGGCGATCGCCAGTAAGATTGCGAGACTTTTAATATAAAGCAGCTGAAGATAGTCTATATAGGTCACAGCAGGAGCTTCCATACTTAAAATCAAAGGAATTTCTTCATCGATTAACAGCTTTTCAGCATAAAAAGATTCTCGCCAACGGGCAATTAAGGGCTTTCCCTCCATCATTGGTAGCCAATGATAAATTTTTTGCTTTGAGTCAGCCGATTTTACTTCACTTATTTCGCCGTTGCGGGAACTAAAGGTTTCTTGTTGGTTTAATTCCTGGTTGGTGCTGGCAATTAATAGTTGATTTTTATCTCGCAAAGTGCTTCTTAACGGTACAGAATAAGTTGCTGTTGTTAATAGTTGCCTAATAAAGTCAATATTTAACTCGGCGATGATATTGCCCAACCAGCGGTCATCTAAAATAATTGGCAGAGTTTGTAGAATTTTGGGCTTGATCTTGCTACTATTACTGTCTGATGGCGATAAGACAAATATTTGCGGTTGGCGAGGAAATTTTAGTTGAGAAAAATCTAGCTGCTGGTTAACAGACTCCTGGGGCATCGAAGTTTCGGCAATCACCTTGAAGTCAGCATTAATGATGTATATATCCTTGAATAAAGGTAAACTATCCACTACCATGTCTATACTGTGCTGAGTCTGTCCTGAAACTATAATTTTGCTTTGGCTACTGGTTTAGCTAAAAAGCGCAAAGCTTCTAATCCAGATTGATGCCATCGTCGTAGATCGGTTACTAAATTTTGCGCGGAAGTGTCTAACGTGGCTATTAATGCCTCTTGTTCATGCTCGACCGCAGCATTGTTATTAACTACCATCAGGATTAGAGCAGGAATTAATAGAAAGGCTACTAGTAAATTGAGTAATATCTGTTCAAAAAATAATGTCGCTTTATTCGGCGGAGAATTTGCCCAGCGATGAATTGGTTTATAGTTTAAGACTAAACTAGCAATCAAAGCATTGAAGATACCGTTGACAGGCTGTTTGAGGGCAATAATAGCAGTGCTAACTACTCCCACTTGCAGAATATAACCATAAAATACTAAAACCAAGGGAATACCAACACATAGCCAAAAGATCACGTCGTTGGTCAACAAACTCTTTTTTCCTTGGCGTATTCTCCAGCCAACAAACAAAGTCTCGCAGACAAAAATAATTAAAGCATAGGGATGTTGCCAAAGAATAATCGTGTAGTAACTAGCAATTAAGGATGCCAAAGCTCCCCACCAAATTCCGTAGAGGCTAACCGCGATCAAAACAGCAATGCTGCCAAATAAAAAATCGACTCCAAAACCAAATGGATAGCTCAAGTAATTGCCTGCATATCCCACTGCTATCAGGATAACTAACAGCAAAATTGCAGAATTTAGCAGCGAAGTTTTATTTTTTTTAATAACCATATGTTCGAAATTGAAATTGGAAAAACCATCCTAATCTCGGTGGTTATAGAGATAAATCGTGGTACAAAAATTTTACTTGGTTTCAGTATTATTACTTAGGTATGATTAGACAAATAATTAAGATTTAATATTTCCCTTAAAATTAAGCGAAGATTTGCTTTGAGCAACTATGCTGCCTCGTTTAATGGTGGTTCTGTCGATCGGTGCAATGGCGATCGCCTCGGAAACTGAATTAGCATCTAGTAATACTAAATCGGCAACTTTGCCCACAGCAATTCCATAATCACTGATGCCGATCGCCTCGGCTGCTTTTAAGGTCGCCATTTCCAGACAAAGTTGATGGCTAGCAGTTGTCCCCAACTGCAATACCTGGGCTAGTAGGGTGCAGATTTTTAAAACATCCCCATCCCCAAAGGGAGTAAATAAATTCTGCACGTTGTTGGTTGCCAAGCCAACTTTGACCCCCGACTCTGCCAGGCGATCGATCGGCGCAACACCCCTCCTGACATCATGGGTGTCCTCTCTTCCCATCATATATAAATCCGTAGCGGGTAAAGCTAAGATTGCTATGCCAGCTTCTTTTAGTTGGGGGATAAACGCCTTTAGTTCTGCGGTCGTTAACCCCGCAAGCTTAGTCATATGTCCCAAGCAGACGCGATTGTGCCAATTATGCTTGAGGGTTTCCTCAATTACTACAGGTAGCAATAAAGGTGAGTCGTCATCGAGAAAATCAAGGTGAAAATCAACATCGCAATCAAACTCTTGAGCTATGTCAAAAACTAGGCGAATATTGGCTACTGGATCGGGATCGATGTAGGGAGCAGAGCCGATCGCATCCCCTCCCATTGCCATTGCTTGTCTGAGTAAATCGATTGTCCCTGGCTGATTGGTGATACCTTCCTGAGCAAATACTGCTAACTGTAAAGTTATACCCCAGGCGTATTTTTCCTTGAGGGGGAGTAATGCTTCTAGGGATTTTAGCTGCAAAATCGGGTCTACTTCTACATGGGTTCGCATAGAGGTAGTCCCAAAAGCGATCGCTTTTTCGATTATCTTGCTGGCTCTTGATTGAATATCGGCTAGGGTATATTCTTGCTTTGCTTGGAGGGTTTTTTGCATTGCTTCACTAAAAGTCCCCGACACCGCAGGATAACGTTCGAGTAACAAAGCTTTATCCAGATGAATATGAGGATCTACCAGCCCAGGAATGAGTAATTTTCCTTGAGCGTCTAAGGTTTCAGCAGTTTTGGTTAAGATCGGCTCAACCGAAATTTCGCTAATGTAACCATTAGCGATCGCTACATGCCAATTCCCTTTTCTATCTGGTAAAGTAACGTTGGTAATTTTTAGATCCATATTACACTCATATTATTTGTAATCTAGATAACATTTTTCAATATTTAGGGGAATATTTGAATTCTGGCAAATTAAGCTGCTGCTTGTGATGAGAGCATTCTACCTCGTTAAATCAGCATAGTATTTATTAGGAGAAATCAAGAAATGACTAATGAAAATAACCATCTACACAGAAGAGATTTATTAAAGGCAGCTAGCTATTTTGCTACGGGATTAGCTGTCTCCCAATTAGCTAGCTGTACTCCCAAAAAACAAGCTGCTGATACAAATACAGGAACGGATTCAGCAGACGGGAACAGTCAACAACCCAACCAAGAACCAGTAAAAATAGGTTTAGTGGCTGCCTTAACAGGGGAATCTGCTTTATCGGGAGAAGCGATTACTCGCGGTTTAAAAGTTGCTATTGATGAAGTGAATGCAGCAGGAGTACTGGGGGGTAGACCTTTAGAATTAGTCAGTCGTGATGATGAATCCGACCCAGCTAAAGGAGTTACTGCTGCTAGAGAACTGATCGAACAAGAAGATGTGGCAGTGGTTTTTGGCGGACTTGATTCCCCTGTATCTTTGGCAATGCTGCCTGTGTTTCAGGAATTAACTACTCCTTATATGGGAGTTTGGGCAGCAGCCACAAATATTACCCAAAATGATTTTAAACCTAACTATGCCTTCCGCGTTTCGGCAAATGATAACTTAGTCGATAAATTTTTACTGCAACATGCCCAAGATAAGTATCAAGTCAGTAAAGTTGGCTTAATACTAATTAACAATCCCTGGGGAGAATCCAATCAAAAGGGATTTGAAGAGTGGTCAAAAACATTTGGGATGCAAATTTCTGGGATCGAGAAATTTAATGAAGAAGATACTGATGTTACCCCACAGCTTACCAGACTGAAAAACTCTGGTGCTGAGGCGTTGATGTTGGTTGCCAATGCTGCTCCTGCTGCTCAGGTAATGCGATCGCTGACTCGGATTAATTGGGACGTGCCGATTGTTTCTCACTGGGGTATTTCTGGAGGACGTTTCCCCGAATTAGCTGGAGATCTTGCTAGTCAAGTTGAATTTGTGCAAACCTATAGCTTTTTTGGTTCTCAATCGCCGACGGGTCAAAAAGTTCTGCAAGCATTAAATAACAAATTCCAACTAAAAGGTCCGAGTGAAATTCTCGCTCCTGTAGGGACGGCCAACGCTTATGATGCTCTAATGTTGACGGCGAAGGCGATCGACCAAGCTGGTTCTGTCGAAGGTGCAAAACTACAGGCTGCTTTTGAGAATCTGCCTCAATATAAAGGTTTGATTAAAACTTACGATCGACCCTTCACAGCAGATAATCACGATGCTCTAACCGAAGATGATTACATCATGGTGCATTGGCAGGGAAATAAAATCGTTCCAGTTTAATTTGACCTTAAAAGTGTGTTTTCAGGTAAGCTTAGTAAAATCAAATAATTATTAACTATCTCAGATGTACTTCAAAAAATTTTACGGTTTGATTACGACGATCGCGATCGCCATCTGCTTAATTTCTCAGTCTAATATTAGTGTGGCAAATGCTTCTGAGCAGGGGACAAGCATTACTAATAATAGTCAAAGTCCCCAGCACACCCTGATTGCTCAAGCCTCAACTGGGGAGTTTACCCTACCGCCTTTGCCCTATAGTTATGATGCTTTAGATGAGTATATCGACACTGAAACAATGACTTTGCACCATGATAAACATCATGCTGCTTATGTCAAAAATCTCAATAAAGCGATCGCCCTCTATCCCGATCTCCAAGGGCAATCTGTCGAGGATCTGTTGCTCAATCTGGATACTCTCCCAGAAGATATCATGACTACTGTACAAAACAATGGCGGTGGTCATGCCAATCACACTATGTTTTGGTCAATTATGACTCCTGACAGTAATGGTAAACCTACTGGTGAAATTGCCGCGGCAATTGATTCCGCTTTTGGTGACTTTGCTACTTTCCAAACAGAATTTAATGATGCGGGTAAAAAACGCTTTGGTAGTGGTTGGGCTTGGCTGGTGATGAACGATCAAAAAGAACTAGAGGTTACCAGCACTGCTAATCAAGATAGCCCGCTGATGGAAAATCAGTACCCAATTATGGGTAATGATGTTTGGGAACATGCTTACTATCTTAAATATCGCAACAAGAGAGAAGATTATTTAAATTCATGGTGGAATGTGGTTAATTGGGATGAAGTAAACAACCGATTTAAAGCAGCTAATAGTTTTTTTGAATAGATCCAGATCCTCAATCTGCTGAATAGTTTGAGCAGACAAAAAGTTGCTTATTTCCCCCAATGTTGGGGGCAAAGAAGATTAACTACTTAAGTTTTTTAAAGTTTTTGATTCCACCTAAGAATTCATCCGTCATCAAATTCCAGACAGTACGATTTTCATTGATTCTGACGTTGGCTTGAACCTCCATCCCTGGGCGGACATATTTCTTCTCTCCCTCGACCATCAGGTAATCTTGATCTAGCTTGACCTTGACAGCGTAGCGGAAGAAATCATAGGGTGGTTCGGGTGCAAGTGAGCTGGCGCTAATAAATTGGACTGTGCCATCAATACCGCCATACTCGCCAAAGTCAAAAGCACTAATGCGCACATCAACTGGCATCCCTTGTTCCACAAAACCAATTTTATCAGTCGTCACAAACACTTCTGCCACCAAGTCTTCTGTCGGCACAATTTGCAATACTGGTTTAGCCGCTTGACCAGAGGGAGGAACATAGCCTGGATAAGCAGTTAGATCAAACACATCTCCAGTAACAGGAGCAACAATAGTTTGATATCTCAAGTTCTGCTCCGCCCCCGCAACTTGACTATTGATTTCGGCAATCTGCTTCTCGTTTTCGACGATAGTTTTATTTAGCTGACTATCAATTTCGGAGAGTTTGATGCGGTTGGCTGCTCGTCGATCATAAAGATCTTTAGTAGATACTGAAGTAGTGTTACTCAACTGTTGTTTTGCCTGAGAGATGTCTAAAGATAATCTTTCTCCTTCTTGTAATAAACGATTAATTTCTGCCTGTAAGGTGGTTATATCCTGTTGCTGACGCTCACGTTCTAGATTGCCCTGTTTCATTGCGGTTAACATTGAAGCGTTGCGATCGTTGATTCTTTGCCTTTGTTGATCGACCTGAAGTTTAGCAATGCCACCTTCTTTATAAACGGGGAGAATTGAAGCTAAGGTTTGTTGTTCAATTTTGAGACTCTCTTCAGCCTGTTTCCTAGACTCCTGATTTCGGTTAATAATTTCGGTTAAATTCAGTCTGCCTGTTGCCAACTGCGCTCGGGTGTCTTGGATCTGAATTTCATTTTGCTCTAGCTGTTTTTCTAGCTGTTCTACCTCCAATTCAGCGGAGGCGGTGCGTTCACTTAAATCAGATCTAGAAGCCTGTAGTCGTTTGAGTTGATCGGGATTAAAATTACCTCCAGAACCGTTTAAAAGATTATCAAACAATTTATTTTCTTCATTCAATTCGGCTCGGTTGCGAGACAAAGAAGCTACTTCTGGAGCAATTTTCAAAGCGGCAACTGTGCTACTAAGATTGTTAGCATTAACCTGACCAGCTAGTAAAGCTCGATAAAATTTATTCTCCTGTTTTAAAGTTTTCCGTACCTGAGTTAAAGAATTTACCTGAGCTTTAGAAGTGGTGGTGTCTAAAACCATCAAAACATCACCTTCCTCAACGCGATCGCCCTCTTCGACTCGAACATCTTTAACGACACCGTTGGTGGGAACTTGAATCTCCTGAGTCTTGCTTATGGGTTGGATCATTCCTTGAGCGGGAATCACCTGCTCGATCTTGGCAAATTTAGCCCAGATTAGCGTAAATGCAGTTACTCCCATGATGCAGGCCATCGACAGTCTCGACCATCTAGGAGAAGGACGCAGCATCACCGTCTGCTCAAATTTGCGCATTTCTATCGATGCTGGTTTACGCTTGACCAAAGCAGCATCATCGCTGTTGACTCTGCTCGTAACTAGTTGTCCAGGGGGATAAGATTTTGTAGGCGCTGGCGCTGTTGTGTCGGCAATACGCGTAGCCAGAGGAGACATAATCGGCAGTTTTTCTGCTTCTTCTGCCTGTGGTAACGATAAATTCCGATAAATTCCTGGCCCAATTTGCGCATAGCCACGATGAACCGATCTAATTGCGTCAGTTAATTCTTTCGCTGGCGTACCCTTGAGCAAGTAACCCATTGCTCCAGAATTAAGAGATTTAGCTACATACTCCTGATTATCAAAAGTACTAAGCACCAGCACCTTAACATCTGAAAACTTTTGACAAATTATTTTCGTGGCATCCACCCCGCTCATCCCTGGCATTTCCATGTCCATCAGAACTACTTCTGGACTTAAGGATTCCACCTGACTAATAGCGTGTTCTCCATTTTCAGCAACCCCAACGATCTCAAGATCGCTTTCTGTTTTGATTAAAGCTTTTAATCCTTCCCGAATCATTTTTTGATCGTCTACGATTAAAAATACGAATCTGGGAATTTAAAGAACGAGTCAGATCACTGTTTGGGGAACTTTTGATTCCTGGATCAAAGGACAAATTACTAACCGATGGGTAATTACCATTGCCATTGCTGGATGAATTCATGATTTAAATATTTAGTAACTGCTTCAAATATTAGGTTGTGAGCTAGCTTCTTAAAGAAGCATTAGAATTATGGTTAATTTAGGTTTTAGAGAATATCCATAAGCATTTTGAATTATTTTTAACGAAACCATAATTAAGGTTAGCTGAACATCAGAGTGATTGTGTACATGATTAAACATTAATAACCGATCTATTTTCGGTTAGAAAGATTCCGCCTTAGTAAACAATTGGCGATCGCTAGAATATAAGACATCATCAATTCTTAATTATCTATATTGCTACTGTTAAATCTTGGATTTTCAAGCCTTCTCCTTTAATTAGTTACTACTATAATGCTGAAACAGCTCACTATATTATTCCCACCACTACGGGATTATTATTCAAAAACCTATAATAAGATAAATTTTCATGTTTATAATTATGACTACAGCCAAATCAACTAGTCAAAGTTCCGATAAAACCCTAGAATCTATGAGGAAATTTGCCGAGAAATATGCCCAACGCACAGATACTTACTTTTGCAGCAATTTATCGGTTACTGCTGCGGTAATTAAGGGATTAGCTGAACATAAGCAGGAATTTGGTTCTCCTCTTTGTCCTTGTCGCCACTATCAAGACAAGGCAGCAGAAGTAAAAAAGGCTTACTGGAATTGTCCCTGTGTGCCAATGCGAGAAGAGAAAAAATGTCACTGTATGCTATTTTTGACCCCCGACAACGCCTTCGCCAGCAATACCCAATCTATCACAACTGAGGAAATTACTCAGCTTTGCAGTGAAATGGAGTAATTAGACCTCTAGCATGAATCATAAATCTTGGTTAGGTATGAAGTCAAAAGTCAAAAGTCAAAAGTCAAAAGTCAAAAGTCACAAAGGCGCATAGTTCGCCGCATGTAGTCAGAAACTAGCATCGAAAAAGTGTATTTATGCAAGAGGTCTATTGATCAAAAGTTGCAAATGGCGGATTTTAAGAACTTGAAGCTTGAAGCTTAAACAATAGTAAATTTGAACGAAAACTAATTCACGCTAAGTTTGCTTTATGGTTGCTTCTCCTGAATTTGAACGAGGAATCACTGAATTTAACCAGCGACAGTTTTATGCCTGTCACGATACTTTAGAAGCAATTTGGGTTGATGCTTCTGAAACAGATAAGCGTTTTTATCAGGGGATTTTACAGGTGGCGGTGGGTTGCTATCATCTCAGTAATGATAATCTGCGTGGGGCAATTATTCTTCTAGGGGAGGCGGTGAGAAGGTTATGTGACTATCAACCAGACTACGAAGGAGTTAATGTTGAACAGCTATTAGAACAGTCTATGGCTTTACTTCAGGCACTACAGCAACTCCCCCCAGAGCAAACCAGTAATTTTTGGCAGCAGCTATTGCAAAAACAATCGCCAACAATGAAACATGATGCTGACATTGCAGATTTAGTTACTAGTTGCCAACTGCCGTATATCAATAGAGTATTAGAAGAGTAAAAGTATTAAATTAATTAATAAAATCTACGTAGATTTTATTTTGAGAGATACCTATGACAAATACTACCGATACTATTTTTGGCAAGATTATCCGTCGCGAAATTCCTGCCGATATTGTCTATGAAGATGATTTAGCTCTAGCCTTTAGGGATGTTAATCCTCAAGCACCAACCCATATTTTAATTATTCCCAAAAAGCCCATTGTTCGTCTGTCGGAGTCGTCTCAAGAAGATACTGCGTTAATGGGACACCTGCTAATGACAGTTAAACAAGTTGCTGAACAAGAAAATCTGAGCAACGGCTATCGAGTCGTAATTAACAATGGTGCAGACGGCGGACAGACTGTAGATCATCTGCATCTGCATCTACTTGGCGATCGCTTTATGGGTTGGCCACCAGGATAAAAACGCTGTTAAATGTAATTATACACTTGGGTCTAAAAGCTGTACTGTAGTGGCTTGAGGTCCCATTTCGCCCATAGTTTCTTTATATCTAACTCCGCTACCTACGGTTAAGCGCTCAAAATCATTGTTGGTTACGCTGTTACGATGAAAGTAAATTTCTTTTCCTGTACTAATTTCCTGGATAAAACCATACCCCTGTTCAGGAAACAGCTTGGTTACCATGGCGCTCACCTGCTGTTCTGGGTGTATTTTTCTTTCTCCTTTTTGTTCAGTGGTAATACTAATCAATTGACGACGTGCTGCTTCAAAAGCATCCCGAATTACTGTTTCTAAAGGAGGATATTGTTTTCCTTTATCAGGGCTTTTTACTACGGCTAATTCACGTCCATGGGGAATAGTAATATCAATGCTTACTCGATAAGGTGAGCCACTGCTAGGGTGATCGTTGTCTTTTTCAATGACTACATGACAGCTATTCATATAGTCACAAAACTGTTCTAATTTGGCAATCTTTTCTTCAACCAAACTTTGAATTGCAGCAGTTTTTTCTAGATGCTGATCTTCACTACAGTAATTGAATTAGATATATTTCTTAATAATTCCAATACACATACTTAGATAGATGTTTAAGCAATAGTAATTGTAGTAATCAAAGAGAATTCAAAGTATCTTTATTAACTAATTGATAATGGAAAAATTAGCAAGATTTGGCTATGCTGCCAAGGGTTTTGTTTATGGAGCGATCGCTATTTTGGCATTACTAGTTGCATTTAGCATCGGTGGCAAAACTACTGATACCACTGGAGCTTTACAGACGATCTCTCAGCAATATTTTGGGAAGCTTTTGTTGATCTTGATCGCTATCGGTTTAGTGGGATATGTGCTGTGGCTTTTAATTCAGGCTATTAAAGATCCTGAACACAAAGGAACTGATGCCAAAGGAATATTTTCTCGTCTAGGCTATGCCATAACTGCCTTAGCATACATGGGAGTAGCTAGCAACGCTGCATTACTAGCTTTTGGTAAAGCTCTGCTGGCTTTAATGGCTTTTGGACTGTTATCCTACGCTATATATCTACTGCTACAGGCTCGTTTTCGCCGTATTAAAATCAACTAAAAATTAACTAAAATTAATCCCGCTTTTTAGCTCTGTCTTTTGATTGATGCAACAATGCTTTTGAAATGTTCAAAATTTCGGTAATCCCAACCTCTGTAATGCTGCAAGACTGATAGAGAAAGCGTTAGGGTAAGTGAACATAAAATACAAGCGACAATTACCTTTACCTATTTATATGACAGACGCAACTATTACTAAAAATCCTTTACTAATTGGCAAGGGATTGCCACCTTTTGATCGAATCAAAGCAGAACAGGTTGTTCCTGCTATAAATCAACTGTTACAGGAGTTAGACGAGGGAGTTAATAAACTCGAAGAGAATGTTACGCCTACCTGGTCTGGTTTAGTAGAACCTCTAACTAAATTGGAAGAGGGTTTAAGCTGGAGTTGGGGGATTGTAGGACATTTGATGGGGGTCAAAAATAGTCCTGAGTTGCGAGCAGCTTATGAGCAGATGCAGCCAGAGATCATTAAGTTTTATAATAAGCTAACCCAAAGTAAGCCTTTATACGAAGCATTCAAAGGAATTAAAGAAAGTACAGAATGGGAGAAGTTAGAACCTGCACAAAAGCGGATTGTCGAGTCTTCCATTAAAGATTTTGAATTATCTGGAGTTGGTTTAACAGGAGAAGCTAGAGATAGATTTAATCAAATTCAGCTTGAGTTGGCGGAATTATCTACTAAGTTTTCTAATAACGTTTTAGATGCTACTAAGGCTTTCAAACTAAAATTGACAGATAAAAAGGACGTAGAAGGTCTACCTCCGAGTGCTTTAGGCTTGATGGCGCAAACAGCTAAGGCAGAAGGTGATGAAGACGCTACTCTAGAAAATGGCCCTTGGGTGGTCACTTTAGATTATCCTAGCTATGTTCCTTATCTTAAATATGCTACTAATCAGGAACTAAGGGAAAAGCTTTATAAGGCATTTGTTTCCCGTGCTGCTGATGGTGACTTTGATAATCGAGGCAATATCGATCGCATTTTAGCCTTAAGAAAAGAGAAGGCGAATATTCTGGGTTTTGCTAACTTTGCTGAATTAAGTCTAGCGAAAAAGATGGCAACGGACGTAGCAGCGGTGCAGCAACTACAAGAAGATCTGCGGGGTGCTAGCTATGATGCAGCAATGAAGGAGTTTGAAGAACTAAAAACTTTTGCAGGACAAGAAGATCTCAAGCATTGGGACGTAAGTTATTGGGCAGAAAAGCAACGTGAGGCTAAATTTGACTTTAATGAGGAAGAATTACGCCCTTACTTCTCCCTTCCTAAAGTTTTGGATGGTTTATTCAGTTTGGCTAACCGTATCTTTGGCGTAACTATTAAGGCTGCCGATGGACAAGCATCTGTATGGCATGAAGATGTGCGCTATTTTCAAATAGCGGATGAAAATGGCAAAGAAATTGCCTTTTTCTATCTCGATCCCTATTCTCGTCCCGCCGAAAAACGTGGTGGTGCCTGGATGAATGACTGTATCGGGCGAGCAAAAATAACTGTAGAAGGTAAGACAGAAACTCGTTTACCTGTGGCATATCTCACCTGTAACCAAACACCCCCTGTAGACGACAAGCCTAGCTTAATGACCTTTGGGGAGGTAACTACCCTCTTTCATGAATTTGGGCATGGTTTACAGCATATGTTGACTACCATCGATTATCCTGGTGCAGCAGGAATTAATAATGTGGAATGGGATGCGGTCGAGTTACCTAGTCAGTTTATGGAAAACTGGTGTTATGACCGCGCAACTCTTTTCGGGATGGCAAAACACTATCAAACTGGTGAAACTCTTCCAGAAGAATATTATCAAAAGTTAGTCGCAGCGAAAAACTATATGAGTGGGTCAGGAATGCTACGTCAACTGCATTTTGGGATGTTAGACATGGAACTTCATTCTAATTATCAGCCAGGAGGAGCAGAAACTCCTAATGATGTACGCGATCGCTTGGCAAAAACTACTAGCGTCCTACAGCCCATTCCTGAAGATAACTTCCTCTGCTCTTTTGGACATATTTTTGCTGGGGGATATGCCGCAGGATACTATAGCTATAAGTGGGCTGAAGTTCTCAGTGCCGATGCCTTTGCTGCTTTTGAAGAAGCTGGTTTAGAAGATGAAGCAGCCGTGCAAACTGTCGGTAAACGCTTCAAGGATACTGTATTATCTCTTGGTGGTAGCTTACACCCAATGGAAGTATTTCAGTCATTCCGAGGTAGAGAACCAAAAACTGAACCTCTATTGAGACATAGTGGTTTGTTAGAAGCTGCTTAAATGGCTTTTGGAAATAATTTTATCTTTTAATTAATCGCGAATCCATTCCTTACGTACTTTTATAGTTGGGGATGGATTTTTCTGAGGAATTTATCTGATTTATACTTTATATATTTAAATATTTAAAATATAAAGATATGACTCAAAGAATTTTAATTTGGTATCGTAACGACTTAAGAGTTCACGATCTTCGAGCGCTAGATGAAGCAGTACAGCAAAAGGCTGAGATTATTCCTGTGTACTGTTTTGACGATCGCAATTTTGGCAAGACTTCCTTTGGCTTTCCCAAAACGGGTAACTATCGCGCCCAGTTTTTAATTGAATCTGTGGCAGATTTGCGTGCTTCTCTCCAGAAATTAGGCAGTAATTTAGTCGTGCGTCGTGGTTTACCTGAACAAATTATACTTGCGATCGCCGAACAGTTAAAGATAGACCAAGTTTGTTACAGCCAAGATGTTACTGCCGAAGAACAGCAAGTTGAGCAAAAGCTGAAGCAAGCTTTATCAGCGAAAAACATTCAGATAAATTCTTACTGGCAAACAACGCTATATTTACCACAAGATTTACCCTTTGATATCCAGCAAACTCCAGAGTTATATACCAATTTTCGCAAACAGGTAGAGAAAAAGTCAAAAATTAATCAGTCTCTTGCTGCACCAAAGCAACTACCTCCTGTATTAGAAATTGAACCAGGAGAAATTCCTACCCTAGCCGATTTTGGTCTAGCCATTCCCGAATTTGATGAGCGGGGAGTATTGAGATTCAAAGGTGGAGAAACTGAGGCAATTAAACGACTACAAGAATATTTTTGGCAGCAGGATTGTCTCAAAGAATATAAAGAAACTCGCAATGGGATGCTGGGGGCAAATTATTCTTCTAAGTTTTCTGCTTGGCTAGCTTTAGGCTGTATTTCTCCACGATATATTAACGATCAAGTAATCAAGTATGAAACAGAAAGAGTCAAAAACGACTCAACCTATTGGCTCATCTTTGAACTTATCTGGCGCGACTTTTTCCGCTTTATTGTGGCAAAACACGGTAATCAGGTATTTAGGATTGAGGGGATGCAGGGAGTAGAAATTCCCTGGAAACAAGATTGGCAGCGCTTCGATCTCTGGCGCACAGGAAAAACAGGCTATCCGCTGATTGATGCCAATATGCGAGAAATAGCCGCCACAGGCTTTATGTCTAACCGTGGTAGACAAAATGTAGCTAGCTTTTTAACTAAAAATCTGGGTATCGATTGGCGCATGGGCGCAGAATGGTTTGAATCGCTGCTGATTGATTACGATGTTTGTAGTAACTGGGGTAACTGGAATTACACTGCGGGGGTAGGTAACGATGCGCGAGGCTTCCGTTATTTTAATATTGCCAAGCAAACAAAAGACTATGATCCTCAAGGAGAATACATTAAACATTGGTTACCAGAGTTAGCTTCTCTACCTGGGGATAAAGTGCGCGATCCCAACAAGCTGACTCAAGATGAACAGATGCACTATGGAGTCAAGCTAGGAGTTGATTATCCTCGCCCCGTCGTCGACTTTTTTAAATCGGTTAAAGCTAATGAAAAAATATATCTAGGAGATAGGGAGATAGGGAGATAGGGAGATAGGAAGATAGGGAGATAATGATGATTATTGCCCCAAATCCCCAGCAATAATCGTTAACCGAACATTGATCTTCGAGGATTATTCTCGCTTCATTGCCCTTGCCATATCGCGTTGATCGTCACGCTTTTTAGAACTTTCTCGCTTATCGTGGAGTTTCTTGCCCTTACCTAAACCAATGGCAATTTTAACTCTGCCTCCTTTGAAATACATTTTCAGGGGAACAAGAGTTAAACCTTTTTGTTCTGTCTGTCCGATCAGTTTATTAATTTCTTTGCGGTGTAGCAACAATTTACGAATCCTCAGAGGCTCATGATTAAAATGACTGCCTCCTGCTTCGTAGGGTGAAATATGCACATTGCTTAACCAAGCTTCGCCATTTTTAACAAAGGCATAGCCGTCTCTAAGATTAACCTTGCCTGCGCGAATTGATTTAACTTCTGTGCCGACTAGTTCTATCCCCGCTTCGTAAGTTTCAAGTATTTCGTAAAGATAACGAGCCTGACGATTATCACTAATTATTTTAACGCCTGCTGTTTTTTCCACCATGCTAATTTTTTCGAGCTTGCTGAGGATCTATTAGTATATCACTTGACTTTTATTTGAAATGACTATATGCCCCAAAAAACATCGCCCCATCAACCCCAAATTTCAGGGTAGATCAGAGCGAACCGAATCTATTGATCTACATGTTTAACTTTGAACCTCCGATCGGTAAAACCGAAGAAAGATAAAGTTATTCACTAGACTATATTTTTAATTATTTTCAGGAGAACATGCATAACATATATTTAGTATTTAGCACAATTAAAATAACCAAATATAAGTATTAATAATAATTTTCCACAGCGTTACAGTCACTAAATTGCTTGAGAATTACTGGCTATCTAGCTAGATCTTGACAAACAAAATCTAACCAACGTTGTGTTTGATAAAAAACAGGTTACAACTATCATCAAATACTAGTTTTATTGGGTTTGACCTCAGCCTCCAACTCAATTTCTGTAATTTCTATCTGCTGTAAATCTAGGGATTTATTTTCTTTAATCTGCTCTTTAAGCTCACACATACGCTTAATTTGACGAATTGGTAAATTAGCAGTCAAAGAAGTCATGCGTTGGTCGTTACAAAGAGAAAATTCCATTTCCTCGCGATCCACCTCAACATAGCGGGCTACTACGTCGAGGATTTCTTCGCGCATCGCCTCCATCATATCGGGATTAATGCTGGCGCGATCGTGAGCAATAATTAGCTTCAAGCGGCTCTTAGCGTGACTTCGACTGTTGGTATTATTATTCCAGGGAAAAAGCATTTCCAGCAACCTTTTAATCATGTTTAACATGGTCTACATTTGAAGAACAGACGCAATTTGCTGCGTTGTTCATGAAAGTATCGAGCAAAATTTTAAGTTAGTTGTGTCTGGTTAACCACCAAACATGCGACGTAAACGAGTCAAGAGATTACCTTGATTTGCCATCAAGTCCAAGAATGGTACTTTTTCGCCTTCTAAGCGTCGAGCTATATTAAGATATGCTTGAGCAGGAAGAGAATCATACTCTCCTAACACTAAAGGTTCTCCCTTATTGGTCGCGACAATTACTTTCTCATCATCAGGAACAACGCCAATTAACGGCACGCCTAATAGTTCCAGCACGTCTTCGACGCTCATCATTTTATTTTCCTCAACCATCCAGGGTTTGACTCGATTAACAATTAGGTTAATTTTGTTGACCCCTTCTGCTTCGAGTAAGCCGATGACGCGATCTGCATCCCTGACCGCTGCAACCTCTGGAGTTGTAACAATTAAAGCTTCTTGAGCAGCAGAAATGGCGTTACGAAAACCCAATTCAATACCTGCGGGACAATCGATCAAGATATAATCATAACCCTTCGCCAAGGCAGTGGCGATCTTCTTCATTTGTTCGGGTTGAACTGACTCTTTATTGCGATTTTGTGCTGCGGGAAGCAACACTAAACCTTTAAGACGCTTATCTTTGACCAGAGCCTGTGCCAGACGACACTCTCCAGCTAGAACGTCGATCGCCGTATAGACAACTCGTTCTTCTAAACCGAGTAACAGATCTAGATTTCTTAATCCAAAGTCAGCATCGATCAAAGCAACAGAACGGTTCTGTTTAGCAATCGCGGCTCCTAAATTAGATGTGGTGGTGGTTTTACCCACGCCTCCTTTGCCTGAGGTAACAACAATTATACGACTCATATTGCTTGTTTGCGATTTGTGTAGCTGTAGTTATTTTGCTTGATTGTGATCAATCCATGCCTTGCTTGGCGACGAAAAAAAATAGCGTTTGGCAAACTCCGAAGTTTTGGCTAAACTGATTCCCTCTGTAGTTATGAAAGCTAATTCTGGAGATAAGCGTCTAGGTCTTAATTTAGGCGCTCTGGCAACAGCGTCAGCGATCCGTAACTGGGTAAATTCCATTTGTAATGCCGTAATTCGACATTGAGTATTTCCCTGCGCTCCTGCGTGGGCAATTCCTCGCAAACGACCCCAAACTAAAATGTCTCCTGCGGCGATCGCTTTTCCACCTGGATTTAGATCGCCAAAGATGACAATAGTTCCTGGATGGCGTATTTCCACCCCAGAACGAACGGTACTTTGTAAATACAGCGGATCTGCTAAAGGAGAAGTTTCTTCTGAGTCAGTCGCTGCTTTAATCAAAGGTTGGGCAACAGCTTGTTGCTGGACGGAATAACCGCTAGTTGCCGCTGCCACTGCCGTTTGCCGTCGATTGGTACTCACTGTCAAAAGCGATAGTTTTACATCATCAAGGGTTTCGGCAATGGTTTGTAACTGTCTGGCATCAAGTAGCCGATCTTTGGCAACCAAACACACATTTGTCCCTACTTGCCAAGACTGCTCCTTGGTTTGTAACAGATGTTTTAGCTCTTGCCAAGTTTCTGACCAAGGTAAATCGGCGCTAATTTCTGCCTGACTAGGCAGTACTAGCAGCATTTGTTCGTCATCGTGCTTCAAATAAATTTGAGCATAGCGATTGACGAGAGGAGACGAATCGGGCTGATCGTCATTTTTATCCAGGGAGATAGTAGGCTCGAAAGTCATGCAACCATCCTGATCATCCGTATATCTACGTATATATACTTTCTAAGTATTTCTGTTTTCACGCTTCACATACTAACGTAAGTTTCCGTCAATGAAAGATTACGAAATTGTTAAGCGTTGCCAAGCAGCAACTAAACTGTGTTGATCGCCAACGTTACCTGGAAATAAAACTACTGGTAAATTAGGAAATTGAGGATGAGTCGGTTCGGTACGAATTACAGAACAGCCTGGCAGAATCTGCCCTAAAGTCTAGCTTGAGTAAGATTTAAACCAACACTTAGAACATCGTTCGAGGTAATACCGCCTTTACTAATTAAAAAACTGATGGTGGGTGGTAAACCCTGAACTATCTCCATCAATAAAGCAGAAACGGCTACGCCAAATTCTAATCTTTGCTGTACGTCAGCAAAACTTAATTCTGCTCGACTTGTATATATTACGGCGGTTTGATCATGGTTGAAAGCCTCTTCGACAGCAGCTAAAATCGACTCTAGAATCTCTGTTTTAGCTTGAGGGCGATTACACCCATTCGAGTGCAAGCCCTCTGGGTAGGCTCCGCGATCGCGCAAAGCCACCACATCAACCTCTATTCCTACCACCTGTTCTTTGAGCAACTGATTAAGCTGTTGGGTGGTTTTCTGTACATGAGAACCGACTAAAACTACCCCTGGTCGATTTGTGGGTCGGTAGCGTGCCATATTTTCGGCAGCAATTGGCTGTTCTCCCAACTGTGCCAGGGAGGTTAACAAGCTAGCAGCGGAGCGAAAGAGAAAGCGTTTGCCCTGGGCTGTTGCCTGTAAAATTGCCTCTGCTAGTAAATCAAAGTCCGCTTGACATTCACCATCAACTACAACACACTGATTATGCTCAAGCTCTAACAAACGAGAGCGAATTTTCCCTGTACGAATGTCAGATAAAGAAAATTTAACTACTTGTTCTGGGGCAATCTTACCTTGAGTCTTTTCAGCAACATAGTCAGGCAGATAGCTATGACTATAGCCAAAGACTGAATCTTGAGCAAACTCTGTCTCGGCAACAGGAGTTTTAACCCCGTCAATTAGCAGATAGTGAGTCTGATCGACGGTAACCCTACCTCCTTCAAAAAAGGCAGGGGTGAGAAAATGAGCATCAAAACCGCCCAATTCTTGAGCAATTACATCAGTTTCAACAGGATAATGTCCTCTTAAGGTAGAATCGGAGCGACTTACTACCAAAAAGTCTTTAATTCCTGTTTGAGCGATCGCAATTTTGAGATTGCGGCAAATTGACTGGGTAGTAGTAATGGCTTGTTCGGGATTCATTGCTCTGGTGTTACTCAGAATAAAGAAAATTGGCGCGCTATCTTGTAAACCTTGCATGAGGGTATTCACATCCCACTGCATCAGTAATAGGCAACTGTGTACTGTTTGAGAGCCTGTAGGGTCATCGTCAATTACAATGATTTTCGGCTGTGTTTTATTCATATTTTTTCAGCAAAGTTTACAGATGTTTGTATTTTCTCAAATAAATCTGTTTATTTGATGTGGTTTAAATAAACTTGAGTTAGAATGCTGGCAAAAAGCACAACATGGGATATTCAAGTGTAGTAGATTGTTGAAATCTCTTTGAAACCCCAATGAAAGAGTTCAGCTAAGTTATTTTCTATTCTTTCACTTATTTGTCACTTACCAGGACGTTAAAGCCGTCCAGAGGAATCATCATCGTGCGAATCCCCCTCGACTACTACCGCATTCTCAGTGTTCCTGTCAAAGCTAACTCAGCACAGTTGGAACAAGCTTATAATGATCGTCTTTTGCAGCAGCCTCGCCGTGAATATAGCGAAGAGGCGGTTAAAGCTCGTCAACAACTAATTGAGTATTCTTATCAGGTGTTGTCAAATTCAGAACAAAGAGCTAGTTACGATGCTCAATTTTTGCTGAATATGCAGCCAGCAACTCCAGAAGCGATTAAAGAAGATGGTCAATCAACAGTTGATGAACAAGATCTAGCGGGTAAGATCAGCCCACAAGAAGAGAATATTGTCCTGGCTAACCCGACTATTGAGATTTCGGCAAGCCAAATTGTCGGGGCTTTATTGATTTTGCATGAATTGGGGGAGTATGAAACAGTTCTCAGGCTGGGAATAGATGAATTTAACCGTCGAGAACTAGAGCAGCCAAAACACCAAGCCAATGAGCTTTCTCTCGACACGACTCAAGAAGATTTGATTTTAGTTTTGACTTTAGCCTATATGGAGTTGGGCAGAGAGCAGTGGCATCGTCGGGAATATGAAAGTGCAGCTTTGTCGAGTCAATTGGGAATCGAGCTACTCCACCAAAAAAGCTTGTTTCCCCACTTGCAGGCAGAATTAGAACAAGATTTATGTAAACTTCGTCCCTACCGAGTTTTAGAATTGATTTCGCGCAATCCTGGCAAGTCAGCCGCTAGGACAGAAGGGCTTAGATTGTTGCAGTCGATGTTAATTCAGCGTCAGGGAATTGAGGGTAAAGGAGAAGATCGCTCTGGTCTAAATTTCGATCAGTTTTTATGTTTTATTCAGCAGCTAAGAACATATCTTACTTCTGCCGAACAACAAGAGTTGTTTGATAATAAAAGTCAGTCACAATCGGCGATCGCTAATTACTTAGCAGTTTATGCCTTATTAGGACAAGGATTTAGTCTAAAACGACCAGAGCTAGTTTCACGCGCCCAGAGAAAATTGGATTATCTCAGTGAAAAACAGGACGTTAGCTGGGAACAGGCGATCGCCGCTTTATTGTTGGGACATATCGAAAAAGCAGTTAATAAACTAAAAAATTCTCCCGATCCTAGTCAACTCCAGCAGGTACAGCAGCACGCTATAGATAGTTCGGATTTGTTACCAGGATTATGCTTTTATGCTCAACAGTGGCTCGTACAAGATGTTTTGGCGCAATTTGTCGATCTAGCGCCTACCGAACTAACCCTCAAAGAATATTTTGCCGATCCGCAAGTTCAAGCCTATGTAGAACAGTTAGCTCCAGCTACCATGGGAGAAAACGCGCTCAACCGAGAAGCAGCCTCCCAACAAAGAGGGCAAAGAAAGACAGAAAGGGCAAATTCGAGAATTATGGCTTTATGGCGTAATCTATTTTCTGGAGAAAAATCAACTGTCAGTGCTGCCCAGGTTGAGTCTGTTGCGAAAGAACTGGGAGGATCTAGCGCTAATCGCCAGAGTTCTTCTACTGCCACGATGGAACGAGAGCAAGCTACTGCTTGCTCAGGATTGAAGCCTGTTGACCCAATTTCGACCCAAACTACTCATCCATCTAGTCCCAAAAAATCTCTGTTATTGCCTTTAGAGCCTAAAAACACTAGAGCAGTACCAGAATCTGTCATCCAAAAGGCGCAGAAAAAAGCTAGAGGCAAAAAAGCTGGTCAGAAAAAACGTAGTCCTAAAACAATTTGGCAAGGCTGGCTATTTATCATCAGCTTGATTTTAGGCATTGGCACAGTTAGCTATTTAGGAATGAAGCTGTTTCTGTCTCCAGCCAACAAAACAGCCAGCCAGGAAGGATTGGCGATCGCGCTGAACCAACCCTCGGTAGAAATTCCGCCGAAAAAGACTCAATCTGTAACCAAAAAACCCGCGCCTCAGTTAACCCTAACTCAGCAATCTCAACAAGCAATTCAAGCCTGGTTAAACAGCAAATCGGCGGCTTTCGGCAAGGAGCATCAAATCGATCGCTTAAACAGCATTTTAGCAGAGCCACTTTTAACTACCTGGCGAGCAAGCGCAACAATATATCAACAAGAAAACATCTATCGAGAGTATGAACATTCTCTAGTCATGCGATCGGCAAAAATAGACCCTAATAATCAAAATAAAGCAACGGCGGAAGCAGAAATTAAAGAAACCGCCAAACATTACCAGTCGGGTCAGCTAAATAACGCTGAATCTTATGACGACAAACTGTTAGTGCGTTATCAATTGATTCGCCAAGGAGAAAAATGGCTGATTCAACAGGCAGAAGTGTTAAAAACGCTTTAGTAAACGTGGGCATAAATAAATTAAAACTGGTGTGATATTACACCAAATTATAGAGATCACAAGCGTCGTGAAAAAGATAGAATAGTTTCGTTCATCTTAAACATTAATCAAATAAAGGATAATAACTGATGCTTTCCTCACTAGTCGCTGACTTTCGCATCATTTTTGAGCGCGACCCCGCAGCCCGCAACTGGCTAGAGGTTTTAGTTTGTTATCCAGGTTTACAGGCTTTATCTTGCCATCGTATTGCCCATTGGCTTTATAGAATCGGCATTCCTTTTTTTCCGCGCTTTATTTCTCATCTAGCTCGTTTTTTAACAGGCATCGAAATCCATCCAGGAGCGCAAATTGGGCAAGGGGTGTTTATCGATCATGGCATGGGAGTGGTGATTGGTGAAACCGCAATTATTGGTAACTACTGCTTAATTTATCAGGGAGTTACTTTAGGCGGAACAGGGAAAGAACTTGGTAAACGTCATCCTACCTTGGGAGAAAATGTTGTTATTGGCGGTGGGGCAAAAGTTTTAGGTAATATTCAAATTGGAAATGATGTGCGTATCGGCGCAGGTTCGGTCGTCTTGCGAGATGTACCTTCTAACTGCACGGTAGTGGGTATCCCAGGTAGAGTAATTTACCGTTCGGGAGTAAAAGTAGATCCTTTAGAACACGGTAATCTACCCGATTCAGAAGCAGCAGTGATCCGTACTCTAGTCGATCGCATTGAGTCTTTGGAGCAAGAAGTAAAACAGTTAAGAGAGTCTCAATCGGCAAGCAAATACTTAGTTGCAGCAGCATTATCCGAGTCAGGGGAAAAGGAACTATGTCATCAAGTCGAAGATAGCTGCTTATTACGTGATAAAGAGATTAGAGAGTTTTTGGGCGAAGAATTACTGAGGGAAAATAATTAGTTTCCTTTAAACAAAATAGGGAAGTAGGGAAGTAGGGAAGTAGGAAGATAATTATTACCCCAAGTCCCCAAGTCCCCAAACAACAATCAGCAAAAGATTGTTCTATCTGCCACCAACTACAACGTTTCTGATGCGAATATGAGGGCCGCCAACACTAACAGGCAAAGGCATTTGTCCCCCTTTACCGCAGCCACCATTAGTATAGAGAGTGTCGCTACTGATTGCATCTATATCCTGAAGAGTCTGAAACACATTCCCCGATAAAGTTACATCGCTGACAGGTTCGGCAATTTTGCCATCACGGATCATATACCCTTCGGCTGCTGCAAAGGTAAACATTTCGCCATTGGTTTGTCCTCCCAGCATTCTGACGGCATATACCCCTTCTTCAATCCCTGCAAACATTTCCTCTAGAGGAGTATCCCCAGGTTCAATCGCTGTATTAGTCATCCGTACAATGGGCGGATAGTTAGCACGAATTGCTCTAGCGTTCCCCGTAGGTGCTTCAGCCATCTTACCTGCTGTCTCACGGGAGTGTAATCTTTCAGTTAAGACACCGTTTTTAATTAAATATTTGCGTTGTCCTGGAACTCCTTCATCATCGTACTTCATCGATCCAGGCAGATTTTCCATCGTGGCATCATCAACTACGTTTAACTGTTCAATGCCCATCGGTTTACCCAGAGTTAATAATTCTTGCATCTTGGGGTTTTCATAGACAAAATCAGCCTCAGAGAGGTGTCCAAAAGCCTCGTGAATAAATACTCCAGCGAGATAGGGATCGAGAATTACTGTATATTGACCACCTTTGACAGATTTTGCTTCTAACTGTCTAACTGCTCTCTCTGCTGCCCCTTTAACCCGATCTTCAATCCCCACTAAAGCATCAAAATCATTACGGGAATGAACCGATTCAAAACCCTGACGGACAACTCCATCTTCTCCTTTGGCGATCGCTGCAAATCGCCCGTTGATATCCAGCCTTTCTTGGACAATACAGCTACCAGTGGAGTTAATTAAGGTTTTGGTCGCAAAGCGATCGCCAATACTTGCCATTGTCGTTTGAATGCGCGGGTCAAAATTGAGCAAAATCTCGTTATAAGCTTCTAATAGTTCCCGCTTATCTTTGAGAGACACCGTGCGGGGATCGCGTTTAATCTTTTCTGGAACATAGTCTTCAATCGCTTCTGCTGTAGCTAGCTGCGTCTCTTCTTTCCCTACCAGCTTTGCTTGAGAAATTGCCTCTTCAATTCTCGCGTTAAGCTCTTGCAAACCGTTAAAAGTAACAAAACTCCAACCTCCCTTATGGCAGGCGCGAATGCCTCCCCCTAGAGAAAAACTACGATCTACCGAGTCTAACTGTTTACCTCGAAAAGAAAGCCCTGTTGATTCACTTTGTTCTACGCGAATTTCTAGATAATCTACTTGATCTTGATAAGTTGCGATCGCGCTTTTTAACTGCTCTGTTGTTGCTGTACTTGCTGTAGCTGTTGTCATCATTTTAGGTACTTGCATGTTTGCTGTTTGTTCGATCTTAACTGAATTTAAAAGTAGAAATGGCTGTACCTAACCTGATGATGCAAAGTAAACAAAAAAGTCTAGAGAAAAATTAGCTATAAAATAACCAGCACTAAAATTGCGATCGCCAAAATTTAGCTGTTAGGAAAACAAAATTGCTCAATATTAACCACAGCTTCCCCATGGCTGGGAATCCAAGCAGCCCACTCCCAGTTGGATATTTGACAAAGCAGCAAAGCTTCGTCATGACAAAAAGGACTAAATGATTCTGGTTCTAATAGTTGTACCCAATTATCTGACTGAGGTTGGGGCATCGTTGTTCTTTCTTGTCGATTAAGAGGAACTGAACACCATTGCACTGCCAAATTTTGTTCCCTTAGTTTTTGAATCGCCATAATTCCTTCCTCATTATTTCAAGCACTTGAAATCATAAATAAAAAATACTTTCTGTATTTAAAGTTACAAAAATTTCCATATTTTGGTCAAGTTAACGTTTCATAACTTAATCTAGCCAACCTTGAGGCGATCGCTTTGATTAGCAAAAATTAAGCAACTCATGATTATTTACTGATTAATGATTCTTGTGTAAGTTCTAGAAATATCCACAATAAAAATATATAAACACCCAGACTCTAAAATTTTAGATAAAATGGCTAATCCAACTTCTCTGCGTTTTAAATCATAAAGCCAATGGATGCCAGACAGTATGCCCCAGCGACTCAACGTAATCGCGAACCCATCTTAAAAATCCTCTCAGAAGTTTTGCCAACTAATAGTAATGTGCTAGAAATTGCTAGTGGGACGGGAGAACACGCCATTTTTTTCGCTTCGGAGTTAAAATCATGTCGCTGGATTCCTTCTGACGTTAATTCTTTGGCTACGGAAAGTATTGTTGCCTGGAAAAATGCTTGTCCTGTTGATAATTTAGAGTTACCCTTGCTTATTGATGTAACTCAGGAAAATTGGCAACAGCAGGTAAAAAATCACGCTATTAACGCCATCGTTAATATTAATATGATTCATATTGCCCCTTGGCAGGCTTGTTTAGGCTTAATTGCAGGGGCTGGACAAATTTTACCTGATGATGGCATCCTGTATCTTTATGGTCCTTATAAGTGTGATGGCGAGCATACTGCCCCAAGCAACGCCAGTTTTGATCGTTCTTTACGCGATCGCAATCCTCTTTGGGGAGTGAGGGATTTAGAAGAAGTGGTTGAGACAGCAGCAGCGCAAAACCTAAAATTACAGCAAGTTATTTCAATGCCCGCTAATAATTTATCCCTTATTTTTAGTCGCTGAATATTTCAATTTATCTTATCGCCCAACCAGATTTTATGAAGATCAAACTTTTTCTAGCTGACGATCAATATCTCATGTTAGAAGGCATCAAGGCAATTTTAAAACACGAGCCAGAAATAGAGATAGTGGGTACAGCTCAAGATGGTCATAGTGCGATCAATCAAGTGATCAAATTACAGCCCGATCTGGTTTTAATTGATATTGAAATGCCCAAGATGAACGGCATTGTCGCTACAAAATATATTTGCCAATACATGCCCGATACTAGAGTAATTGTGTTGACCAGTCATAAACAACCGAGTTACATTACGCAGGCTTTACAGGCAGGTGCATCAGGATATCTCTTAAAAGATAGTTTAGTTGAAGATCTTAAGCGGACAATTCGTTCTTTGGGTAAGGGTTATGACTACGTTGAAGCCAAACTATCTACCAAAACAGTTAAGCGCAGACCAATAATAAGTATGATTAAATATCAAAAAAAGAGCGTTTATCTGCAAAATATCACAAAAGCGTTTATCAACCAGCCCTTAAAAGCCAACGCCCCAAACTTCAGAAAACTTTTACTAATACTAGCAATATTTTAGTTCGCAATTCAGTCAACCCTGTCATCAACAAGACTAGTTTAGCTCCTATTTTTGATCTTCCTGCCACTCAAGACATTTCCCTGTTTTATCAATCAAAATTTCAAAATAACCGATTTTATAGTCAACCACAATTTAACCGCCAAGCTTATCTTAAAAGCATTATGTTAATGCTCATGGCGATCGCCAGCTTTGTCTTATCAATCATCGTCTTTTAAACTTTTTCAACAATACATTTAAAATTATTTGGGGAAGCACTTTAACTTAAAGTTACTTAGATTTTGATGAAATGCAAGCGAGCAAAGTATCAATAGCGCGATCGCCGTAACGACTTTTTATTACTTCTTCCAAGGCAGCTTGGTTCCCATTTCCGTTGCTGCGGAGAAGAATAGATAGCTGATTAATAAACCAATGCCAATTAAGAAAGGGATGAGATCGTTGTTCATGATTAACTAAAGTTATAGAACCACAGGTTAATTCTATAGCTTTATCTTGAGTTACTCTAATAAATATAGCTACCGAGATAAAGACCCATGGCGATCGCAACTATTAACCCCGCAACTGGGGAAACTCTCAAAACTTTTACCCCCCTAAGTAATTCTGAAATAGAAACTAAGCTGGCTTTAGCACAATCAACTTTTGAGTCATACCGTCAGACAAGCTTTGCTCAACGTAGCCAGTGGTTGAACCAAGCAGCAGAGATTTTATCACAAGATAGCCTCAAGTTTGCTGAGATTATGACCACAGAAATGGGTAAAACGCTGCAAAGTGCGATCGCCGAAGTGGAAAAGTGCGCTAAGGTTTGTCGCTTCTATGCCCAGAAAGCTCCTGAATTCTTGGCAGATGTTCTAATCGATAGTGATGCTAGCAAAAGTTATGTGGCATATCAGCCTTTAGGAGCAATTTTGGCAGTAATGCCCTGGAATTTCCCTTTTTGGCAGGTATTTCGCTTTGCTGCTCCTGCTTTGATGGCAGGAAACGTAGGGCTGCTAAAACACGCTTCTAACGTGCCTCAGTGTGCTTTAGCAATCGAGTCGATTATCTCCCAGGCTGGGTTCCCCCCAGGAGCGTTTCAAACCTTATTAATTGGTGCAAGTCAGGTCAAAGGGATCATTGAAGACGATCGCGTCAAGGCAGCAACTTTGACTGGAAGCGAGCCAGCGGGGGCAGCATTAGCCTCCGTTGCAGGGCAGCAGATTAAAAAGGTCGTGTTGGAATTGGGGGGTAGCGATCCATTTATTGTCATGGAAAGTGCCGACATCGAAGAGGCAGTCAGCACGGCAGTTACAGCTAGAATGCTCAATAACGGACAGTCTTGTATTGCTGCCAAACGATTTATTGTGGCAGAAAGTATCGGCGATCGCTTTCAAGAACAATTATTACAACGGTTTCAGGTTCTAGTTATTGGCGATCCGCTACAAAAAGACACCGATATTGGTCCTTTAGCAACCCCAACCATTCGCTCAGACTTAGACCAACAGGTTAAAGCCGCAGTCAAGCAAGGAGCCAAGATTTTAACTGGTGGAGAACCAATTACAGATCGTCCAGGCAACTATTATCCGCCCACAATTCTGACCGATATTCCTTTTGATTCTGCTACGGCACAAGAAGAATTTTTTGGCCCAGTGGCATTGTTATTTCGTGTTCAGAATCTGGATGAGGCGATCGCTTTAGCCAATCATATTCCCTTTGGTTTGGGTGCTAGTGCCTGGACTAATAATCCTCAAGAAAGCCAACGTCTAGTTGCCGAAATCGAAGCAGGGGCAGTATTTATCAACGGCATGGTTAAATCCGATCCTCGTTTGCCTTTCGGTGGGATTAAGCGATCGGGCTATGGTCGAGAATTAAGTAGCCAGGGGATTCACGAGTTTGTCAACATTAAAACTGTTTGGATTAAGTAAGTAGGTAGTTTGAGGGCAATTAGTTAGCTATCTCTATTCCCTAATTCCCTAATTCCCTACCAAACCATCTTCTAATTAATTTAATCCACCTACTTTTAAAAGGTGCTGAAATCAAGCAGGTTAATAGAGTTCCGCGTCTTTAAACTGCTGAATCTTCTGAGCATTTGCCGCTTCTCCACAACTGCGAGGAGTAGGAAAAATTTTATCTGGATTAGCCAATCCTTTTTGATTTAAGGCTGTACGTACATACTGCATAGTTTCTAGATCGGTAGAGTTAAACATATAGGGCATGTAGCAGTTTTTATCAGCACCAATACCATGCTCTCCCGATAGACTACCTCCTGCATCCACACAAAGCTTGAGGATCTCACCCCCAATTTCCTCCACCGTGGCAAAAGCTCCTGGCACAGCATTATCATAGAGAATCAAGGGGTGAAGATTGCCATCTCCTGCATGGAACACATTAGCAATTTTATACCCATAGCGATCGCTTAAGGCATCGATTTCCGCTAATACTTCTACCAGCTTAGTGCGAGGAATCACTCCATCCTGCACAAAATAGTTAGGACTCATCTGTCCCGCTGCGGCAAAAGCAGCTTTTCTTCCCTTCCATAGTTTGGCACGGGTATCAAGATCTTCGGCGCTGGTAATACCTGTAGCATTGTGTTTTTGGCAGATCGACTCTACCTTTTCTCGATAAGCTTCCACCTCTACTTTTAAACCATCTAACTCAACTAATAATACTGCTGCTGCTTGGCGATCATAGCAACCTGTACCGACAACATCCTCCACGGCATTAATACTCAGGTTGTCCATAATCTCCATCCCCGCAGGAATGATGCCCGAACTAATAATTTCGGCTACCGCAGCCCCCGAATCTTCGACAGTCGGAAAGTTCGCCAACAAAACAAATACCGATTCAGGACGCTTAAGAATTCGTAGCGTAATTTCGGTGGCAATCCCCAAAGTCCCCTCAGAGCCTACAAATAAGCCTGTTAGGTCGTATCCAGGCATCTCTGTAATCATGCCTCCGACATCAATAATCTCTCCTTCGGTAGTGACTAGCTTCAAACCCAAAACATGGTTAGTAGTTACACCATATTTTAAACAATGAACCCCTCCTGAGTTTTCCGCTACATTCCCCCCAATCGAACAAATAATCTGGCTCGAAGGATCGGGAGCATAGTAGAAACCTGCTCCACTTACCGCTTGAGTCACCCAGTTGTTAATTACGCCTGGTTGCATAGTAATACAATGATTATCTAGGTCTTGAGTGATGATTTGATTCATTCTCGCTGTTACAATTAACACCCCCTCCCCATGAGGCAATGCACCCCCAGATAAACCTGTCCCTGCACCCCTGGCAACCCAAGGCAAATTATTATCATGGCAGACTTTAACCACAGCAGCCACCTCTTCTGTAGTACGGGGTAAAACTACCAAAGCGGGACGCTGACGATAGCTTGCCAAACCATCGCATTCATATGTCAGCAGTTCTTCCCTACGGCGGACGACACCATCCTCACTAACTATAGTTTCTAACTGTTTAATAATCGGTTGCCATTTGTCTTGAGTACCTGGAAAAAGCTTGTTTAATCTCATCGCTATTGCTGCATCCTCTTGATTGATCCCTACTTACCTCAGTTTAATAATTATTTCACAGGAGTTAGACTAACTAAACAAGAGTTCAAAAGTGCGATTTCTTTCCCAAGCACATGCTTATTAACTCCAAAGGAATTAAGCTTGGTCAGATTTTAAATGCTGTAGGATCTGCTCAAGACTCTGGTTGAGAAGCTCCAGATTATATTCCTGCTCAACCTTTTGACGACCAGCTAAACTGATGATTGTTCTTAGTTCAAGGTCATTAATCAAAATTTCAATCTTGCTAGCTAAACCAGAAACATCTCTTTCTGGCAACAAGTATCCAGATTTTCCATCTTCAATCAATTCAGAAATGCCGCTATGATAGGTGCTAAGCGCGGGTACTCCTTTAGCCATTGATTCCATTAAACAAACAGGAATTCCCTCACAATCACCATCACGACTAGTAACGCTTGGAGCTAAGACTAGAGCTGAATTTTCCATCATGCTGATAATTTCTGCTTGTTGTTTCCAGCCTAATAATTTGATGTGATGAGTTGCGTTTAACTGTTGAATCAAATTGTCTAACTCTTGTCTTAAAACACCATCTCCAACAATTTGATATTGCAAATGAGGATAACGGGGAATTAACTGCGCCACTGCTCGAATACTATACTCTAATCCTTTTTTTTCTACTAAACGGGCAACACTAAGCAAGGCAAATTGCTTTGAGAATGAAGGAGCAGCATAATTAAATTTATTACAGTCAATACCCATGTGATGCACTATAGTTTTATGGGGATTACAGCCAAGCGCGATTAACTTTTTTTGCCAATATTGACTAATTGGCAGAAGCAGATCTACCTGCTCAAAAAGATAATTGTAGATATCTTCGCCATGCATATCTAAATAACGAGAAATATCATAACCGTGAAATACAACGGCAATTTTTCCTTGAATAATACCCAAATCTTTGAGTAGAGTTGCTTTTAACCCATTGCGTCCATAATGACAAAGAATCACATCGTAAGGGGTTTGATTTAGCCAAGGAATTATGAGATGAAGAGGCTTGAGAAAACTTGCGGGTTCTCCATAATTAGCGCGGTTATAGCGAACAAAATTAATTGCTCGCAAGATCAGCTTGGGCGCTGTCCAAAAATTACGTAAAAACAAGAAAATAGCTGAAATAATTCGCAATACAGCATTACCAGGAACAGGAGTATAGTAAGTCCTGTCTAAAAGGCTATATTGCTGTATTTCAGCATGAGTTTGCTGAATATTACCCAGGCGATCGCTATATATATCTACTTCATGACCGCGATCGATCAATCCTGTAATTTGATTTAAAATAAAAGTCTCTGACAAACTGGGAAATTGATCGACAAGAACAGCGATGCGCATCTTTAACTATATGACTATATTTAATATTTAAGGCAAACGATCAACAGTTCATCAGTTCGGCAATTATTTGCTCAATTGTCTCTTGCTGACTTTCGATACTTTCTGTGAGCTTAAACTGCACTAAAGCTCTAGCTAAATTGTGTTCGTCATGATTAGCGTTGAAGTAAACATTACCCTCTAGATAATCGGTAAAAAATCTTAGTCCTAACTCAAACGCCAACAAGCGAATCGAGTCATAAATATATTGATAGTCATCTTGAGTCAAAAAGTCCCGTGCTACTTCTAAATATCCTTTCAAAATGGCTTGAGCAAGTTGTGGTTCAAACTTAACCTGTGTCCAGTTACTAGTTTCTTCTCCTAATAAATTGCAGCCCGATCTCAAACAATCCCCAATGTCATAATGAATTAAACCTGGCTTAACTGTATCAAGATCGATCATCGCCACTGCTTCTTTAGTAGAGCAGTCAATCATAATATTATTAATTTTGGGATCGCCGTGAATTGTTCTCAGGTGAAGTTTGCCATTGGCTTTCGCATTTTCTAAAATATAAGGTAAGTTTGGGCGATCGCGTATAAACTGAAGGCAGTAGTTAACTTCAACAGAAGACTCTATCTGCACTTTCTCTCGCACCTGATGATAATGCTTGAGGTATCCAGGGGTAATATGAAATCCTGCTAAAGTATCTGCTAGTTGTTCTGTTGGTAAATTAGTCAGCAAGCGGTGAAACATCCCCAAGCCATAGCCAATTTCCTGAGCGTGTTGTAGATCTTGAATCGTATCAAAAGACTGGGAATTATCAATAAAGCTGATCCCCCGCCAGAAACTACCATCTTCCGCTACGTAGTGGTTTTGCTTTTGAGCAGTAAATAGCACCCTTGGTATTAGCCAACGACGCTGAGAAGAGAAATTATTTCGCTCTAGTTTTTGATGAACATAATCCGATAAAGTACAGATGTTATTCATAACTAATTCTGGTTGACAAAATACGACAGTATTAAGACATTGCAGAATAAATGGCGGTTGCAGCTCCAGAGTAACTAAAAATGTACTATTAATATTGCCACTGCCATGATGTTGAATGTTGGTAACTTTTGCGTTAGGTTCAAATTGATTGGCAATTTTAACTAGTTTGTCAAAGCTTTGTTTGATTGTCTCAGGCTGATCTGTCATATCCTCCTCAATACTACAGACGTAGTTACTGCTATAAAATACCCTCCACAATTAGAACATTTTAATTGCTCAAGTCATCTAGATCGTGATTTTTGATCAAATTAGCTAAATTAACTAAGTAAGTATTTCCACTGAAATAAACTAATCAAAAAACTAACTGGATACAGCTTAAGATTGTTTAGCAGGATTAGCGTCCTTAGAGTAACAAATTTTGGCTGAAAGATGAATAAATCAACGGGGAAGAGTTGTTAAGGAGTTGAGTTCATGGAAAAATTTACCAGGGTTAAGGGTATATTGAGTCCTGGTGCTTGTTTAGCAAGCGGAGAGTATCGGATTAAACAACCTCTCGGTCAAGGTGGCTTTGGGATTACGTATCAGGGGATCGACACCAGATTAAATCGAGCCGTAGCGGTCAAAGAATTTTTTCCTGAAGGTTGTTGGCGAGAAGGCTCAACTGTAGTATCTGCGGGGCGTTGGAATTTAGACACCTACAGCAACGCCAAACAAAAATTTTTACTCGAAGGTCAAACCCTGGGTCAGTTTAATCATCCTGGGATTGTTCGGGTTTTCTATTATTTTGAAGAAAATAATACTGCCTATCTGGTCATGGAATATCTTAAGGGTAAAACCCTGACCGAGTTTCTCAAGCAAAGGCAAGGAAAACTATCCCAAGCAAAAGCCTTAGAGCATATTGCCAAGGTGGGAGAGGCGCTAGAAATCCTGCATCAAGCTCAGTTTCTCCATCGAGATATCAAGCCAGATAATATCATGTTGGTGGATGATGGTCGGGTAGTTTTAATTGATTTTGGTGCAGCGCGAGATTTCACCACTACTTCTACTGTTAGATATACGACCATGTTGACTCCTGGTTATGCCCCCCTTGAACAATATGGGCGAGCGTTAAAATATGGAGCATTTACCGACATTTATGCATTAGGCTCAACTTTATATCATTTATTGACGGGAGAAGCCCCCGTATCGGCTATCGAGAGAGCAGCAGGAGTAGAGTTGAAGTCGGTTAAAGAAATTGCCCCTCATGTTAGTCTACATGTCAGTGAGGCGATCGCTAAAGCAATGGCAATGGATGTAACCAAAAGAATACAGTCGGTGCGAGAGTTTTTGGCGCTGCTGGGTCGGGATGAGGGTCGATTGCCTGGTACGACTAAATCTCAGAACTTTTATGACTCAACTCAAGATATTTGGGGCGTTTTTGGTCAAGCTAATTCTCCCAAAAGCCCTCCTAATTCTCAGCAAACTGAATGGTTTTAAGTAATATGCAGCTCGACGAAATCAAAATTACCATGCTAGGCACTACTGGTGCAGGTAAAACTAGTTATTTACTGGGGATGTATGCCGTAATGCAAACAGGAATTCGAGGATTTACTCTAGCGGCTAAAGACATGGACACAGATCTTGAGTTAACCCAAAGGTGGGAAAAACTGATTTCCCTGAAGGGAGAAGACCGCTGGCCAACGCCCAATGCAGCAGCGATGGAGTACTATGGTCTTGACTTTAGCTATGGCTTTCGTCCGTTGATGGGGTTTCAGTGGCTCGATTATCGTGGTTTAGCCCTAAGCGATCGCTCGACCGAACAAGATGTTGCCGATTTAGTATTATATCTACAAGAATCTGCCTGCCTATTCCTTTGTATTTCAGGGGAATACCTAACCAGCGAGCTTACCCCCAATACTGTGCGACAAATCAAAAGCGATCGCATGAACCAATTTGTTCAGCAATACGTTAGCAATAATAAGCAGCCAAATCCCCAGCAACCTTTTCCTGTGGCGATCGTGATTACTAAATACGACCTCTGCCACCATCGAGAGCGGGAAGAGATTATCGCTGATGTTAAAAAGCTGTTTCAAGCCCTATTTACCTCCAATTCTGGCTGGTTGGTAATGATCTGTCCTGTCAGTTTGGGGCGGGATCTGGGCAACGATCCTGATAACGCCAATATTGTGCCAGTAAATGTGCATCTGCCTGTGGTGTTTGCTGTTTATTCCCAACTGCGAGCCTATGGTTTAAGGCTCAAAAGCGATCGCGATCGTCAAACTCTAGAAATAGATTTAGCTAGGCAAAAAAACCCACTGTTGCAAATCATTAGAGCTAATCAACTTAAGGAACAAACAGTACAACTAGAAACTACTAAAGCTAAAATGATCGCGGTGGAAGAAAACATGAAATTACTTTCCCAAGAATTACAGCAGGCTTCTCTCTACTTTAATGGTAGTGAGGTGACAGCAGATGTCTAAAGGCTGGGCTGCAATTGTTTATGGACGCACCTATCATTTAGATTTCCGCTTTATAACTGTACCTCAAGACTTTACCCAACAAGATTTAAATTGGGCATCACAGCATATCGTCGCTACCACTCAGCAAGCGCGCAACCTGTTTGCTTCTCCTCGTTGGTCGTTATTTAAAAATAATAATTACTGTGTTGTGGGTATTACCTGTATGGTCAAAGATTTAATTGGTAATACTGTCAAAGATGATCAAGGTAGACCTTTATATATATTTGTCGGCTATGTAACCCAACTAACAGAAAACCTAGTAATACAGAATTTGCCTGCTTATGCCGAAAACTGCTTAGATAACTTTAAAATTCTCTATCAAGCAATCGAGCAAGTCTGGGTAGTGAAAGATTATGAACTAGACAGCAAACATCCTTCTTTGAGTTCGTATGAACCGATTAACTTTGGCAATTCGGCGATCGTTTTTGAGCCTCAAGAACTGCCTCCATTGAATCAGCAGTCTCGGCATCCTGATAAAATATACCTGTGGCAAAGTTCGACCCAACAGAACAGCTTATTGTGGCAAACAGCAGCTCAATCTTCAGTGCCAGTCGCTACTTGTCTAAACATTCAAGGTAAAGCTTTAAACAATAGCCCTTTTCTCAATCAATCTACAACTCAAACAGAGCAGTTTCAAATATTAGAGAGGGTAACGACTCAGGGCAAATATCACCCCTTAGATACAGCCAATGACAATCAGGCTGATCCTCCTAATACATCTCTATCTCAGAAAATTGCCGATCGCGCCAAAGAAGATCTCGATCTTACTCTACAGCAGGCTAATAAAATGGCGATCGCCAGTCAAGAATTAATTAACAACCTATCGGACTGGAATCATACTACTACAATCAAGCCACAAGAGTTAGACCCTTCAGTAACAGAACCAGAATTTGGCTTTAAGACTAAAAAATCCAACTCTAGTGAAAGTGAACAGGATTGGTTTTAGAATTAGCTATAAGCTATAAGCTATAAGCTACCAGCCTTTAATTGAAATTTGTTGGGTTGTATTCAACTTGTGAAATTGCGATCGCGGTTTATAGCAGGTGATGCTTTTTTTAGTCACTAATAAATTGTGATAGGTTTTTAATTTGGAATAGCTAAAGCAAACAAAATTATCTTGATTAATTGTGAAATATAATCCAGCGCAAGTTGCAGCTTTTTACGATTCTTATGGCGAACAAGAGTGGGATAGACTTAGCAAAAATCCTGCTGCTTTAGTTTCATTTCACATTCACCAGCATTATTTAAAAAAGTATCTTAAATCGACTGATTCGGTGCTGGAAGTCGGTGCAGGTGCAGGTCGATTTACGATTGAACTTGCCAAACTAGGTGCAGTGATTACGGTTGGGGATATATCTTCAGAACAGCTTAAACTCAACCAGAAATATGTTGTGGAACATCAGAGTGAAACATCGGTTAGTTCACGCTTACAACTTGATATTACTGACCTAAGTATGTTTGAAGCAGCAACCTTTGATGTTGTTGTTTGTTATGGCGGTGCATTAAGCTATGTGTTGGAACAAGCTGGTATTGCTCTAGCTGAAATGCTCCGAGTATTAAAACCTGAAGGTTATTTATTACTCAGCGTTATGTCTTTAATTGGCACAACTCAAGCAAATTTTGAAGCCATAACCGAAATCCCCAACTTTACGCAACTTGTCGAGGGAGTGAATGCCAATGGCTTTCTTGATGGACGCACTAACAATGGACATCAGCTAAAAATGTATCGGGCAAAAGAGTTAAAGCAATTATGCAAAAGCTATCAATGCGAAATTATGGCGATGTCAGCTTCTAATTATTTGAGTCTTCATCGTAATGAATTTCTAGAAGAAATGTTAACTACCGATGCATGGGCAAACTTTCTGAGGTGGGAGCTAGATTTTTGTGCTGAAGATGGTTGTTTGGACAGTGGAACACATATTATTAGCGTGATGAAAAAGACAAATAAATAAGTTATTGACGCTATAAAATCTAAGCATTGCGCCTTTATAGCTTCTTGTAGGATGGGCGACGCGAAGCTAGTCCTAAAGGATAAGCTTCGCGACACGAAGCGCGAAAAGCCGTCCTAAAGGACATTGTACCCTTGTGGTATACCGCTCCGCGACGCGGACGCGTTAGCTAATCCTTTAGGGCAGCTAGTCCTTTAGGGCATATTGCGGGGGCGACGCGAAGCTAGTACTTTAGTGTTCCCCCCGTTGTCCTAAAGGACGACGCGAAGCTAGTGCTTTAGCATACACCTTCGGATAAGTAAACTGTCGAGGTTACTCATTGCTCACTGACTAAAAACCCCCAGTAAAACTTAACTACCGAGGGATAATGTGAGCAGGGCTAATTTAAACCTAAAACTAAC
>JAAUOU010000117.1 GCA_012034765.1 Pleurocapsaceae cyanobacterium CSU_1_1 | reverse complement strand
AGATCGTAATTAGCAATAGAATCATGATAATTTTTGATCTCATATAGTGCTAGACCTTTGTTGTACCAAACTTTACTACGAAAATTATAATTATAATTCGCTCCATATTTTATGGCTGTATTGTAGCTTTTTACTGCTTCAGTAAACTGCTCTGTTGCTGATAACAGTAAACCTCGATAAAACCATGCTGGACTATAGTATGGCAATATTTTCAGAAGTTGTTCTAAAGTGCTAATAGCTTCAAAGTAATATTTTGATTTGCATAATTCAACACTTTGCTTTCGTAAAATTCCATGAGTGCTAAAAAATACACTATAAACTAAATAAGTTCCTAAAATAGTTAATAAAAGAACTGGCATTAGTATGTCATTACTCATATTTTTTGGGATAGAAAGAATTTTCAAACAGTAACTGCTCTAAAGTATTCCCAATTTTTATAGTGTTATAGTGTTATAGTCATTCTAAATAATTTCCATACGATTTAATGATGTCATCTCAATATGAGTATAGAGGCACTTTTAAGAATGGTTGATCTTTCGATTGCTTATAAGAAATATAGACCTCTATTCACCATTCATCAGTCCTTTACTCGTTAGCGTGGTTGCTATTAAAACCGAAATGTTTCTGCACTTTAGAGATCGCTAAAGCTACCACAATAGTACTCGAATTTTCAAATCTTACTATCTTCGCAAGCAACTGGGACATTCTCTTTCACTTATTATCGTTAACTAGAAAAATCAAAAGATTCTTTTAATAACCAAAATGCCGTGGTTGTCATTCCAGAATCATCAGGCTGAATTAAGAGAAAATGTAACCCTTTACTAGCCTGTTTATTTTGTTCATATTTCCTAGCAATTTCTTCTGCTTGTTCAGATTCAAAGGTATTAAATATCCAGCGATCTACTAAGCCAGTTTCTAAAATAAACCCTCCCGACTTGCCAACTTCTGTCGGAATATAGTTAATAAAAGCTGGTGTTTGTTGTTCAATCCAACGAGCAAGCTGCATGGATTTTGTGCCACCATAAACTACTAACCCAGGAATAAAAATATCAGAGGGAAGATTTAAGTTAATCGGCTGAAATTCTTGAGGGATGTTATTAATAGGAATCGGGCGATCGCGAAATAAATCGATAATTTGTCCCGCAGCTATATTGGCAATTTGCCATTCATCCCCCCAAAGATTTTCAGGTAGTGCTTGAGGTGGCGCTTTTTCTAGTAAGATAGGATTATACTGAGGATGCTCCTTATATTTTTCTCTCAATACCTGTTTTAACGCCTGGGTATTTCTTGTCGCTTCAATCTTAATATCTAACTTTTCAGCAGCAACAGATATTAAACTGAGAGATTGAGGACGAAATACTTGGATTTTATCGGGTAGTTTTCCTGCTGCTGCCAATAGTATCTGTTGTTCTAACCAATCAGCATTGGCATCTTGTGATAAACATTGGGCTGTATAAATCGGTTTTGTGATCTGAGTATTGGGATTTACCTCTGAATTGCAGATGACTAATTGCCACTGTCGCTCATTTGCTGATGACGATGGATGATGATAAAAATCAGCTTGCCAGATATTCATTACTTATTATTTATTACCCATTATCTGTAAAGCGATCGCTTTTAATTGTTGATAATTAACTTTACCTCGATTATTGCGAGGAATATTATTGACTTCCAGCCAATGCTTCGGCTGTTTATATTTTGCTAATTGCGATCTAAGCTGTTGTTTAATTAAGTTTAAATCGTCTGCTGATTTTAAGGGAACATAAATTGCCGTAACTGCTTGTCCCCATTTTTGATCGGCAATACCCATCACGCAGATATCTTTTACTAATTTAGTTGCATAGATTACAGCTTCTATTTCAGCAGGAAAAACATTTTCTCCGCCTGTAATTATCTTTTCGCTGTTTCTACCTAGTAAATGTAAATAACCCTCTCGATCAAAATAGCCCACATCATCAGTTATAAATTCTTGGGGGAGGGGAAATACCTGGGGATAATATCCCCAACAAAGAGCAGCACTGTTAATCTGAATTAAGCCTATCTGATCTTGGCTAGATTTTGGGTTCTCAAACTGCAATTGTTTTGCCGTACTTATTGCCGTATTGCTAATCTCGATCTGTGCATGGGGTAAAACTTGACCACTACTATTATTACCAGCTAAAAAATCTTCAGACTTAAGTGCCACAACTCCAGAGGCGGTTTCTGTCATGCCATAGGTAAGTGCTATAGGAATATTATATTCCCTGGCGGTATTTAAAAGCGATCGCTTGGGGGTGCGCCACCAACTAATACTGTCTTAAATTCCTGTAAGCAGTGAGGAGTAGATTCTAATAAAAACTGTAGTTGAGTAGGGACTAAAGAAATAAAGTAGGCTGATTTATTAAAGTTATTAAGCTTGGTGACGATTAATTGATACGGACAGATAATTAAATTACCTTGAGTTAAAAGCGATCGCATTAACTGCATTAAACCACTTACATGATAAAGCGGTAGAGTACAAACTGAATTAATATTTTGGCAATCAAAGAAGTTTTTAAAGCCGTTTACTGATGCTGTTAGAGTTTGCCAACTGTGCATGGCAAATTTTATTTTGCCCGAAGTACCTCCAGTGGGAATCATAATTAGTGGCTGATCAATAAATTTAGTCAATTTAATATTAGTAACTAAATCTGATGCATTCTGTGATCTTAATTTTAGTTTTACCCTCAAAGACTGAAGTTCAAATTTAATTGTCTCGTCGCCAAAGATTAAATCAGGCTGGACTAAATTTAATACCTGTTGCCATTCTTGTATCTGCCAAGCAGGATCGCCAAGAAATACATCTACCTCCGTAATTATCCCCGCTAGAAAGGCAGCGATAAAGTTAATTGGCTTAGTTTCAACAATAAAAATAGCTGGTTTATGAGAACATTTAGCTACCAAAGATATTTGTGCTACTTTATCCTCAATTATTTGTTCCAAACGTTTATTACTATCTCGATCCCAACACCATAGCCAATCTCGATTACTAGATGACTTTAAATAGTTTAATAGCTCATAATTCATCTTCTACACTTGATGATTTAAATCAAAATAACAGGTTATTTAACATATATATACTTGATTGCCTAGAATTCTCTTACGAAAAAATAACTATTTCATCCATGCAAATACTGATTGTTTGTAAATTTATGACCAAGAAAGATATGTGAAAAAACTAATGGCAAATTAATTAATTTAGCTCACAATAACAATAAGAGATGCAAACTAAGACTATGGGTTGGAAATTATGTTTGAACGCGCTACAGTTTTTTCAGCAATTTTTATCTTTATTGTTTTTGGTATGATTGGGTCAAAATATCTCAATTTTATGGAAGCAAGAAATCAAGAGGATTCGACTTCAATAACTAGCTCAAAATAATTTATTTAACTTAATTATTGAAAAATCAAGCAAACAGATATAATTAAACTTATACCAAATTAAATTGTATTTTCTACACATATGTCGTAAAGGCGAACAGCGGTTCGCCCCTACAAAATTATCTGTCATGTCTTCAACTTAAACTAGTATTAGCTATCTAAAAAAATGATAAATTGCCGAAAACCTACTGACTTTTGATTTGCGAAGCTTATCCTTTAGGACTTTTAACTTTTAACTTTTGACTTTAATTTATCCTACCTACTGAAAGCGATCGCTTATCAATTCTTCAAGAATCCAATCTAAAAAGTAACCACGCTGCGAATAGATTCTCCTCGATGCATTAAATCAAATGCTTCATTTATTTGCTCAATTGCCATGGTGTGAGTTACCAGATCATCAATATTGATTTTTCCTTCCATATACCAATCAACAATTTTTGGTACATCAGTACGCCCTCTTGCCCCACCAAAAGCACTGCCTTTCCACACTCTACCTGTAACTAGCTGAAATGGACGAGTACTAATTTCTTCTCCTGCGCCTGCAACACCAATAATAGTAGAAACTCCCCAACCTTTATGACAGCATTCCAAAGCTTGACGCATAACGTTTACGTTACCAATACACTCAAAGCTATAATCTGCACCACCCCCAGTTAATTCCACGAGATACTCCACAAGATCCCCATCAATTTCTTTGGGGTTAACAAAGTCAGTCATGCCATAAGCTTGAGCCATTGCTTGTTTAGCAGGATTAAGATCTACCCCCACAATCTGGCTAGCACCCACCATTTTTGCGCCTTGAATTACGTTTAAGCCAATCCCGCCTAAGCCAAACACAACTACATTTGCTCCTGGCTCAACTTTTGCCGTATTGATTACCGCACCCAAACCCGTCGTTACCCCACAGCCAATCAAACATACCTTATCTAAAGGTGCATCATCGCGAATTTTAGCAACCGCAATTTCTGGCAAAACAGTATAGTTAGCGAAGGTTGATGTCCCCATGTAGTGATATAGCTTTTCGCCTTTGTAAGAGAACCTACTCGTACCATTAGGCATCACACCCTTACCTTGAGTAGTGCGAATTGCTTGACAGAGGTTGGTTTTCTGACTTAAACAGTAAGCACATTGCCGACATTCAGGCGTATAGAGGGGAATCACCTTATCTCCTGGCTTAACACTGGTAACCCCTTTCCCCACTTCTGCTACAATTCCCGCACCCTCATGTCCTAGAATAGTAGGGAATAAACCTTCAGGATCTGTTCCAGAAAGAGTATAAGCATCGGTATGACATACTCCTGTAGCTTTGATTTCGATTAATACCTCCCCTGCTTGTGGTGCTTCCAACTGAACAGTTTCAATACTTAGAGGTTTACCTGAAGCAAAAGCCACCGCAGCTTTAACATCCATGCTTATTTTTCCTAGATTATGATGATTCCTAACCAGGAAAATTTTAGCTTAATTCAAGATCGAGTAAGTATAAGTATTTCAAGTTTTTAATAAACTTGGCATCATTTACATGCTGCTACATGCTGCCAATTCTCAGAGATTAGCTTTTAGCTGGTTGGGGAATCGAAACATCAACTAGACTAATTTCTTGCTCTAAATTACTCAATGGAGGATTCATGGCTTGAAGATTACCTACCACTAGAGTCACTAGCTGTTCTGGCTTGAGATGTTCTTGAGCAGCAGCTAAAATATCCTCTCTAGTAGTATCTTGAACTCGATCCTGATATGCAAAAATGAAATCTTCGGGGTAATCAAAATATTCGTAACGCATTAGTCGAGATAGAGTTTGACTAGGATTTTGGAAATTAAACACAAAAGAATTGAGAATAGATTCCTTGGCGTTGGCTAGCTCTTGCTCGGTAACTAATTCTTGACGCAGCTTTTTAATCTCGTTGGTTACTGATTGAATAAAGGGAACAGTGCTATTAGTTTGAGTTTGTCCTCCCGCAATAAACATCCCGTCGTAGTCGAAGCTAGGACTCCAAGAACCATACACGCTATAGGCTAGACCCTGACGCGATCGCACTTGATTAAACAACCGTCCCCCAAAACCGTTAAGAACGCCATTTAAGACACTCAGGGCAGGATAGTCAGGACTATCAAAACGACCGCCAATATGACCCAGGAGAATGTTGCTCTGAGTCTGTTGAGGACGATCTACAGCAAAGATTCCCTGATTGTACGCTTGAGTTGCTGCTGGAGGCTGCAAAGTTGCTAGTGGAATATCTACCTGCCAATTACCAAAAGCATTTTGTACCTGCTCAATCATTTGATCGCTAGCAAAATCGCCGACAATACCAAGAATGATATTTTCAGGACGGACGTAGGTTTGATAAAAGTCGATCGCATCTTGGCGAGAAATATTATTGAGGGTGTCATACTCAATCGTGCGAGCATAAGGACTAGTTTTGCCATAGAGAACTTTATTAAATTCGCGATCAGCAATAGCCCCTGGATCGTCGTTACGACGAGCGATTGAACCCTGCTGTTGATTTTTGGCGATCGCCAACTGATCGGGAGCAAAAGCTGGTTGAAGCAGCACTTTAGTAAACAAAGGAAATACCGTCTCTAAGTCTTCCGTGAGGGTATTAAAGCTAGCACTCCCAAAACTATCACCGATGCTAGTTTCAATGCTGGCAGCTTTTTGTTCCAAAATTGTATTTAACTCGGCTGCGGGATGCTTTTCTGTTCCTCCACTACGCATTACCACTCCTGTTAACTCAGCTAAACCAACTTTATTGGCAGGTTCAAAGCGCGAACCAGTACGAATAATTGCCGTACCGCTAACCAGAGGTAAATCTCGATCTTCCACCAGATATACCACCATCCCGTTGTCTAGTTCATATCTGTCATAGTCTGGCAACTCAATTTCTGGTAAAGGCTCAAATTTTAATTCTGTATAGTGTTTGGGAGTATCGGCAATCGCATTTGAACGCACCGTAAATGATAATAAAACTGTAAATAATGCCAGCCCAAACCAAGAAAGTATTTTTCTACTCATTTATGTCTATCACGAAAGAAGCCTTATTATTGTATCTGGGCAGTTGTTAAATACCCTGAAGTAACAATAGCAAGTATGGCTAATCTTGGCTAAAGGCAAAAGAATTTAAGGCTTTAGTAAATGAAACTACGATCAACAAAATAAGTGATCCGTAGGGTATATCCGCAGGTGTATCCGTGATAGACACCCATTCGGGTGCGACGCGAAGCTATATGCGGATTGCAGTAGAACTCATTGCATACTGGGGAAATCCCACGCTACTATTGGAACTAGAAGCCATAATTCTCAGAGCAACTGAGCCACCGTACAACGTTCAAATTCCAGCCCAGATGTAAAGCTATGCAAAGCCAACTTCACGAACAACTCTCCCGCTCCGATGCTGAAGTTATTCTATTGCGATTACCTGAACGGATTCGCACTGCTCTAATCGATCGGGCTGCTGAAATTGAATACCCGATCGAAGCAGTTGTGGAAATGGCGATCGCTAGTTTTCTTAACACAGAAGCTTTGGGTTTTGTCGATTGTAAACCGGGGCGTGGACAGTAAGCTTTCAGTTGCAGCAGTCTCACAAACCTGTTGCACACCGACTAAAATCAAGCTGATTATCTCAAAAGTCCTCTTGTAGCGGGTGAACAGGAACGTTATATTAAGAAATTTTGAGATTCTTCTCAGGTAGCATCACTGATTAATGTAGTGCGATCTGTAAGGTATATCCGCAGGTGTATCCTTATGATCTAACTTTGAGAAAGACGTTGTACAGGTGCGCCACCGAGTAGCTGATCGGTTTCGATTAATAAATCAGGGATCTTTTCTGCATAGGGACTATTAGTCAAACAAGGCTGTAGATTTAGCTGAGATACCTGGTCAGCTTTAGCGCCTGGAAACCAATGACCACCGTTCGTTAAGAGATTGTAACGAGCCTGACCATATTCAATCATGTCGTAAGCCAAAGCTAAATTACGCAGCCAAAGAATCACGGGTAGATTAATATTGCCAGGAGTTTGCTCATAGCTAGGTAGCCCCACTTTCCAGTTGCTAAACCAGTCTTTGCCCAGTACAGCGATCGCTCTTGTTCTAAACGTTCTAAAATTGGGGGTAAGATTTCGTCTGCTTGATCGAGTAAGGGTAGAACCTTAAGGTGTTCCTCAAAATCTGAAGGTTTAGCTGCACCTAAGCTGAGGGTATGAACTTGAGGATGAGATAAGCAAAATAAGTCGTTAAATACCATTGGACTCAGAGGCTGACATAATTCCACTAGTTTTGCTGGCGGATTATAAAGATGCCCTCCTTTATCAGCAGGAGAGATAATAAATACACCCATATCTTGGCGTTGTGCTGCTTCAATGGCTGACCAATTCCACTGATTGATGTAGTACCAGTGGAGATTCACATAGTCAAACTCCCCTGTTTCTATAGCTTGAGTAATAATTTCCGTTGAGCCATGGGTAGAAAAACCAATATGTCTTACTTTTCCTGCCGCCTTGAGTTTTTTAGCTTCATCAAGACATCCGCCAGGACGCATACTGTTGTGGAAAGTTTCCTGATTATTGATGCCGTGGATTCCTAAAAGATCGATATATTCTAGCTGACAAAAGTTGAGAGACTGTTCAAATTGACTGCGGAAGTCTAAAGAATCGCTCTGAGGAGAGACTTTAGTTTGAAAGATTAGTTGTTCTCTCGGTAACTGGGGTAAAATCTGTCCCAACTGCATTTCAGAAGTACCATAACCCCTAGCAGTTTCAATATGATTGATTCCTAGCTCAAATGCACGATGAATAGTGGCTTCTAGATTGTGCTGATTAGCTTCGGGAATGTCAGATTGTGGTAGATCCTGCCATTTATATTGATATCTCATTCCTCCACAGGAAAAAACGGGCATTTGTAACTCTGTACGACCAAAGCGCCGATATTGCATAATCAAACTACTGTTTCTTGTTTATGTTCCTAATCTCTACATTTTAAGCTATAAGCTATAAGCCCTTCGGGTTCGGCATTCGCTCTTTGCTGGAAACCAATATGCGAAGCGGTATCCTTTAGGACAAGACCGCGATGCCTCACTATAAGCTGTAAGCTAAAAACCAATTAATCCTATACAAAATAAATAAATACCTTGCACAAACAATAGAAATGAAAATTCTCTTGGTAGATGATGAAACTGAATTAAGCGATCCTTTGAGTCGAATTTTGTTACAGGAAGGCTATCAGGTAGATGTCGCTAATAACGGCGCATCTGGAATGAACTTAGCGCTGCAAAACCAATACGATCTGCTGATTCTAGATTGGATGTTACCCCATCATTCGGGAATAGAGATCTGTCGTTCGGTGCGATCGCATCTGTTGGCTACTCCTGTCTTATTTTTAACCGCTAAAGATACCGTAGACGATCGCGTGGATGGTTTGGATGCGGGAGCAGATGATTATCTAGTGAAACCCTTCGAACTAAGGGAATTGCTGGCTAGAGTGAGGGCTTTATTACGGCGCTCAACCCTAGAAACGCCTAATAGCGATCGCTTAAAAGTAGCAGATCTCGAATTAGATCCTGATAATCAGGTGGTATATCGTCAAGGCAAAGCGATCGACCTTTCAGAAAAAGAAATTCAGCTACTAACCTACTTCATGGAACATCCAGATAGACTATTAACCCACGAAGAAATTTATCGCTATCTCTGGCAAGCCGATGAGCAACCCAGTAGTAATGTTCTAGCTGCATTGGTAAGACTATTACGACGCAAGATTGAAATTAAAAATGAAACTCAATTAATTCATACTGTCTATGGTAAAGGCTATCGCTTTGGGATTCATTAATTTTTTAAAACAGTTTTTTAAAATCGTAGGGGAGCAGTATTTTGCTCGTGACACTCTAGTTGAGTTGCTTTTGCTTGCGCCTGCATTTTAGCAACTAACTGTCGCTCTTGTTCTGAGGGGTTAGATTTAACTGATGCTTCAACCTCAAGTGGTTTAACGGGTTTTAACTGCGTTGTCACTTTAACAGTTTTTTCAATGGGAATCGCCAAACTAGAGCGGTTAATTAATTCCTGTAGTGCTGGACATAGTTCTGAACCATCTTGATAAATTTCTGGAGATTCCCACAAAGGGTAAGCATGTTTGCCGTTTACTCCAATTACTTCTCCTTGAGAATTTAATAATGGTCCACCACTCATGCCTTTTTTGACATCATTGGTATAGCCAATCTGGTAGCCTTCGTCCAAAGCCTGATTGAGAACGATCGCCACCCTACCTGGTTTTAAAGTCAATTTTTGGGGAGCAAAAAGATCAGATTGCGCCAAAACTCCAGCCGTTTTTGCAGAGCTTGATTCTTGGTACGGAAAGCCCGCTGCAAAGACTGATTCTCCCACTTCTAAGTTTAAAGAATTGCCGATTTTTGCTGTTTGATAGTTAGTATCGGCTTTGAATCTAAGAACTGCGAGATCGTATTGATTCTTGAAAGTGTTTGCCTCAGCAATTACTTCTCCACGATAAGTACTACCGTCAACAGTTTCAATGGTGTAAGGAGGTTCTCCTGCTCTTAGAACATGCTGGTTCGTAACTACCAGATATTCTTGATTATTGTGTTGGACAATAAACCCAGAACCTAAAAAATCTTGGTTTAAGATTCTGACGGTAATATTTGATGCTATCTGTGTAATCTTGGTGGCTAAACTTTGGGGAGAAACTGAGGCGATCGGTGTTTTTAAGCGATCGCCATCTCCAGACAAAAACACCCCAGTACAGATAAGACAAAATATCATCTTGACAACTTGGGATGTTGAGTTGAAAAGGGAATAGTTATCATCCTTATTCCCCTTGATGTGCTGGTTTTTATAACCCTGCTGGGGTGGCCATTTCATTAATTAAATCTAGCGTTAGTACTTTGCAAGCTGAAGCTTAATTTTCCACAGGTACTTTTCGAGGAATTTGTCCATATCGACATAAAATTCTCCGTCAGAGTAAAATCCAGGATCATCCGCACTGAGGGTTAAGGTTTCTCCACTAACACTACGACGGAAATCTACTAACTTAATTAGTACTTGTTCTGGATCGGTTTCTGGCTTGAGAGTGACCAGCACATTGTCGTCAGGGCAACTACCACCACGAGCGTCAGCTACACACAGCACTGGCAGATTGTTGACGTTTCCTGTGCGGATGAACTTCAAATTACCCTGGTCAAGAAATTTTTGAAATCTACTAGATACAGCAGAACATCTTTTTTGAGGAGTCCAATCGGGAGAAAATTCATTTTCCCAGTTGATCAGTTTTACTCTGCCTCTTGGAGTATTAACAAAAGTGTTCCAACTATTGTTTAATTGAGCGCAATAATAAGTATTAGTATTTTTAGTTTGGGCTGTAGCAGGGTTGACGACCGCGCTACTAATAATTACCCCAAGCCCAGCAAACATGCCAGCTAATGTTTTAATTTTCATGATACTTTTTGAGATATATGAGCCGTTAACAGAATAAACTACAGGTTCACTCCACCGTAATTCTAGCGGAAATTACCACATCAAAGTCATGATGATCTAGTTTAGCTAGAAGATTTTACAGTAAATTCACATATATTGCAAAAATTAGCACTAAATCAATAAATTAAAATTATTAGCTTTGTCGGCAGGAAGCCCAGACTGTATGCGAAGCATCAGTGTGGGTAGTTCACGCTAAGGTTTTCGGTTGAACCAGGTTAGCTTCAATAATCTGACGGTTTAAATTTTGTCCAATTAAAACTAATTTAGTTTGCCGAGATTCATCTTCTGTCCAGAGGCGATCGTAAAAAGTCTCAAAACGATTTCCTACCCCCTGCAATACCAAGCGCATAGGCTTATTGCCGACGTTGACAAAACCTTTAACGCGATAGATTTCCTGTTGGGTCAATAGTTCTTTTAGTTGTTGAATTAAAGCTTGAGGCTCAAATGATTGGTCTAAAATTAGTTCGATGGAATTAATATCTTCATCATGTTCGTGTTCTGCTTCATGGTCGTGGTGAGAATGACGGTTATCCAAGTCATCTTCTACCGCAGCATTAAACCCTAAAAGCAGATCGGGGCTAATTGACCCATCTTTGACAGTGACGACTTTTACCCCAGGCTGTAACTCATGCTTCAGCCAGCTTTTAACTTTGGTTAAGGTTCGATCATCTACCAAATCGGTTTTGGTGAGCAAGACTAGATCGGCACAGGCTAGTTGATCCTCAAACAGCTCTTCAATCGGAGTTTCATGGTCGAGATTAGGATCATCTGCTCTTTGAGATTCTAAAGCAGCCAAATCGCCGACTAAATTACCCATCCCCAGGGCATGACAATCGACTACCGTTACCACACCATCTACCGTAGCGCTGTTACGAATTGCTGGCCACCCAAATGCTTGAATCAGGGGTTTAGGTAGAGCTAATCCTGAAGTTTCGATCAGTAAACAGTCGATCTGATCTCGACGCTTGAGTAATTCCTGCATGACAGGGTAAAACTCTTCTTGAACAGTGCAGCACAGACAGCCATTAGTCAATTCGACAATATTACTCTCAGGGCTGGATTCATCATCGCAAATCTGACACGATCGCAATAAATCGCCATCAATGCCAACTTCGCCAAATTCATTAACTAAAACAGCGATGCGTTTGCCCTGATTGTTTTGCAGCAGATGACGTACCAGGGTAGTTTTGCCTGCCCCTAGAAAACCTGAAATGACGGTTACTGGTATTTTGTGCATTAGTTTAATTTATTTAAGTTAGTTAAATTTAAACGGGGAATAATAAACCTAAAACTACGTTAGCAAGAAAAGTAAAACCAACACCACAGATGGCAAAGCCTGCAAAGCGAAAAGACAAAGGTGATTTAACCGCAGATCTGTTTAAAGCTTGAGCAGTATAAAAAGCGATCGCACTGATGATTAACTGAATTAAACTAAAACCCAATAAATAAGCGCCTAAAGTGGTCATTTCTACGCCAAAAACCGATTCTGCGTAAGCATAACCATGAAAAATACCCGCAAGTGCTGCTAAACCAGTTAATAAGCTCAAATTAGCCTGACTTTCTCTAGCTAAGAAGATGCCCATCGCTAAGACAGAAGTAGAAATAATTAATTCTGGTGCAGGCAAGTTGATTCCTTGCAAATGTATTCCCGCCCCCACAGCAGTGGCAGTTACAAAAATTGCCGGCATAACTATGCCGACTTTCTTACTTAATGCAGCGAGTAAACCAATAGCAATGACAAAGACTAAATGGTCGATGCCAATTACTGGATGAGCCAAGCCAGAAATAAATCCTTCCCCAAAGTTATTGGGCAGGTTACCTCCCATGGCATGATGGGCTAAGGCAGGAGCAGCGTTAAATAAAAGGTTAATGCTCAAAAAGACAGTAGCAGCCAAACCAAAAGCGATCGCTTTCTTATTCATGAATTACCTAAATTTTGTATTGAATCAGCCGAAAATAAACCGAACTTGATAAAACCCGACAAGATGCTAACTAGTTAGAAGTACCAAGCACTATATGCCTAATTAGCCTCACCACCAACTTGGCAACGTTAAGCTGGCGAACAAAGCTGCAAATAAGCAGAAATTTTGTAGAGTAATTAAACTGCCACAGGAATTGACGGAAACTAGCATTATCTGTACCTCGCAGATTTCAAAAAAGCTAATGTATAAGACCATCGGTGGGCATTCTGACTTTGGAGATTGCTGATAGCAAACTCCTTACAGTTGCGGGACAGTGCCAGATTTTCACTGGGCTTTCCCCCTTACGTTTGCACAGAAACCCCGCGCAAAACCGACTGATAATTATAGTTGGGCCATACTATCACTAATATTGCCAGTAATATTGCTACTACAGCCCAATTTACCATAAGGGGGTAAAATTAAGACTTGAAACTACTGAAGTTTAAGATTTATAAGTCTTGGTATAATCAGCCTTAAACCACTTAAATAATTGCAGAGAAATGGCAGATTGGCAGGTAGTTGAAGGTGGCGTCACTGCCCCAAAAGGATTTATAGCAGCAGGCATTGTCGCAGGATTAAAATCTACTGGAGCAAAAGACTTGGCGCTGATTTTGTCCCAATCAGATGCGATCGCCGCCGGGGTATTTACCACTTCACAGGTGCGTGCTGCCTGCATTGATTATTGTCGTCAGTGTCTTCAATTAAAAGCCAGTGCCAGAGCAATCTTATGTAATGCAGGACAAGCTAATGCTGCCACAGGGGAGGAAGGCTGGTCAGATGCTCAAGAGAGCGCCCGACTACTGGCTCAAGAACTTAATATCGATCCTCAAGCCGTGCTGTTGGCTTCTACAGGGGTAATTGGCAAAAGAATCAAGATGGAACAGCTTCGTCAGGGAATTATGCCTTTGGTTAGAGCAGCAAGCGAAAATGGTGGAGCTGATGCAGCTAAAGCGATCGTTACCACCGATCTGGTGACTAAAGAAATTGCCTTAGAAAGTAATATTGAAGGCCGTCCTGTCCGAATTGGGGGGATGGCTAAAGGTTCGGGAATGATCGCCCCTAATATGGCCACAATGCTGGGGTTTATTACCTGTGATGCTGCCGTATCTACTGGTTTATGGCATCAAATGTTAAAACGAGCCGTAGATCGAAGCTTTAATCAGGTTACTGTTGACGGTGATACAAGTACTAATGACTGTGTGCTGGCGCTGGCTAATGGACAATCTCGCACCACCGCAATCACCGAAGATAGTCCCAACGCTCACAAGCTAGAGAGTATGCTCACCGCGGTTTGCCAACATCTAGCCAAAGCGATCGCCCGTGACGGCGAAGGAGCAACCTGCCTGATTGAAGTTCAGGTATCAGGCGCACCTAGTGATCAAGCAGCGTCTCAAGTAGCCAAAACTATCGTCGGTTCATCTTTGGTTAAGTCAGCCGTATTTGGTCGAGATCCCAACTGGGGCAGAATTGCAGCAGCAGCGGGTAGAGCAGGAGTTAAATTTCATCAAGATGAGCTAAATATTAAGCTGGGAGATTTGGTCTTGATGCGGAATGGACAGCCTCAAGAGTTTGATCGCAATGCTGCCAGTAATTACCTCAAAACAGCAGCAGCAGGAGAATATCTACAAGGAGATACTGTTTTAATTTCAGTTAATATTGGTTTAGGTTCTGGTCAAAGTACTGCCTGGGGTTGTGACTTAACTTATAAGTACGTTGAAATTAACGCTGAATATACAACTTGAACTCTATTGGTCATTAAGCTGCTATGTGAGTAATGGGTAATGGGCATTGGTGACAAGTTAAGCTTAAAAGCCAGTTGTCAAGAGGGAATCGGAGATAAATTAAGAGGTGGTTTGGCTCGTTTCGGGCGAGGTGATTTGACTACCCCTAAGTCTCGATTTTCAGGTGCAGTT
>JAAUOU010000013.1 GCA_012034765.1 Pleurocapsaceae cyanobacterium CSU_1_1 | reverse complement strand
GTAATCACATTAAGAAGTAATTATTGATACTAAGCTAGAGTAGAGCGATAGCCCTAGTCTTCAGATCACGTTATAATTTCTAAATAATAATTCCCATCTAGCAAAATTATCAAAATATAGGTGAGTATTCAAGTTTCAGAATTAAAGCAACTATACGAGCAAGATTATTACCTGTGGTTAGAAAAAACTACAGAACTTTTACAAGCAGGTAAATTAAATCAATTAGATCGGGAAAATTTAACTTGAATGTCGGGCTAAGTCCCACCCTATAAACGAGGTGGATGTATCGAAGCGAAGCTGAGTACCGCCAATGTTTTAGGGTTGCACTAAAGCACTAGCTTCGCGTCGGGATACAGCCCGACCAATAAACAAACTGCCCTAAAGGATTAGCTTCGCGTCCGAAGCAACAATATTCTACCAATATATCTTGTTTATGGTAAAATATTTTTATGATACTAAACTACGTCTACCGCATTTATGCCGATAGCAATCAAATTGACCTACTCAATGAGTGGTTAGAAACCTGTCGCCTGTCTTATAACTATGCGCTCAGAGAACTAAAAGATTGGATTGCCTCTAGAAAATGTCCCATAGATAGATGTAGTTTAGAATCAGAATATATCATGTCTGCGGACTATCCGTTTCCTAGTTACCACCAACAACAAAACAATCTACCCAAAGCTAAAAAACAATTTCCTAGACTGAAAGTAGTACCATCACAAGTATTGCAAACCAACATTAGACGTTTGCACGATGCCTGGGATTTCTTTCAGAAACGAGGGTATGGATTTCCTCGATTCAAGAAATATGGACAGATGAAGTCTATTTTGTTTCCTCAGTTCAAAACCAATCCGTTGACATGCTCTGGAGAGCATCGCCGTTGCAAAGCAACGTCGGCACGCTCCAGCGTGCGGCAAATACAATTACCTAAACTGGGTAAAGTGCAAATCAATTTGCATAGACCTATACCTGATGGGTTTGCGATTAAACAAGTCAGGGTAGTCAAAAAAGCTGTGGGCTGGTTTGCAGTGGTGGCAATTGAATCGGATATCGCTCTTGCTAGTCCTGTTCCTCACGGTCACGACCTTGGTGTCGATGTTGGCTTGTTATCCTATGTGGCGACATCAGACGGATTTATTGAGTCCAGACCTAAGTTTTTCAAGACAGCCTACAGTCGGCTGAAAGTGCTACAAAAGCGTCTGTCAAGAAAAATAAAGAGAGGGAGAAACTATGAAAAAGCGAGAATTAAAGTAGCCAAACAACATAACCACATAGCATTCAAACGCACTGATTATCAGTTCAAATTAGCTCATAAACTATGCAACATAGCTAATACAATCTTTGTAGAGGATTGTGACTTTCGTATCATGGCAAAAGGTATGTTGGGAAAACATACTATTGATGCTAGCTTTGGACAATTCCGAACAATATTAGAATACGTGGCTAAAAAACGTGATGTCTTCGTCGGTCGAGTAGACCACAGAGGAACATCCCAAACCTGTCCTAACTGTAGAACTGAAGTCAGAAAAGATTTGAGCGTCAGGCTGCATGAATGTCATGAGTGCGGTTATGTTGTTGATAGAGATATAGCCTCGGCACAGGAAATCTGTAACCGAGGTCAAGAAACGTATCGGGGGACTCCCGAAAAGCAAGAAATAGCCTCTCAAGTCGTACTGTCGGGGAACTTTGTTCTAGATAAGTGGCGTAATCCAGCTTTTGCTGGCAGGGGAGGAATGCCCAATAGTGATATTGGGAAGCCCACGCTATATTGCGCTAGCAATTAGCGTTGGGAGGATGTCACTTTAGGAAATAGAAAATTTGGGTAGAAGTGAAAAAAGAGCAGTTGTTAGTTTTCTTAAACAACTAATTAAACACTTGCTACTCTATCATTATTGGCAGACAGAGAGACAATGGAGCGATCAAGATTGGTTAGAAGAGATTAGTAATTTTCGGTTTGAATTATCACAGTATTTAGACTCAAAAACCCTGAAAAATTACGCAGAACAAGAATTAAATACTATCTATACCAGAGCTAGAAAAGAAGCGATACTCAAGTCAAACATTGCCCATATACCTGTTAATTGTCCTTATTCTACTAGTAATCAAATTTTAATGATGATTTTGTTTCCACAGAAAAAAGCTAAATTTTACTAAAAATAATGAATAATTAAAGCTTATAATTTAGGCGATCGCTCTTTTATAACAAATATCATCTTAAGTTTTTAAATGAACCAGTTTACCGATATTTTTCAAGACGATCGCGCCAGTGGCAAAACGATTGGAACTAATACCAGTAGCGGGGTTCTCAGAACAGGAATAGATCGGGAAAAAGCGATCGCGATCGATCATCATGCTTTGCGTTTTAAACCTTTAATTCAACCAGGCTGGGGTAGACAAGGTATTGCCTACGGAGGGTATAAGCGCCAAAATGGTTTGGCTGTAGCGGTACTATTGCTTAATGGTCATAATACTTCTCAAGCAGAGACGATGGAATGGTTGTATAAAAGAATTCCCCGCTGGTTAAAAGGAAGTGAAACTGAGTCAGTTCTTAAGCGAGTTTTAGCTTGGTTGGGTAGTAGACAAAAGCAAGGAACAGTAAGGCGTTTATTAGGTTGGGTTCGGATCTCAGCAGAAGTAACTAAATTTTTTCCTTTAGCGAAAATTGACGATAATTTAGCAGTTGGTTGGTTTGCCGATGCAGCGCCTCTCAACCCGACTCAAGGTAATGGTTTCGTAGTGCGGGCTACAGGGGCAGAAAACGGCGAGTTGTTAGCGACCGTGGGAATTAATCTACTATCTGTGTTTCGTGGACTGCAAAACGTCCCTGTATATTACGTGGTGATCTTAAGGGAACAGGGGGCAGCTTACTACGCGGCATCTTTACCACAGGTGCGTGGTTTACCCGCTTATCCTCAGTTGCGTCCAGTAGCCATCGATGCTGTTAATTCCGAAGCAGTTGTCTATGCAGGTATCCATCAAAGTGTTCTGGGTCAAATTGGCTTTCGGGCTGATACTAGAGTCTATGGAGTCAAAACTGAAACGGTTACAAATTTAGCTTGCTGGTATGGTACTGCTCATGCAGCCGATGCTTTTTTGGGGTTGGGAAATATCACAACTACGACTGCTGAAGTGGGGGGAAACTGGCAAGTTTTAGCTGGCAATTTAGAGCGTACCAAAGAGGGTTTGGTGGCGAGTGAAAACAACAGTTTAGCTATTGTCGCTCCTCAAACAACCTCTGGGCTATTGCATCTAAAAATTGTTACGGGAGATAAGCCAGCAGGATTTAGGCATTATCTGGAGATTTCAAGATCGTGATAATTATTGGTGTTGTCGTCTCAATAACCAGCAACTTTGTCTTCAAGTGATGGAAGCTGGTGAAACTAAAGAGATATTTGTTAGCGAGGAAGTTATTACGGCAAATAGTATTACATACCTGCAAATTTTAGATGACGGACAAGAGTTAAGAATTTATCTGAATGGTAAACTAATTAGCCGCCCAGAACAGCCAGAGACTAATCACGTTTTTACAGATGAACGCTTGGCAACTGCCACAGGGGTTGGTATTGCTATGTTTGAAGCAAATTCAGATTTATATCTACAAAATTTTGAAGCTCATCCTCGAACTGTTTTTCTGCCTAGTCTCGATTTAGGATTACCTTGGTGGCGTGAAGGTACAGATATTGTTATTCAAGATGACTTTCAAGTTGGACAGGGAGACTTAGCTGGTAAAACTACCCAATTAGGCGATCGCGTTTGGCAAAAGACTATCGGTAAAGGTGTTTTTAAAATCCAGTCTGGCATTGCTTTAATAGACGCTAGCGTTGAGCATCCCAACCCAGGGCGCACCGCTTATACTGTAGCTTGGGACAATCCTCTTGCCGATGTATCCGTAACCATTTTGCCCCCAGGAAAAGAACGGGGACAAGGAGAAAAAGGTCGAGCTGGTTTGATTTTTTGGCAGGATCGAGATAACTACATCATTATTAATACTTGGCTGGATGACTTTTATGCAGGAGAGTCTATTTCTTGTTTTTTCCGTCTTGATGGTTTTGAAGAAATTTATGATGCGGTGTGGTCAAATATAGGTCAGGCGATCGCTTTTGGACAACCGTACAGTTTAAGAGTTGTCTTTGATGGTAATAACTATACAGTACAAGTTAACGAGCAAACCGTTCTCTATCGCGCCCTTACTGATGTCTATCCTTGGGCTGATGCCTTAAATATTAATCGTCTTGGCATTGTCGCTAATTGGGAATGGGGCGATGATACGGGTAGTGGTTTCAGTAATTTTATGGTCAGTAAATAAGCTAGATCGTTAGCAAATAAATTCTTTGTATTAATTTTGGTGTTAGTTTCTGGATCACACGCTTCAGTCTAGAAAGAGGATTAACTGGGAAGAAATAACATTTTTAGACTAATGTCAAAAGATTCTCAACGTAATTCAGCTTTTAATGCTGCTGCTAATTCTGAAGTGTACCATGCTCGATTAGAGGATATCGCTCAGTTCACTCCCGAAAAAATAGGTCATTTACGTAGAGGTGGAATACGTAGTGGTTTAGGACGCACTGATACTGAAACGCTACAAATGCTGGATAAAATTCCACCGTCTCAAAGAGCAGGTATTGATGGGCAATCTGCTACTTACAAAGTCAAGAAATATTTATCTGATAAAGATGCCAGCCACATAATATCTCATAAAAGAGGTGGTTCTGGTAATTCAGACAATATCAAGTGGGAGAACAAATCGATTAATCGCGCTCGTGGCGATCGCAATATGACTCGTCAAGAGCAAATAAACCTCAATGTTACAGGGCAACTAAATTACGTGGGAAAAAGTGGGATCGCTCTTTTGTAGAGTGGGCAAAAATAACCAAGAGTAAAAAACGTTTTAAGATGAGCTAGGTTGTCTACCAATTAATTTTGTTAAGCCAACTATTTGACCTCTTAGTTTGAATTTTGACCACCCCACATTCTTTACATTCAATAATCTTTGGAGAGCGATCGCGCTTCCATCCACGAATTTGATCGGGCGATCTCTTTTTGACAACAGAACGACAGCAACAAGGCTTTAACAATCAATCCTGCTCAATCAAAAGCGCAATGGTCGTAATAACTTAACCTATAATAAATTTGTGACCACAAAATGACCATAAAATAATCAAACAGATAAAGCACCATGAAAAGTGTTGGTATTAGAGAGTTTAGAGATAAAGCATCCCAGTATTTAGCCAGTAGAGAAGCAGTAGCAGTCAAACGTCATGGCAAAATAGTTGGCTTCTATATACCTGTCGAACAATCAGAGGAAATCGAAATCGAACAGGCATTACAAAGACTAAATCAAACAGTAGAAACAGCCATAGCAGAAAGTGGCATGGATGAAGCTGCTCTAGCTCACGCTTTAGATTTATCTAAGTCAGAGTAGTAAACAATGCGTTTAGTAGTTGATGCCAATATTTTAGTGGCGGAATTGATTAGAGAAAGAGGTAGAAAATTAATTGCTCGTCCTGAATTGGAACTTTATATGGCGGAACAGGCTTGGTCAGAAACAACTTATGAACTGAATAAAAGAATCGAGAAAATGATCGATAGAGGTGTATTTTCCCCCTCTGTGGGACAAAATTTACTCAAAGCTAACTCATTTGAATAATACTGGTTAAATTCTTGGGTAGTGCGATCGCGCTTCCATCTAAGAATTTGATCGGGCGATCGCACTTTAACTAAAATGCGATCGCTTTCTTTAAAACTTATGAATTAGGCTTTTTATCATCAAAATTTGGTTATTTACCTGCGATCGCAATAAAAAAAATTAATGCTTTTCATGATTATCGAAAGATTCAACAAGATCGTAATTTTGGCAATGTTGACAGGTTTCGATTTAAAATGACTATAACATTAAGCCTCAGCATTAAACGCTTAAAGCTGCATCAATTCTTGTTTTAAACGATAAATAATTGTATTGGGTTCTACTTGAGACAAAATCTGCTTAATTAAGGTAGAAGCTCCCATTTCTCCCCAGGTGCAGCCCTGTTCGAGATATACCTGCGCTACTCGACCAATAACAAATGTTCCGTAGCCAGCGATCGCTCCCTGAACGCTAGCAGTACCCAAATAGGCGGTAATTGCGCCAGTACTATCAAAACCACTGCTTAAAATTGCACCACTTTTACCAAGGCTTAAAAAGAAGCTACTGCCAACTTCTCCTAATAATAAGCCACCTGTACTAGCTAAAATTCGCCTCAGTAAGTTTCCTGCCTCAAAGGTAGTGATGGGTAAACCATAGAGTTTAGATAAGGATCTAATTAAAGCAAGATCGGCAATTAAACCCCCAAGTAAATCAGCAAAAATAATTGGGTTAGCAGCAACGGCGATCGCTTTATAGCGGGCATATTTGGCAATAATTTCTTGAGCTTCTGACTGCCGTAGTTCAATAGTTTTGCGGGCAATATTAAGTTGAGCATCCCTTGCTTGGACTAAAGCATTCAACGCCAGCAACGATTTTCCTTCCTGCTGGAGAATTTGCACTAAAGCATTTTTGAGAGATTCAATCTCAGGTTCGGGATATTCCCAGCTATTGCTAACAGTGCCGTCTACCGATTCAGTTCTCACCTGGATCGGTTGGGGTTTGGCTGCTACGGTGACAATTTCGTGAGGGGCAATGATATCTTCCAGGCTACTGCCACTATGAGCCAGGTTGAGCTTTTGTAACTGTCGATAAATCTTTTGGCGATCTTGATCGGGATAAAGATCGCTTTTATTAAAAACCAAAATCAATGGCTTTTGGGTATCTCTCAATTCGCATAAAGCCTGATACTCAGTCCGCGTAATATCTCCTGCCACCACAAATAAAATCAGGTCTGATTTTTGAGCAATTGACCGCGCCATCACTGCCCTTGATTCTCCCGTAACCTCATCCAAACCAGGAGTATCAATCAATTCAACATCTAGTCCTGATTCTAGTGACGGATTCCAGCGCAAAATAGTCAGAGATTGAGTCACACCATGGACAGCCCCAGTGGCTACCACTTCCTCTCCCAATAGAGCATTAATGAGCGATGATTTACCACAGCTAACCAAACCAAAGGTGCTGATGCGAATCGCTTGACGGTCTAATCTTGCCAAAGCATTTTGCAGAGACTGCAAATCAGTTTTGACTGCTGCTTGAAGGCGATCGCTAGGAAGAGAATTACCATGACGACGAAAACTAGAATACCAAGAAATAGCCTGCTGTAGGCTGGCATGAGCCTGATTTAATTGAGCTGACTGTAACGATGTTTGCTGACCCACAGTAACTTGTTGATTCCCCTAATCTACTGACTATACTAACTTTAAGTGAAGTTAATTTAATTGATTATTTTTGGCGGCTAAATCCAGCGCAGCTTGAGGATAAATAATTCGCTTGTGGTTAAACTGTTGCCAAACACGAATAAAAACTTCAGCAATTATTGGTAACTCATCATAGTTTAGTCCACTATCAACTAGCTGACGATCTTGCCAACGAGACTTAAAGATTTTTTGGAGCGTAGCTAGAGCCTTTTTAGGGGTAGCGTCAGCAAGCGATCGCAATGCTGCCTCACAACCATCTGCCAGCATCAAGATCCCTGCCTCTCTGGACTGGGGAACTGGGCCTGCATAGCGAAAATCGGCCTCGGTCACTATAGTTCCCGACTCTTGAGCCTTTTGCTTTGCCTGATAGTAAAAATAAACAATCAGTAAAGTACCTTGATGTTGAGGAATAAAATCACGAATGGCTTTAGGTAAACCATATTTTCGCGCGATCGCTAATCCTTCACTAACATGCTTTTTAATAATCTCAGCACTGACCCAAGGATCGTCAATTGCATCGTGTTTATTGGGGTCGCCCATTTGATTTTCAATAAATCCCAAAGGGTCGTGCATTTTACCAATGTCATGATACAAAGTTCCCGCTCTGACCAATTCCACATTGCAGTTTAATTCTCTAGCAGCAGCTTCTGCTAACGAAGAGACAAACATGGTGTGCTGAAAAGTTCCAGGTGCTTCGGTTGCCAATCTTTTTAGTAATGGCAGGTTGGGATTAGATAATTCTGCTAGGCGAATCGGCGTAATGAGATCGAAACAGCGTTCGAGATAAGGAGAGATGCCAATTGCCACCACAATCCACGCCAAGCCAAATAAACCACAGACGGTAGCGTCAGGCAAGATTGCTGACCAAATAGTAGTAGCGCTAGAACTTATAATTAGGTTGGCAATTAGGTAAACGGCTATTTGGGATAGACCAACAGCAATACCCAATTTTGAGATCGCTTCGCGGGAGCGTAATCTCCCAGTGAAAATCGCAGCAATCAAACCGCCGATTAAGCCTGAAAAAGATAGATCGAATTAATGCTTTGACTACTAAACATTACTAGTACTGACACCAGAACAACCTGACACACTGCTAAACCAGGAGTATAAAAACTGCTCACTAATAGCCCAATCGCGGGCAAACTGGTGTAGGGAAATTCAAAGATACTTAATAAAGGTGCGCTAATAGCTAATAAACAAAGCAGTAGATAATCGCGATGGCGAATTGAAGAATAGATTCTTCTTTGAATCGCTAAAAATAAGCTGACAATTCCCCCCACTATCATTGCTGATAGTTCAAGTCCTCTCCAGTTAACTCCACGTTGACTCAATTGAAAACCGTCGAGTAAGACAAAATTTGCTTGAGTAATTTTTTCTCCTTGCTCAACAATCACTTCCCCCTGCTCTACTTCGACGACCACTGAATTAATTGCCATGGCTGCTTTTTCGGCAATATTGCGCGTAGCGTCTTTATCTTCTTCTAAATTGGGCTGCAAAGTTGCCAACAATAGATTGTAGGCGATCGGTTCGGTGACATCGGGAATATCAGGATTCAGTTGTGCGGTAATAGCCTGCTCCAGTAAATTTGAAGGTAACCCCAAGGGGATACCTTGAATTAAAATATGCTCCGCAGTCTGCAAGATGGTATTTTTAGTGGCTTTCCATTCTGTTGCTGTTAGGTCGAGCAGGACAATTAATTCTTTTTCATCTAAATGTGTGATGTTTTTCTGGGCGATGTTTTTCCAAGCCTGAGAGTAGTGATAGCGAGTTAAAGTAATTTGAGCTATTAAAGTATTAAATTGAGTTTCTAAATGATTTTTTTTGTATGCTTCTAGTTCAGCAGCTACTTTTTGTAAGCCGAGATTAAAGTCTGGTCGTTTTGCTAAAGTTAAGTTTTGGGCCGAAGGGTTTGGCTTGAGCGAGGCTAAAACCGACTTAAATTCAGATTCGGGACAAAAGCGAATGTATTTCTGGCTAATCAAGGAGAGATCTTGTGGCGCAGCAAAGGGAAAAGGTGCAGTTATGTTCCTCAGCTCATCAATTTGCTTGAGATATGACTCTAACTTGTTAGTAATTTCTCGGGTTAGTTCTTCGTCATGCTTGAGAATCGGTACAACTCCAGTTTGTACTTGCTTCCTTTTTTCGACAGTGGTTTGAGTATCTTCAAATTGCGCTGAGTAGGGAGCTTTAATTGTTAGAGGAGAAATTTTACCTACGGTTAATTGAGGCTGGTTATAAAATCGATAACCGACTACGCTAGTCAAGGCAGTAATGCTTAAGACTAACATGACAATGAAATTTCTTAATTTGGTATGATGTTTTTTTCTGCCTGATTGCCCATAATGATAACTGTGAGACTTGCTTAAAGTTTGATCGAAAAAATCCCCCCCCCACCAAGTAAATCCCTGGTGTTGATATTTGTATCGCCATCCCTCAATTTTTTGAATTAGTGAATGCCAGCTTTTCATCATAGGTGAGGATTTTTATAAGCTCTAAAATCGCTATGGTCTAATACCGCTTCTAGTTTTAGTTAATGGTGATTTTATCGATTAATTTAATTTGATAATAATTGCGAAATAATTTTTAAGCTTTGACGAGGTTGAATAAATTGTGGTAGTGCGATCGCATCTAATTCTAGATTATAAGCTCCATAATTTTGCTCTACAGCATAAACTCCCAACCAAAACCTTAATAATTTCAGCAACAAATGATTTTCTAGCTGCCAGCTTTGATTTTGCTCGATGTCTGTCCTCCAGTTGTCTAAGATTACGGTCATTCCATTATATGCTCCCGACAATGTACTGGTGAGAGTAATTGTCAGCCACGATAGTTTTGAATCAACGCGAGCAGCTCTTTGAACAGATAGTTTAAAGTCGTGGGGAGTAGTGACAAAACAATACCATGCTAAAGCGATCGCCGTTGCCTGAAGCTGATCTTTTGATGACAATTGCTCTGTTATTTGCTGTAAGCTACTGCCACTTTTAATTCCTTGCAGCACGATGCTCAACTTTTCGGTTAGGGGGTTAGGGATCAAATTGGGATTGAATATCTCCTCAATGCTCAGTGCTTGCTCCCATAAGTGAGTCTGATGATTCAAGACAGTAGTGAGTAAATAACCCCAGATCAATATGTTGATGTTTTGACTAAAGACAATATTGCTATTTGCCTGGACTGATTTTAAGTTAGGCATAAGTCTTAAATATAAATTCGGCTCATCTGTCTGCAAAATAATTGAAGGCAACAAAGATAGTAAATTACTGTGATATTTTTCATTATTGACTTCATTTAGTCTGCTATCAGCAGATTGAGATGCTAAAAATGAAGCCAAATTAGTTCTGTTTAATTTCTCTGACAGCAGCATCTCGGCTATTTGTCTGCGCTCTAATACCCAAGATTGAGTCAAGGCATCAGCTTGATTCGCTATGGTTTGCCCAATGATGCCTCCCCACCAACTGCCACCAAATCGGTCATAAGTATTGTGGTGCATTTTATTAAGCTTTGGAGTAATAGTTATCAATAATATAATGTAAAAGATAATGTAAAAGTAAATTTAGTCGCGATCGCCTGAAGGATATCAACATAAATGTTAGTTACGACAACTGATACAATTCAAAATCAATCGATTACAGCCTATTTAGGAGTGGTGACGGCAGAGGTGGTATATGGTACTAATGCGCTGCGGGATCTTTTTGCGGGAATTCGCGACGTAATTGGAGGGCGTACTGGCAGCTATGAAAAGGTCTTTGAACAAGGACAACAAAAAGCGATCGCTGAATTAAAAGAGCGCGCCCAAAGGTTGAATGCTGATGCCGTAGTGGGAATTGAAATCGATACAGGGACGATTAATATAGACAATAAAGGGGTACTGTTATTAATTACAGCAACAGGAACCGCCGTCAAACTAGGTTAGCACTTTGCGGAAACTCGCTATTTAAGCAAAGTTTGTTATCCGTAACACATAGTTTATGAGGATCTACTCAACAACAATCAAAGCTAAAATCTAAACTGATTTTAATTGGCCAAGTAAAAATTATGTTTATAGATAGCAACTTACCTACTCCTACTACCTTTCCTGTTCTTGGTCTTCAGGTTCATCTACTCGATGATTACTTAAGCTGGTTAATAGCAAGACTTGAGCAGAAAATTGGGACTCATGTGGTTACTTTAAATGCTGAGATGAGCATGACGGCGCTGGAAAACGAAGTTTTAAAACAAACTATCACGGCAGCCGAATTAGTTATTCCCGACGGGGCAGGAGTAATTATTTATATGCGCTTGCGGGGTCGTAAACATCAGCGTTGTCCTGGAATCGAGCTAGCTGCATCTTTAATTGACTACTTGGGAACATCCAATACGTCTAATTCTTTATGCTTCTTTGGCGGTGGCCCTGGGACAGCAGAACAGGCAGCCAAAGCTTGGCAAGAGAAATTTCCCCGCCTGTCTATTTTGACCCAAGATGGATATATAACTGGGGCAGCCGAAGAAGAGTGGAAACAGACCTTACAGACTAAACAACCCGCAGTTATCCTGGTGGGAATCGGTGTACCGCGACAAGAACTGTGGATTCAAGAAAATCGCCATCTCTGTCCTAATGCCATTTGGATTGGCGTTGGCGGTAGCTTAGATATCTGGGCGGGGACTAAAGAACGTGCGCCAGAGTGGTTAAGAAATAATAACTTAGAGTGGTCTTACCGTCTTTATCAAGAGCCTTGGCGTTGGCGGAGAATGCTGTCCTTACCCAAGTTTTTTGGCGATCGCTTTGGGCATAATTTAAGGTTGGGTAATCAAGATAGATTTAAGGCACGATATTTAACCAGTTTTCTACTTCTTGCCAACCTAAACCTTGACGGACAACCTCTGGTTCATCGGTAGTAAAATCTAAAATAGTTGAAACGCTGAAACCTGAATCTACTTGATTATCGATGATTATATCTACCTGATTTTCTAGCGCATCAAAGAGATAGGCTTTGGCAACGTTCATGGTGGGATACTCGCCATCCTCGTCACGTAAATGTGCTGAAGTGGAAACTATTGGATTACCCAAAGTGTTGAGCAATTCCTGGCAGAGGGTGTTTTCAGGTACTCTAATGCCCGTGGTTTTTCTTTTCGGACTCATGACCAGCTTTGGTACTTGTTTGGTAGCAGGAAGTAAAAAAGTATAGGGACCAGGAATCAAATGTTTCATAATCCGATAGGCGCGATCGCTTACTCTGGCATACTCGGAAATGTTGGAGAGGGAAGAACATAAAAACGTGAGGGGTTTGTCGTTAGACATCTGTTTGATTCTGCGTACTTTTTCGACAGCAGATTTGACGTTTAGGTCGCAGCCGATCGCGTAAACTGTATCGGTAGGATAGAGCATGACCGCACCTTTTTTTAAGGCAGCAACTATTTGCTCGATAGTTCGTTGTTGAGGATTGTTTTGATGTAGTTCGTATAAAACTGCCATAGTACTAATTAATATCAATATAGTAGATAGTAGAGAAGAATTTTTACTGAGAGAACAATCAACAGTTAAGATCATTTCATGATTGAGCAAAACGGTTTTTATGGTCAAGATTGGTTACTGGGAATGTCCGACAGGAATTGCTGGAGATATGTGTTTGGGGGCATTGGTGGATTGCGGTTTGCCCTGGCAATATTTGCTTGATAGTCTCAAGAGTTTAGGTATAGAAGCAGAATATCAGTTAACCACAGAGGTTGTGACCCGCAATGGGCAATCGGCAACTAAAGTTCATGTCAATTTGCACCAGGAGCATCACCATCATGATAGCGAGCATCATCACCACCCTAGACATTTACCAGAGATTGAAAGTTTAATTCAGGCTGCATCTTTGCCAGAGCGAGTAAAACGCTGGAGCTTGTGTATCTTTCAGCAGTTGGCGATCGCCGAAAGCGCTGTCCACGGTATTCCCCCCGAACAGGTTCACTTTCACGAAGTAGGTGCAACCGATGCCATTATTGATATTGTTGGTACCTGTATTGGTTTAGACTGGCTAAATCTTGATCGGCTTTACTGTTCGCCGATGCCTACTGGAGGAGGAACGATTAAGGCTGCTCATGGTCAACTATCTGTTCCTGTTCCTGCGGTGGTCAAGCTTTGGGAGACAAGAGAAGTCCCAATCTATAGCAATGGTATCCAAAAAGAGTTAGTTACACCAACAGGAGCCGCGATCGCCGTAACTTTAGCCCAACACTTTGGCGAACCTCCCGCCATGAAGTTAACTAAAATTGGCTTGGGTGCGGGTTCAAAAGATTTGGCAATTCCCAATATTCTTCGCTTGTGGATTGGCGAAGCAGCAGAAAATCAACCACAGGTTGAGCTACAGCAAGAAACTATTACTGTGCTAGAAACTCAGATTGACGATCTCAGTCCTCAAGTAATCGCCTATACCCTCGAACAGCTATTGACAGCAGGGGCATTAGATGTTTTCACTCAAAGCATCGGCATGAAAAAATCTCGTTCAGGCATTTTGTTAACGGTGATTTGCCATCCTGAAACAGCCTATGTTTGCAAGACCATTATTTTTCGTGAGACAACTACTTTGGGTATTCGTGAAAGTACTCAGCAAAGAAGCATTCTCAACCGCGAAATAAAGCCGATCGAGACAAAGTACGGCACTGTAAACATTAAAGTTGCTAGTTGGGGATTTGGGGAAAACCAACAAATAATTAATGTGCAGCCTGAATATGAAGATTGTGCAGCCTTAGCTCGTCGACATGATATTTCCTGGCGAGAAGTTTCCCAACAAGCGATCGCCGTTTATCAAGATAATCTTAACCGTCTAGGAGAAAATAGCGTTTTCTAGTTTGGCGATCGCAACTTCCACCTCATCATTGACAATGGCAAAGTCAAATTCTTCACTAGCGGCAATTTCCTGACGGGCGATGGCTAACCTATTGGCGATCGACTCTTCCGAATTAGTTCCTCTGGCTCTGATTCTGGCTTCCAACTCTTCAATTGAAGGGGGTAAAATAAAGATGCGCCTTGCTTGAGGAAAAATATTGGCGATCGCTCTTGCTCCAGCTAGCTCAATCTCCAAGACAACATAATTACCCTGCTCAATCTGCTCGATTACCTGCGCTTTGGGCGTACCGTAATAGTTCCCCGCATATTCTGCCCACTCTAACAGTTCATGGTTAAAAATGGCGGTTTCAAAGTCTTGCTGATTTAAAAAGTAGTAGGCAACGCCATCTATTTCCCCTGGACGGGGTTCTCTTGTAGTAGCAGATACTGATAGACTCAATTGGGGATGACGTTGCAAAAGTAGACTAACCAAAGTGCCTTTTCCCACTCCACTCGGCCCAGTAATAACGATGAGTTTACCTGGCTGTTCGACTGACATTAGTGATAATCTGGTTAGGTTATGGTTCTTTACTGACGACAAAGCGGTGAGCTACAGTTTCGGGCTGAATTGCTGAGAGTACTACATGAGAAGAATCAGTAATAATCACGGCACGGGTACGACGACCATAAGTGGCATCGATCAATAAACTCTTTTCTCTAGCTTCAGTAATAATTCTTTTGATCGGCGCAGATTCGGGACTAACAATGGCAATAATACGATTAGCAGAAACGATATTACCAAAACCAATATTAATTAACTGAATATCCATAGTTATTCATTTGCAACTTTTTAAGAATGCTTCTCGCTATTTAAATTTTAGAAAATATTGTTTTAATACTATATTTTTATCGCTTGATTTACAAGGAAAAAGCTGCATAAACGAAGCTATTTAAGGAAATTTTCGCTTTTGCTCATAATTAAACTAACTTGTAGCCAAAATCACAATAATATACTGCTTAATCTAGGATCTTTTGTTTTTTACAATTATGCAACCAGTTGATTACACCACTTTGATGGCAAGCTGCGCCGAACTAAATCGAGACTGGATTCCCTCGCGGATAGAACAGGTTTACCAGCGCGATCGCTTTACTATTTCTCTCGCTCTGCGAACCCTCAAAGCCAAACCCTGGCTCACTATTTGTTGGCATCCTGAAGCTGCCCGCATTAACCTTGGCGATCCCCCACCCCGCCTAAAAGATACATTTACCTTCAGCGATCAGCTACGGCATCAGCTAAAGGGTTTAGCCCTTACGGGAATTGTGGCGATCGCGCCTTGGGAACGAGTAATTGACCTTCAGTTCGCCCAACGCCCTGGAGAAGAACCTCTGTGGCATTTATACGTTGAGATTATGGGCAAGTATAGTAACGTGATCTTGACCGATGGCTCACAGCAGATTGTTACCCCCGCCAAACAAATTAGCCCCACTCAGTCTAGCGTGCGCCCAATTCAAACAGGACAGCCCTATGAACTTCCTCCATCTCTCATTGGCACGACTCCCAAATTAGAAGAATCTTTTGCCCGTTGGCAGGAAAGGGTTAGCCTAGTGCCAGGACAGTTAAAACGTCAATTACTCCAGTCCTATCGTGGTTTAAGTCCTAGAGTAGCAACAGAGATTGCGATCGCAGCTGGCTTATCTCCTCAGCAGCAAACTGACACTCTCACATTAGAACATTGGCAAGCATTATTTCACTATTGGCAAAAATGGCTGCTTGCACTAGAACATCAGCAGTTCTCTCCAGGGTGGTTAAGCGATGGCTATACAGTTTTAGGCTGGAATAAAGTTGAATCGGTCGAGTCAGTTCAAACTCTGCTAAATCGTTACTATACTCAATCAGTAAACCGTCAGCAGTTTACACAGCTACATCATCAGCTTAATCAAAAGCTAATCAACTTACTCAAAAAACTTAATGTCAAAGCTAATACTTTTCGCCAGCGGTTAGCACAGTCGGCAGATGCAGACAGCTATCGTCAGCAGGGAAATTTATTGATGGCGCATCTCCACCAAATCCAGCCAGGCATGAAGTCAATTACCCTGAATGACTTTGAGACAGGGAAGCCAATCAAAATTAAGCTCAATCCTGAAAAAAATCCAGCTCAAAATGCTCAATACCTCTACAAACAGAGCCAAAAACTCAAGCGGGCTAAAGATGCAGTCGTTCCCTTATTAGCGGATGTCGATGGCGAGATCGACTATTTATCCCAGGTGCAAACAGCTTTAAATCAACTTCAGAGCGAAAATACGGGCAGTTCTGAAGATTTACAGGCTTTAGGCGAAATTAAAGAAGAACTAATTCAACAAAAATATATCATTGCCGAACGTCAAGACGAACGCCAAATTGATCGAGACTCTCAGCCTTATCGCTTGACCGCACCTTCAGGCTGTGAAATTTGGATTGGTCGGAACAATCGTCAGAACGATATTTTAACTTTCCGCACGGCGGTGGAATACGATCTCTGGTTTCATACCCAAGAAATTCCTGGAAGTCACGTATTGCTGCGTCTCGATCCTGGTGCGGTTGCTAGTGAACAAGATCTTCAGTTTACGGCAGACATAGCAGCATATTATAGTCAAGCTCGTGAAAGCGATCAAGTTCCCGTAATCTATACCAAACCAAAATACGTCTATAAACCCAAGGGAGCAAAGCCAGGAATGGTTATCTATAAACAAGAAACAGTTATTTGGGGTAGACCGCAGATAGCTAAACTCCACTGTTGACTTCTGACTTCTAACTGACGTTACCCATTAAGTAATATTTTTGCAGTAAGCTCGGTATGCTTATTTTTATCACAGATTAAATTTCCATGGCATCATTTATAGGCTTCATCTTTGCTTTTATTTTTGGCAGTTTTCTAGAATACTGGGTTCACCGCTTGATGCATGTTAGTCCTACATTTGGCAATAAAATTACTGCTCATTATGGTCATCATCGCAGCAATAGCACCAAAGGATTCGTCGGCGATTTCCTCGATTTCAGTTTAGTATCATTATTAGTATTGCCAGCTTTTTTAATATCTTTATCCTGTGGAATTATTATGATATCTGGGACTGTAGCATTTGCTGCGTTCGCTTCCTATGCCCACCAAATTCAACATCATAACCCTCACAAATGTTTCTGGATGAAGATGCCTATTCACTATATTCACCACAAAAATAATCAGTGGGATAGCAATTTTGGGCTGGCGATCGACTGGTGGGATATAGTTTTTGGCACTTACAAGCCTGTTGAGTGGCTGAGTGAAGAACAGTCTGGGATGAATAAATAACCGATTTATTCGCTAGTCGATCTGAAAAGATCGGCAAAAAGCAAGGCGCAACCCTTAAGCTACTGCGTTACGGTAATCAATTAAAGCACTGGGTTGAATTACTCCTTTTTCGGTAATAATGCCATTGATTAAATTAGCGGGAGTAACATCAAACGCGGGGTTATAGAATTCTACTCCCGCAACACAAATGTCAGTATCTCCAATTTGAGCTATTTCCCTCGCATCTCTTTCTTCTATTGGTATCTGACTGCCGTTAGCTAAATCAAAATCAATAGTGGAAAAAGGTGCAGCAACATAGAAAGGAACATTATGAGCTTTAGCAGCGATCGCCAGAGCATAAGTACCAATTTTATTCGCAGCATCCCCATTAGCAGCAATGCGATCTGCTCCCACCACTACCAGATCGATCATGTTTTGCTGCATACAGTGAGCAGCCATACTGTCGGTAATTACAGTAACGGGAATATTCTCCTGGACACATTCCCAAGCGGTTAATTTTGCCCCCTGGAGACGAGGACGAGTCTCATCGGCATAGACTCTCTCTAAACGGTTTTCCCGCCACGCAGAACGAATTACCCCTAAAGCAGTGCCGTATCCAGCAGTCGCTAAAGAACCTGCATTACAGTGGGTCAGAATGCGCAATTTGCTGGGTATAGAGGGTAAGATACTCAAACCGCGATCGCCAATTGCCTGACAAGTTGCCAGATCTTCTAGCTGAATCTGTTGTGCAGTTTGCAGTAGGGTACGTTTAATTTCGGCAACTGTGCCGATTTCCTCATGAGCCGTTTTCAGCATACGCGAGATTGCCCAGAATAAATTTACTGCCGTAGGACGAGTTTGCTTTAATAAATCGCCAACCTGTTGAAGATGTGCGAGAAACTCTTGAAGATCCTCTGTTTCAATCTCCGTTGCTCCCAAATACATACCGTAGGCTGCTGCCACCCCAATAGCTGGCGCACCACGCACAATCATCGTTTTAATTGCCTGTGCCAGATCAGAACTGCGACTAATCGCCACATGGCTATATTCTGCTGGCAAACGAGTTTGATCGATTAACAATACGTGATCATCCTGCCAAACAACAGGATAAATTTGGTTAGAGTTTGAGTTCATAGAGAAATTTTGCCCACAGTCTTAATTCGTTTTTATATATTCTATTGCTTCAAGTAAAGCATCAAGCATTACTGCAAAACTATCATCGGTAGAGCGAGGCAAAGTTAATAATCCAGATTGTTCTAGGCTAATAAAACCAACAATTGCTGAATTTACCATTCGCATAATGTCAATTAATTTGGTTTTGCTTAAGTTTTGAGAATCTAACAGAGTTTTAAATAAATCCTGCGATTCTTGAATCACAGCAGCCGATTCTGGATCGTTTGGCTGTAATTGAAACTGCATCATTACTTGAAATAGCCCAGGATGCGATCGCGCAAAATCTCGACTAGCAAAACCACCAGCTTTTAAAAAAGCACGAGGTTCTTTTATGCTTGCAGTTTTCTGACTCAATTCAACGAAATAAAGTTTATATATTGCTAATGCTACCGCTTTTTTTAATTCTGCATTTCCTTGGAGATGTTTATAAATAGCTGGGGGTTTAATACCCAATTCCCTTGCAACTCGATTGACACCCAAAGCCGATGCTCCTTCTTGTTCAATACAGGCGATCGCCGCTTCAATTACGTCTTGTCTAGTTAAGGAATTTTCTTTGGTTGGACGACCCATTTTCATTGAACATTAAACATCGATCATTTAAAATTTTGTAGGTTTAGTTAATATAATTAACTAAATTGAATTTACTATATTTAATTATCGACGATGGATCTTGTATTTGCTACAGCGAGTCAGCTTGCACAAATGATTCGGGATAAAGAAGTTTCGGCAGTAGAAATTTTAGATGCTTATCTAGAGCAAATTGCCAAGCATAACGGTAAAATTAAGGCGATCGCGACTTTAGATACAGAGAAAGCAAAACAAAGAGCAAAAGAAGCTGATGAAGCTTTAGCCAGAGGTGAAAACTGGGGATTACTGCATGGTGTTCCTATAACGATTAAAGACACTATTGAAACAGCAGGCTTGCTTACTACCGCAGGCTATCAACCTTTAAAAAATTATCTACCCCAACAAGATGCTACCGTAGCAGCGAGATTAAAAGCAGCAGGAGCAATTGTTTTTGCTAAAACTAATCCAGCCAAGCTAGCAGGGGATTATCAAACGAACAATTCGGTATTTGGACGAACTAATAATCCTTGGGATTTAAGCTGTACGGTAGGTGGAAGTAGTGGTGGTTCAGCAGGTGCGATCGCTGCTGGGTTTTCGCCTTTGGATCTTGGTAGCGACGTTTCGGGTTCGATACGTCATCCAGCCCATTGCTGCGGTGTTTATGGCTTGATGCCTACAGATCGCCGAGTTACTACCACAGGACATATTCCCGAATTACCAGGAAAACCGAAGCACATTCGCCATTTACTTAGGATAGGGCCTTTAGCTCGTTCTATCAAGGATTTACAGCTATGTTTTTCTTTAATTGCTGGGGCAGACATTAGACAGCCAGAAATTCCACCTGTTGCTTTGGATCGACCAACGGATAAAAAACTAACTGATTTGCGAATTGCTTGGACTTATGGTGTTGATTTTTTACCCGTAAGTAAAGATACGCGATCTTGTCTTCAAACGGCAATTAACAGCTTATCCAATGCTGGTTGTTATATAGAACAATGTAATCCTACCGATCTCGATTGGTCAAAAGCTTTAGCTATTTATAGTGCTATGGCGAGTTACGAGTTATTTACCTCTGCTTCTAGACTGGGTATTTTATCGGGAATGTGGATGGGAATTACTACAGAATTTGCTGCACGTACCCAAACCCCTTTTAAATCGGGTACGCCTTTAGCTAAAAAGGGGAATCTGGCATTTCCTCCCAGCCTGGCAAAATACAATACCGTCTTGACTCATCGCGATCGCATTATGACCCAAATGGATCGCTTTATGAATGATTGGGATGCGTGGATTTGTCCTGTATCCATAACTCCTGCATTTCCCCATTGTGATTTTGCCAGTTCAATTGAAGTGGATGGCATCAAGTATCCTTATCTTTTAGCTTGTGGTGGTTACACTATGCCTTTAAATTTAACAGGTAGTCCTGTAGTAGTTATTCCCATCGGACAAAGTAAGTCAGGATTGCCTATCGGAGTACAAATAGTAGGAAAAGATGGCAGGATGTGGAGTTACTGGCGATCGCCAAAAAGATTAATGAAATAGCTGGCGACTTTCAACATCCATGCCTGTAATTAATAGATTTCCTCTGTTAAAAAAGTATTTTAGAAGATAAATCGCGATAATCTTGTTCATTCCTCAAAATTACTGCCAATCTGACCAATCCTGATTAAATATGGAGGTATCAGGAAACGCGGTAGGATTACCACTTTGGTCTAAGCGCTTTTTCAAAACCTTAAACTGCTTTTCCAGAATTAACGGCTCATCTACCAATTGATAGGGCATAATCTTTTCCTCTAAACCAAAGACTGCGGTAATACCAGCAGCAGCACCAGAAGACCATTCAAAAGAATGTACCCGATAGGCAGCAGAAGCAATGTGGCTAGTGGCAATACTCTTTCCTGACACAATTAAATTATCAATTTGTTGAGGAATCATGGCTCTAAGAGGAATTTGGAACGGATAAGCTTGTCCGCCACCTTTTCTCTCTCCTTCTCGTTCAGTGTTACCTGCTTTCTCTGGGGGACTCTCATTCATGCAGGGATGAAAATCGATCGCATAATGACCAATACCCACAGAGTCAGGATAAATTGACGAACGAGTACGTTGTTGAATTTTATCAATGTTTTTGTTGCGATTGCCGATCGGATCTTCACTGTCTAGTTTTGTCCATAGCCGACGATAGGTTTTGGAATCGAGTTGTTGAGCGTAATATTCGTTGCGATAGTCCGCTCGTGAAATATCTATTTCATTGATATTAAAGCCCTGAGAATAGCCAGGATAAACTCGACCCACAATCCTTCTCCCCTCTCTAATATAGGGATATTTTGATAAGCCATGAGCCGTTCCCATCGGCGAGTCGATACCTTGAAGTAAAAGGTTGTTGGGATCAGGTTTTTTGATGCCATCTCCTAATTGAGAGTCGGTAGTTCCCTCGACTAACCAGTAAAAATAACCTAGAGCATGATCTTCGCCTCGGCTGAGGGTTATAGTACGCAATCCACCGATCCAACCATTCGGCTCAAGCTGACCTAATTCTAAAAGCTGTTGGCGAGTATAAATCAAATTATCTTTTGCTGTTCCTGGACGATAATCATTCCCCCAAGTCCAGTTTTGCATCGAGATATCGCCTGGAGTTGGGACAGTAAATTCAATCCCGCCAAATTTTTCGAGATCTCCTTCTTGAGGACTCCAGATACGGCGATAGGTAAACACTAAATCAAAATTTGCCAGTCTTTCTAGTTCATAACTGTAGTAATTTTTATGCTCATTATAAAAGGTGGGCATCTCATGGGCTTGAGGTTCTTCTGTCGCCTCCATCGCAAAGGTATAGGTAAACCCTTGGGTGCAGTACTCATCTCCTGTCACGCTAGAAGAAGAAGGTTCAAAGGAAGATAAAGGATCGATGCCTAAACGATAGGGAATATCAGCTAAACCAACAATTTCTCCTGTTTCTGTGGCTTCAATTACATACCAGTCTGCTGATTTATCTGAGGTGCTAGCTGGCACAAAACGAATTATCTCTTTGCTAAATTTTTCGGAGTCTTCATAGCTATAGGCATCTTCGATAGTGCTGGATAAAGGGAGGGTATTTAACGGTAAATATTTGTTGTTAGAGCTATGCTGAATTCCGATGGCACTGGTAATTTGCTTGCCAGTTCCTTTTTGTGCCACCTTTTCGATCTTCAAATCTTTAATGACCGTAGAGGGAAACCATTTAAGCTCACCGCCACCTTTAGCTTCGGCATCTTTTAGCTGTTCCCACATAACTTTGTTGGCATCTTTGGGCAGAAAACAAGATTCACTGACCCAACAGTCTCCAGGATTTAGTTTGCCGTAAAATTCTTCAATACGCTTCCTTAATTCTAAATAGCCCTTGGGAAAAAACAACTTGGAACGTTGAGTAGTTCTTTCATCTAGGGCAGAAGTTCCCTGAGCAGATATTTGACCCCCCACCCAGTCAGTAATTTCCGTCATACAGACTGTCTTACCTGCGAGCAAAGCTTCATAAGTGGCAGCTACCCCTGATAATCCCCCGCCAACTACCAATAGCTCACATTCTTCGGTACGCTCGATAGTCGGGGGAGTAGAAGATTTCGGAGGAGATGTTTGAGCTAATACCCCTGTATCCCAAATCAACATACCAAAAGACACTGATATTAGCGATTTTAGCCAATTTAAAGACACTTTAAATCCCCCTATGATGTAGCAACTCGATCAATTTCATTAATATAGTTCCCAGTTAAGCATTTTTTTTTGGGTTTGTTAGGGAAATAGTTAGGGAAATAGTTTACTCATAAGCTGAACTATACTAAACCTGCAATCTAGTCTGAAAAGAATTTTGCCGTAATTATTTAATGTCTAAATTAAACTTCTAAATTAAATGTCCAGTTCTCTGTTAGTTAATCTCGCTATCCTATTTGACCAACCAACAGGTATTGCTATTTATGCCCAAAATTTAATTAACAATTGGAATTTCCAAGCAACATTACTATCGGCGGTAGAATTCCCAGGGTTTAATCACTATCAGATTGCGAATGATATGACTCCCGCGCAAGGAAGTAAGGGACATTTGAAGCGTCTACTCTGGACTCAATTTGAACTACCTCAGATTTATCGACAGTTAAAGGCAGACTTAATTTATTCTCCCATCCCTGAAGCGCCGTTATATAGTAAGTCTCGCTATGTAGTTATGTGCCACGATTTAATTCCTCTTCGTTTTCCCCGTCGCACTTCTTCCTTAACCAATTATTTTCGCTATGTTGTTCCCCAGGTAGTAAAACAAGCAGAGCATATACTCTGTAATTCTCAAGCTACCGCCAAAGATTTAGTTGATTATTATGGTATTGATGCTGATAAGATTACAATCATTTTATTGGGATACGATCGCCTTAATTTTTATCCCAGAAAACAGACTCAGAACTCTGACGCACCCTATTTCTTATATCTTGGTCGTCCCGATCCTTACAAAAACCTTGCTGGCTTAATTACTGCTTTTGCCCACATACCTAATCAAGATTACCATTTAGCGATCGCTGGATCTAGCGACTCCCGTTTCACTCCTCAGCTCCAACGCCAGGCGCAAGAATTAGGCATTGCTCACCGTGTTAAATGGCTCAATTATTTAAGTTATCAAGAATTACCAGAAGTAATTAGTAATGCAGTTGCTTTGGTGTTTCCGACTTTTTGGGAAGGTTTTGGGCTGCCTGTATTAGAAGCAATGGCTTGTGGAACTCCTGTAATTACTTCTAATTTGGCTTCTTTACCCGAAATAACGGGGAATGCTGCAATTTTAATCAATCCCTACAATACTGCTGAAATCACCTCGGCAATGGTCGATTTAACAACGGATTTAGAGATGCGATCGCAATTGAGCAAACTAAGTCTGCAACAAGCACAAAAGTTTAGCTGGTCAAAAACAGGCGCAGAAACTCAAGCAGTTTTACAACAATTTCTTTGAAAAGTCAAAAGTCAGCATGAATAAAATTAAAGATTTCAAATAAACTTTGGGCATACTGATACTAGTAACGCAAGTTAATCAAACTATCCTGAACCTTAATTAATTTACTTAATAGAGTTTCAATTATATCTTAAGCATTAAGCAAAAATTATGGAATGCGAAATAAAATATAAACCAGCATTTTCAGCTATTTTTATCACCCTTGAACCTGGTGAAAAGATTATCGCTGAGGCAGGAGCAATGGCTAGTATGGATAGCCAAGTCACAATTAAAACTGAGCTTGCTGGCGGTTTATTATCAGCTTTAGCCAAAAAGTTTTTGGGGGGTGAATCACTATTTATTAATGTTTTTAGCAATGAAACTAAGCAATATGTAAATTTAGTTTTAACGCAATCTGTAGTGGGAGATATTGCTGAAATTGAACTGCATGATAAAGATATGTACTTTCAACCAGGAGCTTATATTGCAAGTACTCCAGGGGTGAAAATCGGCGTTCGCTGGGCTGGTTGGGCAAGTTTGATTGCGGGAGAAGGATTATTCAAGTTGCGATTAAGTGGTAAGGGTCGAGTCTTTTTTGGCGCATATGGGGGAATTAGCAAAAAAGCGATTAATGGACAATTTATAGTTGATACGGGTCATTTAGTAGCCTACGAACCAGGTATCGACATGAAAATTCAACTTTCCAACGGTTTAATTGGCTCTCTCACTTCTGGGGAAGGTTTTGTCAATCGTTTATCGGGTAAAGGAAATATTTATCTTCAGTCCCGCAGTATCGGTGGATTAGTCGGCTATTTACGTTCAAAGGTACGTTAACCATGAAAATAGAATTATTACATCAACCCGAAAGCGCAATCGCTCGCGTATCATTGGACTCAGGAGAAGAGTTAGTCGCCCAAGCTGGAGTGATGATTGCTATGAGCGGCAATATTAACGCCAGTACCACTCTTCGCAAAGGTAAAGGAGGCGGGGTCATGGGTGGTTTGAAACGCATGGTAGCGGGAGAATCTCTGTTCTTAAGTGTTTTTCGCTCCCCTACGGATGGGAATACTATCTGGTTAGCTCCTAAATTAATTGGTGATTTATTAATTTACGAGATGACGGGACAAGATTTAGTTGTTCAAGCAACTTCTTATTTAGCCTGTAGTTCTGAAGTCGATCTCGATGTCGGCTTTCAAGGCTTTAAATCTTTATTTTCGGGAGAGTCTATTTTCTGGCTGACCTTTTCTGGTCGAGGATTAGCTTTACTGGCTTCCTTTGGCGGAATTTACGAAATTGATGTAAACGGTGAATACATTGTTGATACTGGTCATATAGTAGCGTTTGAAAGAAGTCTTAACTTTAGTATTGCCAAAGCTAGTTCCAGTTTAATTGGTTCTTTTTTAGGTGGAGAAGGATTTGTCTGTCGTTTTAAAGGCAAAGGCAAAGTCTATTGCCAGACTCACAATCCTGGGACATTCGGTTCTACTATTGGCTCTAAACTCCCCCCTAGATAAATATTCAATAAATATTCATACTATTAATTATTAAAGATCAATGAGTCATAAAATTCCTTATCGAGTAGAACATAACCCCGCTTATGCTTCTTTAGTGCTGGATGTACCCGCCAATGAAACCGTGATGGTGGAAGCCTCTGCCATGGCAGCGATGGACACCTGCCTGAAGATGAAAGCGAAAATGAAGGGCGGATTGATGAAAGGTGTGGGGAGAATGTTAGGGGGTGAATCTTTATTTATTAATGAGTTTACTGCCGAAGGAAAGAACGGAGAATTATATATTTCTCCTGGAGTACCTGGGGATGTTCAGCACTATTATGTATCGAGTAAATGTGGCTTGATGGTTCAGTCTTCTGGCTTTGTTGCTTGTAGTCCCCAAGTCCAAATCGATACTAAGTTTCAAGGTTTTAAAGGTTTTTTTAGTGGCGAGTCTTTATTTCTGCTCAAAGCTACGGGAGACGGTGATTTTTGGTTTAGTTCTTATGGTGCAATTATTGAGATTCCCATCGCTGGTGATTATGTAGTCGATACTGGCTATATTGTAGCTTTTGAGGATACTCTTAAATATTCTGTAGAAAACATCGGCGGACTATCTTTCAAGAGTTTGAAAACAGGCATCTTCGGCGGAGAAGGATTCGTCTGTCGCTTCTCAGGAGAAGGACGTTTATGGATTCAATCCCACAATCTATCTCCCTTAATTAATTTCTTAAATCCGTTTCGTCCCACCAAGAGCGATTAAATAGTTTTTCTTGCACATAAGTAGGTGGGTCAAATTAATTAGAAAATGGTTTGATAGGGAAGTAGGGAATAGAGATAGTTAACTAATTGCCCTCAAAATCTATTTTGTCTTTGGTTTTATATTTAATTCCGCCTAGCTACATAAATCTTCAGGGGTAACAACCTTTCGCCTCAACCAATATGTCCTACTATGTCCTACCATTCTCCCCAAAGCTCTAAAAATGAACCAGAAAGTAATAGTCAGATACTCGTCATCATTAGCATCTTTTTAGCTGCCGTTATCTTAGTAATTTTATTGTTCAATCTACTAGTGAATGGCTTAATCAGCATCATTCCGCCTGAATTAGAACAAAAATTAGGGGCAGTAATCGTACCTATATATGAAGAACAAGCTCTAGATTCTCCCCAGCAAAAAACTCTCAATCAGCTATTAGATCGTTTAGAAAATAAATTACCCCCTGAGCAACGAGAGCATGATCGATATCAAGTTTTATATATACCTGAAGATACTGTAAATGCGATCGCAATTCCTGGGGACAAAGTAATTATTTATCAGGGATTATTAAAGAAAGTCAATTCGGAAAATGAATTGATGATGATTTTGGGACACGAATTGGGACATTTCGCCCATCGGGATCATCTCCGCAGTTTAGGAAATGTTGTAGTGTTGCGAATGACAATTGCTTATTTTTTAGGTGATGCCAGCATTTTTAAATCAATTATCGCCACCAGCATTAAGGCAATTAGTCAAGCTCAATATTCACAAAAGCAAGAAAAGCAAGCGGATCAATTTGGCTTGATGTTGTTAGACAAAACCTATGGTCAAGTAGCAGGGTCAACGGATTTTTTTAATAAACTGAGTAAAGAACAAAAAAGCAACCTGGATTTTCTTGCTTCTCATCCCGCTCCTGAAAAAAGAGTTAAGGAAATTAATAAGTTAATCAAAGAAAATAAATACCGTCTTGGCTTTGTTACCCCTTTACCTAAGACTTTGAATTATCGAAGACAATAAACCTCTGCCCAATATTGCAGCTTCAAGATATGCTCAAACACCCTCTTAGGGCGATTATAAAAGTCAAATCAAAAAAAGCGCCTTTCCTAGGAAAAACGCCTTTAAACCCAACCAATTAAAGTTAAGTTAGAAAAAAGTGAGAAAAATCTTTAACCGTTGATAGCAGGAGCAGTCATTGCTACAGGTGCAGCTTCACCACTAGCTAAATCAAGAGGAAAGTTGTGAGCATTGCGTTCGTGCATTACCTCAAAACCAAGGTTCGCGCGATTGAGTACATCAGCCCAAGTATTGATTACATGACCCTGAGAATCCATTACGGATTGGTTGAAGTTAAAACCGTTAAGGTTGAACGCCATGGTAGAAATGCCCATCGCAGTAAACCAAATCCCAATTACAGGCCAAGCACCAAGGAAGAAGTGTAAAGACCGTGAGTTGTTAAAAGAAGCATATTGGAAAATCAGACGACCAAAGTAGCCATGAGCAGCAACAATGTTGTAAGTTTCTTCTTCTTGACCGAATTTGTAGCCATAGTTTAAAGACTCGGTTTCGGTTGTTTCACGAACTAGAGAAGATGTTACCAGCGAACCGTGCATCGCCGAGAACAAAGCACCACCAAAAACACCAGCTACACCGAGCATATGGAAGGGGTGCATCAAAATATTGTGTTCAGCTTGGAATACCAGCATGAAGTTAAATGTTCCGCTGATCCCCAGAGGCATTCCATCAGAGAAAGAACCTTGTCCCAAAGGATAGATTAAGAATACGGCGGTTGCTGCGGACACAGGTGCAGAATAGGCTACGCAGATCCAAGGACGCATACCAAGGCGGAAGCTGAGTTCCCACTGACGACCCATCCAGCAAAAAATACCGATCAAAAAATGGAAAATAATTAGCTGATAAGGACCCCCATTATAGAGCCACTCGTCTAAAGATGCGGCTTCCCAAATAGGATAAAAATGGAGACCGATCGCATTACTTGAAGGCACAACTGCACCAGAAATAATATTATTTCCGTAGATCAGTGAACCAGTCACAGGTTCACGAATACCGTCAATATCTACAGCGGGTGCTGCCACAAAAGCGATGATAAAGCAGATAGTAGCAGAGAGAAGACAGGGAATCATAATAACGCCAAACCAACCTACATAAATGCGGTTGTTAGTGTCAGTGACCCAGCGGCAAAATCTTTCCCAAAGACTATAGTCTCTGTCTTGGCGAATAGTAGTTGTCATGGATTATATATAGCTGAATATGTTTTACATCATTTATTGTCGATAGAGTAACTATCTTATTTTCTCAGTATATTTACATCTCTTCTAATTTAAACGTATAATTTAGTAAATTTTTTCTACCTTATATTAAGTAATTAAATTACTCTGAAATAGTTGGTAATATATCGATACTTTGTCACCTATAGTTAATAAAAATAAATGAAATAATATATTTATTTAAAGTTAAGTAACGCTTTTGTTTCATTAACAGATAATTCGCGCCATTCTCCAGGGTTTAAGTTAGTTAAATCTAATTTAATCGCATTACTACTTATCGATACTCTAACTAACCGTAAGGTAGGAAAGCCAACCGCAGCCGTCATTCTTCTTACCTGACGATTCTTACCCTCGGTGAGAATCATTTCTAGCCAGCACGTAGGTATAAATTGGCGATCGCGTATTGGTGGGATACGCGGTGGTAAATTTGGTTCAGGAGATAGTAAGCGTACCCTAGCTTTTCGAGTACGATAGTTTTTAATTATTACACCATTACGCAGTCGATCTAGTACCGATTCATCAGGAATCCCCTCAACCTGAACATAGTAAGTACGGGGGTGGGCAAACTTAGGATGAGCTAATCGGTTTTGCAGTTGACCATTATTAGTCAGTAATAATAGTCCTTCGCTGTCTCTGTCTAATCTACCTACGGGATAAATTTCAGGAATGGAAATATAGTCTTTTAGAGTTGAACGAGGATTATCGCTATTGTCGGTAAACTGACACAATACTCCGTAGGGTTTATAGAATAAAAGATATTTCATAGCGATCGCTGATAATTAGCCAAGAAGTTAGCTAGGTTAAAAGCCTAAGTAATTAACTCCTAAGAAACAAATTAATCTATTGAGGCTGGTTAAAAATTAATAACCATGAAAAAAAAGATAAAGATCAGATTTGGTCGAGAGATTTGCGGTAATTTAGAGGCATCAGAACAGAAAGAATGGTTAGTAACTAATGGAATTGGTGGTTATGCTTCTGGGACGGTGTCAGGATTATTGACTCGCAGCTATCATGGTTTGCTGTTGGCTACTCTTGAGCCACCTTTGGGCATAACTTTGATGTTAACTAAGCTCGACGAAACTGTTGACTACAATGGAGTTTTTTATCCACTATATAGCAATCGTTGGGCGGATGGAACTGTTGCACCTCAAGGCTATAAAAAGCTAGAAAGCTTTCATTTAGATGGTACAACTCCTGTCTGGGTTTATGCTTGCGCCGATGCCCTAATTGAAAAGCGAGTTTGGATGCAGCAGAAAGATAATACCACCTACGTTCGGTACAAAATGCTGCGGGGTAGTTTGCCATTAAGTCTATCTCTCAAAGCTCTAGTAAATTATCGCGATCGCCACAGCACTACTCAAAGTCAAGATCTTAATTACGAAATTACCAATCAAAAACACGGTATCAAAATAAAAGCATTTCCTGATGCTGCTGATTTGTATTTATCGGCAACCAAGAATCAAGAAGCAATTGCTTGGCAAATTAATAATGAATGGTATCGAAATTTTGCTTTAGCGGTAGAAGAGTATCGAGGATTAAACAGTATTGAAGATCATTTGTATGCAGGAAATTGTAGCGTTACTCTAAAACTTGGGGAGTCTGTAACCATTCTTGCTAGTGCCGAAGGCTGGGGAATAAGTGAACCAGAAGACTGGCAACAAGAGAGAATAAGAGAAACAAAATTAATTGATCTGTTTTTTCAACATACAAAGCTTAAAACCATACCCGATGGGATCGAACAGTTGGTTTTAGCAGGCGCTCAATTTATTGTAGACCGTCCTTTAGCAGATGTTCCTGAAGGTAAAACGATTATTGCTGGCTATCCTTGGTTTGGTGACTGGGGTAGGGATACTATGATTAGTCTACCAGGATTAACTCTAGCTACTGGTCGTTTTGAGATAGCGAAAGTTATTTTACGTACCTTTGCTAAATATCTTGATCGAGGAATGTTACCTAATGTGTTTCCCGATCGCGCAAAAACTCCTGAATATAATACTGTTGATGCTAGTCTGTGGTATTTTGAAGCAATTAGAGACTATATGGCTCATACGGGCGATAAACAGCTATTAAGTGAGTTATTTCCTGCTTTAGTCGAAATTATTGACGGATATTGTCGAAATACTCGTTACAATATTCATCTTGACTCCGATGGTTTGATTTATGCAGGAGAAACAGGAGTTCAATTAACCTGGATGGATGCCAAAGTTGGTGATTGGGTAGTTACGCCTCGTATTGGCAAACCTGTTGAAATAAACGCCCTTTGGTACAATGCCCTGATGATTATGTCTCAGTTTGCCAAACATCTTGGCAAGTTGGATGGGGAATATTTAGCGATGGCTGCCAAAACTAGAGAAAGTTTTCAACGTTTCTGGAATTTGGATTTGCAATATTGCTACGACGTATTAGATACTCCTGATGGTAATGATAATTCTCTGCGTCCTAATCAAATTTTTGCTGTATCTTTGCCTGTAACTAAAAAGGGTGCAAGCCCTGCGCCCCTACTGGATGATCGACAGCAAAAACAAGTAGTAGACATTGTCTCTCAACGTTTATTAACTTCTCATGGATTGCGATCGCTTGCTCAAGATCATCCTGATTATGTCGGCATCTACGGAGGCGATCGCTTTCAACGTGACGGTGCATATCATCAGGGTACAGTATGGGGTTGGTTAATCGGTCATTTTGTTCAGGCTCATCTCAAGGTATATCAAAATCCTCAAGTATGTAAAACATTTCTCGAACCAATGTCAGAACATCTTGCAGCGGCTTGTGTTGGTAGTTTGAGTGAAATTTTTGATGGGGATGCGCCGTTTATTCCCAGAGGTGCGTTTGCTCAAGCTTGGAGTGTGGCTGAGGTATTGCGAGGGTGGGTACTGGTTGATGGCTAATAGTTAGGTACAAGGTTATATATATATAAGTAGATAGGGGTTGAAATCATCAACGCCTATGAAGGTAAGATTTCTCCTTGCTCTCCCAGTTGAGGATATGTTTTTCCCTGACGATGACACATAGCTGCGATCTCAGGATATCCCCATTCAAATGCCGTTTGCTGGTAAATTTCTGGAGTTAAACGAACTCGATCATAAAAGCCAGCCTGCAAACGTTGTCGTTGGGCTTCAAACAACACTACCGCATTAGCAACCGAGACATTAAGAGACTGCACCATACCCTGCATGGGAATAATAATATGTCCATCTACCAGATCCGCCGCTTCATCGGTAACACCCCATCTTTCTGTCCCCAAAAGAATTGCCGTGGGTTGGGTATAGTCAACTTCTCGATAGTCAATAGCGATCTCGCTTAAATGAGCAGCATATACCCGATACTGCTGCTGTTGGAGATGTTTAATAGCGGTTTTGATCTCAGGATAGGAATGCAGCTTGACCCATTTCTCGCTTCCTTGGGCAACCTGGGAATAGGTTGGTGTCTCACTATGGCGATTTACGGCATGAACGGCAAAAATACCCACTGCATCACAGGTGCGCATAATTGCCGAGAGGTTATGAGGCTTATGAACATCCTCCATTAATACCGTCAAATCTGGCTGTCTTTGAGCTAAAACTTGCTTGATACGTTCATATCTGCGAGGAATCATCTACTTTTAATAACTTCGATCATATTTTTAACGTCTTACACTGAGCTTGGTTGTATAGCAGGCGATCGCATAATACTAAAGCTACCATAGCTTCAACCATCGGTACGGCTCTAGGTAATACACAGGGATCGTGTCTACCTTTGGCAGCTAAGACAGTTTCTTCCCCACCTTGGGTAACGGTTTTTTGTTCCTTCCCAATAGTTGCCGTGGGTTTAAAGGCCACCCGAATAACAATATTTTCCCCGTTAGAAATACCGCCTTGGATTCCGCCAGAACGATTAGACACCGTGCGAGTCTCACCATGTTCGTCGATGTAAAATTCATCGTTGTGTTCACTCCCTGTCATGGTAGTGCCAGCAAAACCCGAGCCGATTTCAAACCCTTTGGTAGCAGGAAGAGACATCACTCCTTTAGCCAGATCTGCTTCTAACTTATCAAAGACAGGATCGCCTAAACCCTTGGGTACATGACGCGCCACACATTCGACTACCCCACCTAAAGAATCTTGTTCCTTTCTGGCTTGCTCGATCCGCTCAATCATTACTTCCGCGCATTCGGTATTAGGACAGCGGACAATATTGCTTTCTACTTGTTCTAGAGTAACTGTATTAGGATCGACTTCTGCCTCTAAGTCTTTAATACGCTTAACGTACCCCACGATTTCCACCCCAGCAACTAGATGCAGAATCTTTTTGGCGATCGCTCCTGCTGCCACTCGACCAATGGTTTCCCGCGCCGAAGAACGCCCACCACCTTGATAATTACGAAAACCATACTTGGCATCATAGGTAGCATCAGCATGGGAAGGACGATATTTAACCGCCATCTCATCATAATCTTGCGATCGCGCATCTTTGTTTCGCACTAAAATTGAAATTGGCGTACCAGTAGTCCTACCTTGAAACACCCCAGACATAATTTCACAGGTATCACTTTCCTTTCTAGGGGTCGTAATTTTACTTTGACCTGGTTTACGGCGATCTAAATCTATCTGGATTTCCTCTGCGCTAATCTCTAGTTGTGGGGGGCAACCATCAATGACTACCCCAACGCCTCCACCGTGAGATTCACCATAAGTTGTGATGCGAAATATCTGCCCGAACGTGTTCCCCATGATGCCTATTGCGTCGTATTAAAGCGACTTGTATTGTATCGCAACTTCAGCAGTCGTTGTTATTTTACCAGGTGAACTCGATCATGATTTTGTTAGTCCTTTAGGGCATATAGCTTTAAGTTCTCAGTTCTCATGATTAATTGGTGAGCAAAGACCCAATCTTGAAACGTTTTTGCTCTCAACTATTGTTTGTTCACCCTACCAAAGCGCGATCGCTCTATAGTATATTTCTACTGCTTTTACTAATAGTGCGATCGCCAATTCTTCTTAATATATTAACCAAGTAAGGCATTATTAACAAAAAATACTTAATTAAAATCTTAAATAAATATAAATAAGTAATAATACGGTTGATTTTAGCCCAAATAAAAAGCTTAATGTAAACTACAAGATTTGTTCAAAACTAAGTCTTCGCGCAAAAAAATAGCCAAGATATATATCTTTTTGATTCTTGAAAAACCCCAGAATATTAATTAAGTTGAGAATCTAACTATTGCGATCGCCTTTAATTAGTAATCCATTGTTTGATCAAAAATTACAACTTTAGCAATTTATCCATTAAAAGCAGTCCACTATGAAAATCCACAACGTAATCGGTATTAATGGCTATACATTGATAGTTTATCGTTCGCTCGATCAGCTATATCGTTTCAGCATTATTGACTGTTCGGGAATTGCTTTTAACTTTGATAATCTTTTTTTGACCGCAGAAGAAGCAGGTGTTAAAGGACGTGCTGCTATAGAAATTGCTTTTGATTTTGATAGATATCCTCAGTATTAATTCGTCTAGATTAAATTCTGATGTAACATTTTTTATATAATTAAAACGATTAAAAGCAAATCTTTATTCGACAATTTTATAAAATATGGTTTTTACGGTTAAATCAGCCAAATCAATTGATTTTAGTCAAATTCGCCCTGAAATAAACAAGTTGCAGTCTAACTTAGTTGAGTGGCGACGTAAGCTACACCAAAAGCCAGAGCTAGGTTTTGAAGAACAAATAACCTCCGAGTTTATTCAGCAACAGCTTCAAGCCTGGAATATTCCTCATCAAGGGGGAATTGCCAAAACAGGTGTTGTTGCCGTGATTGAAAGCGATCGCCCAGGCAAAGTATTGGGCATTCGTGCGGATATGGATGCCTTGCCCATTCAAGAAGCCAACGAGGTAGCTTATAAATCGCAACATGAAGGTAAAATGCACGCTTGCGGTCATGATGGTCATACAGCGATCGCTTTAGGAACAGCCTATTATCTCCAGCAGCATCGCGATCGTTGGCAGGGAACAGTGAAAATTATCTTTCAACCTGCCGAAGAAGGGCCTGGAGGGGCAAAACCAATGATTGAGGCGGGAGTGTTACGCAACCCAGACGTTGATGCAATTATTGGTCTACATCTTTGGAATAATTTGCCTCTAGGGACAGTAGGAGTTCGTCCTGGGGCATTAATGGCTGCGGTGGAGTGTTTTCGTGCTTCCATTTTGGGACAAGGTGGTCATGGGGCGATGCCAGATCAAACCGTAGACTCGATTGTAGTTGCCAGTCAGATTGTTAATGCGCTGCAAACTATTGTGTCCCGTAACGTTAAACCATTGGATGCTGCGGTGGTCACAGTAGGGGAATTTCAGGCAGGGACAGCTTTAAATGTCATTGCAGATACAGCCAAGATCAGCGGGACAATTCGCTATTTTAATCCTGAACTAGAAAGCTTAATTAGAGAGCGGCTAGAAGCTATTATTGCTGGAGTTTGTCAGATGCATGGTGCAGCATATCAACTCGATCACTGGCAGCTATATCCTCCCACAATTAACGATCGCGCGATCGCTGAATTAGTTTCTTCTGTAGCTATGGAAGTAGTCGAAACTCCCGTAGGAGTAGTCCCAGAGTGCCAGACTATGGGGGGAGAAGATATGTCTTTCTTTTTGAATGAAGTACCAGGATGCTATTTCTTTCTAGGTTCGGCTAATCCTGAGAAGAAGCTAGCTTATCCCCATCATCACCCTCGCTTCGATTTTGATGAAACTGCCTTGGGGATGGGAGTAGAAATGTTTGTTCGCTGTGTGGAAAAGTTTTTAGTCTGATATTTATAAACAGTCTCTAAAACACAAAAAATAGAGGCAACATTAATTAAAAATGATCACCCCTACTGTCAAGTTATCAATATTTTGCGATTAATTAATTTCTAGTCAGCCATTTTTGAGCATTTAGGCGCTGAATCGTATACATTACCAACAGCTCTAAATTAACTCTCTTTTCGTCAATCATAAAAGATTCAATCGTACTAGGAGCATGACCATAAGTAGAACTAGAAAATGCTTTTTGTCCTGAAATATCTTCATCAGGAAAGTAAATATTAAATTGGCGATTACCCTTCGAATACTTTTGGCGATCGCCGTTTTGCCACTTACCTACTACCTGCCAGCAGGGTTGGTTAGAGCTTGCTCCTTTGATGGGAACTTCTTGCTGAACAAAAGTTAAATCCGCATTCTCAATTCCCGCTTTTGCCATTGCTTCTTTGAGAGTAGGCAGATAATGCTCTTGAATAAATTCGTTGAAAGGCTTGTCTTCAAGCTTAGGCGGTTTTTCTTTTTTTGCTTTGGCAGCAGGTTTAGCATCTGCTTTCGGTTCTGCCGTCGGTTTTACTTCTTGCTCGTTTGTTTCCTCTGCCATGTTTCACCAAATTTATAGCTTAAGCTACAGTATCGATTAGATGTAAATTATTCTATCACGGCTGTTTATAACCAAATTGATTTAATCAGAATCCAAGGTGACTTAACTAGCCCTTAAAAATAACGTGGCGATCGCTTCTCGAAAAAAGAAATAAGCATCCCAAATAATCAAGCTATACAGAGCAGTTAGGGAGATCGTCATCCCTAGCTTTTTTAGCGTCAATATGCCTGCACTGGCATAAGCCAACCAGTAAATCATAAAAGGAGTGGTTAAATAGCAGAAAAAACCATAACCCAAAGATTTAAGGATTACTTGAACTAGTTTATAGTCAATGCTGTTGGCTATTATTAGCACAATACAAAGAGATAAAATACCAGCGACAAACTGCACAATACTGTTTTTTAACAGTATCAATAAAACACTTGGATTATTTGGCGAATTTTTCATGAGCAAATAGCTATCTATCCCTAGCTTTTAGCCAAAAAGATATTTGTATTACTTAGACTTACTCCGTAATTATATCTAAGTATTTCTCGGTATTTTTTGAAGAGTTGAACAAGTTGAACGAGCAGATGTGTAGTTGTGATGTGGATCTATCTAAGTAGATTTAACTAAATAATTAGACAAAAAAAAGCCGAACTTAGAAAGGATTTCCAGTTCAGCTTGATTAATTAATTGAAAAAATATCTAATCTTTAGTTAGTTTCGAAGCTGATTAGATTTGGCTCGTATTTTGTATACTTTGAATACAGACAGCACAAGAACAGCCAAAATGATTAATAAAAGTATCTGTGTTGCTGGCTTGCAGAAGAGGACTAACAACATTTAAGCTAACAACAGATGATCGCCATTGATGATCGATAGTTAGAGGAGTAGTGGCGATCGCAGGATTAGTTACTAACAATAAAGCTATGAAGCTAGCAGATACAGCCATTAAACGTAAAATGTTTTTAAGCATAAAAATTTGATTGAGGAAATACGTAAAGTTATTTATAGGTTAATCCCAATAATTATAGCGGTTGCGCTCAAAATTTCGTAGTTCAATTTAGATGAATACAATAGTTCTATGATGCACGGCTTTATTCCTCCTCAGCGTTACTTTCCCTACCTTACTTGGTCAGAAATTAAGCAGATGCCTGACAAGGAGAATGTAGTAATTATCCAGCCGATTGGGGCGATCGAACAACATGGGCCTCATTTACCTATTGCAGTAGATTCGGCAATTAGTTTGGGAGTATTAGGGAAAGCCTTATCACAATTAAATGATGACATTCCTGCCTATGCCTTGCCCTGTCTTTATTATGGGAAATCAAATGAACACAGTGGTTTTCCTGGCACAATTACTCTTAGCGCCCAAACTCTTTTAGCCGTAATTACCGAGATGGCTTTAAGTATTTATCGTTCAGGCTTTCGCAAGCTGGTACTGATGAATTCCCATGGAGGACAGCCTCAAATCATGGAGATCGCTGCTAGAGATCTCCATCAAGAACATCAAGACTTGGCGGTGTTTCCTTTATTTACCTGGCGTGTTCCTCATGTTGTAGGGGAGATGTTAACGCCACAAGAACAAGAATACGGCATTCATGCGGGAGATGCTGAAACCAGTATTATGCTTTCACTCTTGCCACAGCAGGTTCAAATGGACAAGGCAGTCAAAGAATACCCCCAAGGCTTACCAAAAAACAGTTTGCTCGACATGGAAGGGAAACTACCTTTTGCTTGGCTAACCAAAGAATTGAGTAAGAGCGGAGTCATGGGAGATGCTACCGTTGCGACTAAAGAAAAAGGCGATCGCATCTTAGAATCTTTAGCTAAAGGTTGGGTTCAAGTAATTGAAGATGTCTATAAATTTCAACAACCCAATGTTTGATTACTGATTACCAATAGTTGCTCACTGCTCACTGCTCATTGCTCATTGCTAGTTGCTCGCTATCCGCATCACAATGCTGTTGAATCACGGCGTAACATTCCTCCACCGAGGCTTTAGCTGTCATTGCTGCTACTAAAGCTTCATAAGATTGTTGGTGTCGAGTCAAAAGATTAGTCGCCTGTAGTTGCGCCCAACGTTCTTTTTGGGGATATCCTATCTCTGGTAAACCCGCCATCATTAAAGCCTGCTTAAGCTGCTGTCTGTCTTCTGCACCTCCTTGAGAATCACCATAAACCATTTTTTCCGCAGCAATTCCTGCCATCCAAACAGTACAGAAACGTTCTAAACTGAGACGCATTTTTTCTAGTTCAAAAGGTTGAGCAGTTAGAGACTTGGTATCAAACCCCACTCCACCTTTACCTAACTTACCTTGTTTGAGAACTTCCCAAGCAGTTAAGGTGTAACCAGTGATGGGAATGCCCAAAAAATAAGCGGTCAAAAAATGCCCCGCTTCGTGATTGATGATGCGTTGACGTTGTTCGGCAGTGGCAAATAAGTCTAACAGCAAAGAAACACCTCGACTATTCCAGCTTAAAGTATCTGCCGTCGCTAAACTGAGGATACCGAAGGTAAGAGCAGCAGGAACTACAGGAGAAATATGAAAAATTGGCCCGAGCAAAGAGATCATAGTCATCAAGAAGATTCCTATGGCAATTAGATTTAGAGCAGTTTGGGGCATTATTAATATATTTATTTAAAATTTTATTTCAAATCTTATACATATATTAAGTATATTGATTTTAGCTAACAAACTGCATTTAATTAGTTTTGCCCAGGTTCTTTAGTCGGGAGTTGATTCTGAGTTTCTGTTTCTGGCTGAGTTTTAGTAGTTTGATCTAGAGGAGCCGATTTAGTTAGGGTGGTTTTGGGAACAGGAATCATAAACAATGCACCCGCAGCAAAGGCTAAACTCGATATACCAATGGCAATGGGAGTTAATCTTTGGCTTAAGGGTTGTTCTGGTTTACGATAGCGTTTGCTAACTGGCTTTAGTTCTAGGGTCATATTCGGCAAAACAGAACGATCCGCATAAAATTGATCGATCGCATCAACTAAATCGAAAAGTTCTACAGTGGTAATGTCAATTTCGGTTTTGGCTTCCCCACTATCAGGCTGAGGTTGTAGGGTCAGACGATGTAGATGTTGGTCTGGTAATTTACCAATAGATACTTGAGGATATTCAGCAGTAGTTTTGTCAGTGTCGGCTGAAAATAACCCGCTTAAAAATCCTTGAGCGTAATTACTGATGGCGTAAGCAAGATTAGTTAAAAAAACGCTCCCACCACTCAACTTCTGATTCGACTTGAGTAAATGACATTCAGCATTGATGAGAATAGACATTGGCAGTTGTCCGCTCAAAATGTCAGCACTTTCTGCGTTAACATCTTCAATACCTTCTAAAATAAGATTGCAGCTAGGCAAACTATACTGTCTTTGGTACTCATAATTAAGCCACTTCTCCATCAAACAAACTATACCAAACGCGCTGCATACCCCTTGTCCCAGTACAAAACAAGAGCTTGTCCAACAAGGATAAAGCCAATTCGTTTAGCTGTTCTTCAGAGGCAATATAGGCCGATACTTTAGCACGACGAGAGTTCATCCGACTACGAAAATGAGCGCGGAATCTTTCTAAATATTCGGAGAGACGAAAATGATTATCTAAGGGGAGGTTTTTTTCGCGCATTTGTTGTTCTGCCAACAATAGCTGTCGAATTACGACCATTAAATCTTTAGCTCTAAAGCCAGCAATAATTACCAGCGCTTTTGCCTGATCTAAGCTCAAATAATCTCTAGTATAGGAACGCCGCCAAGGATTACTACAGCGTAAACGCCAAAGATTAACCCGATGTTTGACAACTCCATCGATGCCCAATTGTCTGGCTGTCGCCAGCATATGTTCTGATGCCCCTAATTCTAAAGCTTCTAATGCGAGTAACAGCAGATCTATTTGCTGTTGAGTGCGAGGAGAACAGACCTTAGCAGGAAGAGATATGTCTGGTAAAGTATTTAAAATTGAGGCTGGGCTGTCTTCTAAAGATTGATGTTCCGATTCTAAACTTGCAGATTGGCTCATTATAAAATTAAGTCCAAATTTAAATTGCCGATGATTGTTCTTTGTCGAGGATAACAAATAATTCTCTGGTGTTATGATGCCATAGCTATTCGACCGCGGAATGCGGTGACAGCAGGCTCTGTCGTTTTATATCCGAAGGTGTATCCTTTAGGACGGCAGAGTACCTGTCACTCAAAAACCAGTCTAGCCTGATTTTTTGCAGTTAGTTTATTGATCAAAAAAAGTATGCAACTTCACTCATTAATCCGCGATATTCCCGACTTCCCCGAATCAGGAATTTTGTTTCGCGATATAACTACTCTTTTAAACGATGCCCAAGGTTTACGCCATACTATTGATCGCCTGTGTGAAGAATGCCAAATAGCTAATTTAACACCTGATTATATTGTTGGCATGGAATCGAGAGGATTTATTTTTGCCACTCCCCTGGCATATCAACTCAACGCTGGGTTTATCCCTGTACGTAAGCCAGGAAAACTTCCTGCCGCTGTTTACTCAGCTACCTATGAGCTGGAATATGGCACAGATCGACTAGAAATTCATCAAGACGCGATCGCTCCTGGCGCAAAAGTGCTAATCGTTGACGACTTATTAGCCACAGGAGGAACGGCTAAAGCTACGGCACAGTTGCTGTCACAATTGCAAGCTGAAGTGGTTGGATTTGCCTTTGTGATTGAGCTATTGGCGCTTAAGGGAAGAGATAAACTACCTACTGTGCCGTTAATTAGTTTAGTCAAATATTGATTTACCACAAACTGTAACTCATTTGGTTGTATATTATTTCAAGCAAATAAGTTACAAAATTTTGACAGTTTAATCATAATCTAGAAGCAGTGATCATAAAACTTGGCAAAGAGTATAAAATTGTCTATGTTTTAAGCCATAGATTTTATTATCTGGTAGCGGAATCAGGTTAATCGAGACAAATCATTGTTCAAAAACAAATAGAATTTGCTGCCAAAACCGTCGCCTATTTTAAGATCTTCAGTCAAAAATTATGTTAATCATTAAATTGAAGGAGTGAGGAGTGGGTCAGAAAAATAAATTCATCAAAGTAGTTGGGGTTAGTACAGCGATCGCGCTGAGTAATATTACCACCACTATTGCTCAAGCACCTAATGTTACTGCTCAACAGATTGCTCAAGAAAGTGATACGCCAGATACAGAGAGAGAAATTGAATCTGGTCAACAGCCTATCTCTGATGTTGAAAAGCTTAATCCTAGCGGTAATCCCCTGTCATTTCCAACTACATCAGAAGAAGTTCAAGTAGATGCTCAAAAACCGATTACCTTAGAGCAAGCACTACAACTATCTTTGAAAAACAATAAAGAAATTGAAGAAGCGAGAATACAGGTAGAACGAGCTGAGGCCGCAGTAAAACAGCAAAAAGCAGATCTTTATCCTACTTTAGATTTGACGAGCGGTTTGACTTATGGGAACGATCTGTTTCTCGACAATACTACTGAACAGAGAATCGATCAAGATGTAGAGGATACGTTAGATCAAGCCCGCGCTCAGAACCCCAATCTTACAGATGCACAACTTGGACAGATAGAAGACAATGCCAGACAAGACATAGAAGATCAATTTACTGATACTAGCTCTGCCAGCTTCGCTTTCCAGGGTGGTTTGGGCATCAACTATGATATCTATAACGGTGGTCGAAGAGGTGCTTCCATCCGCACAGCGGAAAAACAATTACGTAGCTCAGAGCTAGATTTAGAGAGAATCGTTGAACAAGCTAGGTTTGAAACTGCCAGAGATTATTTCGATCTACAGAATGGAGATGCTCAAGTCGAGATTCAACAAGCAGCCGTAAACGACGCATCTCAAACCTTAAAAGATGCTCAACTTTTACAAAAAGCAGGACTAGGCACTAAATTTGAAGTATTGCAGGCACAGGTAGAATTAGCTCAGGCAGAACAACAGTTAACAACGGCGATCGCTAATCAAAATATTGCTCGTAGACAGTTGGCAGAAACATTGAGCGTGTCCCACAGCACCGATCTTGCTACTGCTGATCAAATCGAGGAAGCAGGAATTTGGAATTTAAAACTACCTGAAACTATTGTCCAGGCTTTTAAGAACCGTGCCGAACTAGAACAATCCTTGCTACAAAGAGAAATCAGCCAGGAACAGCGCACCATAGCGCTGTCACAAACTAGACCAAACCTGAGCGCTAATGCTAACTATAGCCTTAACGATGATTTTGAAGATGATTTTGATACTACCGATCAATATCAGGTGGGCTTAAATTTACAGTGGCGACTATTTGACGGTGGCGCGGCTCGTGCAGGAGCAGAACAGGCTGATAGAGATCGTGAAATTGCGGAAAACCAGTTTGCTAACCTGCGGAATCAAATTCGTTTTGCCGTAGAACAAGCCTTTTATCAACTGAAGTCTAATCAAAATAACATTATTACTACTACCAAGGAAGTGGAGTTAGCAACAGAAAGTCTGCGTTTGGCTAGACTACGTTTTCAGTCAGGAGTTGGAACTCAAACTGACGTAATTGATGCTCAGACTGCATTAACTAGGGCTAGGGGTGATCGACTTAGCTCGATTATTGATTACAACCAGTCCTATGCTGATTTAGCCAGACAAGTTTCTAATACTCCTGATAATGGCTTACAGGATTTACCATAACTTGGTGATGTGATAGCTTCGTTGTCGTAGGTTGGTTTTTAGCTTTTAGCTCTTAAAACTCGCCTGATCTTTCAAGTAATCATCACTATTAAAGATTAATGTGGTTGAGTAGATTGAAAAATGCCGATAGTTGGACATGGCGCTGTTTTTGTGTCAGCGTCCTTTTTTTTCCGCTTTTTCCTGCTCTAGGAGCATTAGGATTAGTAATTGTTTTGGGCATAATTTGGCGAGATAACTATGAGCAAATTATCCACAATGATCTCAATCGAGCCTTCGGTATCTTAGCTGGTCTATTAATTATTAGTTCGGCATTAGCAAAATATCCTCAATCAGCATGGTTAGGGTTAGCTAATTTTCTGCCTTATTTTGCCTTATTTATGGCGCTTAGATGTTTGATTACCGAACCCAGACAACTGCGTCAATTATCTTGGCTTTTAATACTTCCTTCTTTACCGATAGTGCTGCTTGGTTACGGACAACTTTTCTTGGCTTGGGATACAAACCCTTTGATAGAAGCTATTTTTGGTTGGCAGTTAATTCCCTTGGGAGTGCCTACTGGCAGAATGTCATCAGTGTTTATTTACACGAACTTTCTGGCAATTTATCTGGCGATCGCCTTTACTCTAACATTAGGACTATGGTGGTCAACTTGGCGACAAAAAACAACTCAATTAAAAGCTGCTACTCTATTCTCTTTGTTGCTACTGACGCTAATTTTATTTGCCGATATTAGTGGTTTAGTTCTGACTAGCTCTCGCAATGCTTGGGGATTGGCTGTATTTAGCTTTATGGCTTATGCCCTCTACTTAGGGTGGAAATGGTTGGTATGGGGCGTTACTGGTGTTGCTACGGCTATTCTCTGGGCTTCTTTTGCCCCTAATTTGGGCGGGACACAATTACGTCGAATAGTACCTGCTTTTATTTGGATCAGGTTATCAGACCAAGCATATGAGCGTCCTATAGAAACTTTGCGCCTTACTCAATGGCAGTTTTGCTGGGATTTAATCACAAAGCGTCCTATTTTTGGTTGGGGACTCCGCAACTTTACACCCCTTTATGAAGCCAAAATGAATCTCTGGTTAGGGCATCCCCACAACTTATTTTTGATGTTTGGTGCAGAAACAGGAATTATCTCTTTACTGTTATTTTTAGGAATTATCGCCATAATTATGTTTCCAGTTGTTAAGCTATGCTCAACTTGGTCTAGTCAAAAATCTGACCTGATTGTATTTAGCTATTTAGTGGCTTTTATAGCCTATATTTTTTTTAACCTCACAGATGTTACCGTCTTTGACCTGCGCGTAAATACTATTGCCTGGATCTTATTAGCAGCAATGAGTGGGGTAACTAATGCCAAATTAAGCAAACCTAAAATCAAATAGTCGAGATTAAAGGTAATATTTTTTTTACGGTCATACTAGTGGAGCTATCAAAATTATCAACAGTCCATTACTAAATCTGACTCTGATGGAAATTCTAATTATTGAGGACGAACAGGAAATCGCTCAATTAATTGAACAAACCCTAACCAAAGAAAGTTTTTCCTGTCGTGTTGCTAACGATGGATTGACGGCATTAGCTATTTTGAAACAGCAACAACCTGATGTCGTTATTCTCGATCTGATGTTGCCTGGTTTAGATGGATTAGAAGTCTGTACCCGTATTCGCCAGCAGCCTTACGATAAAGATCCCTACATCATGATGCTGACTGCTAGGGGGGAAGAAATTGACCGAGTTATCGGACTTTCCACAGGTGCAGATGACTATTTAGTCAAACCCTTTAGTCCCAGAGAACTAGTTGCTAGAGTCCGCGCCTTGCTGCGTCGCAGTCTGCGTCACGAAGTAGCTGAAGATAATCAAACTTATCGCACCAAACATTTTACTGTCGATTTAGATCAGCACCTAGCAACTAGACAGTTAGACTCTCGAACCTCAGAAGAATTAGATCTGACTACCTTAGAATTTAATCTTCTTTCTACTTTTCTTAGCTATCCTGGACGAGTTTGGAGTCGTACCCAGCTAATCGATCGACTTTGGGGTAATGATTTTTTGGTGATGAACGAGTTGTGGATACTCATATTAGGAGACTGCGTAAGAAAATTGAGCCAGATTCAGCAAATCCCACCTTTGTCAAAACTGTGGTCGGTGTTGGTTATAAGTTTGAAGATGACCACGTTTAACAACTTTAACGTCAGACAATTTGTGCAAAGTTTGTAAAGTTTTCACCGTTTCTGCAATATCTCCTCGAAAATCATTAGATTTGTTTATGATTTTTTACTAAATAGTCTGATTTTTAGCGAAAAATGAACGATTTAGCTATGGTAAAAAGAGGTCTGAGGGTCAGCTTATTTTTATCTTATGAGTAATAATAGTCTATATCAAGATATTCGCGAGTTTTATGATGCTTCTAGTGAACTATGGGAGTCTATCTGGGGCGAACACATGCACCACGGTTACTATGGTAAAAATGGTAACTACAAGCTCGATCGCCGTCAGGCGCAAATTGAACTAATCGAAGAGCTATTACTTTGGAGTGGTTATCACGAAAATAATCCTCCGCAAAACATTATTGACGTTGGCTGTGGTATTGGAGGTAGTACTCTACATCTAGCACAAAAATTTGGTTGTAAAGCCACAGGCATTACTCTTTCTCCTGTTCAAGCATCAAGGGCAAAAGAAAGAGCCTCCACCGCTGGTTTAGAAAGTCAAGTAAATTTTGAAGTGGCTAACGCCCTAGCAATGCCTTTTGAGGACGACACTTTTGACCTAGTGTGGTCGTTAGAAAGTGGGGAGCATATGCCAGATAAGGCTAAGTTTCTGTCTGAATGTTATCGAGTTCTCAAACCAGGGGGAAAAATGATTTTTGCTACCTGGTGTCATCGAGAGACTGATTCTGTCGCAGGAGATTTGACTCCTAGTGAGGTGGCTCATCTTAAAGAGATTTATCGAGTATATTGTTTGCCTTACGTTATTTCTCTTTCGGAGTATCGGAAAATTGTGACAGAGTGCGGTTTTCAAAACATGAAATCCGATGATTGGTCGATCGCGGTTGAGCCATTTTGGGATGTGGTGATCGATTCGGCGATCGCCCCCCAGGCAATTGCTGGTTTGTTTAAAGCAGGTTGGCAAACGATCCAAGGAGCATTATCTCTGGGCTTGATGAGTCGTGGTTATGCTAGAGGATTAGTTCGCTTTGGCTTGATTTGTGCGAGTAAATAAAAAGGCTAAATAAACACGCCAGCGGTATTTTTATGAAGATCGATCATGTTCATTTCTACACCAGAAATGCAGCACGAACAAAAGACTGGTTTATCGGCAAGGTTGGCTTTCAAGCGATCGGCAACTGCATTAGTCAACATACCCAGACAGAGTTAATTGCCCTCAATTCAGCTTATTTTGTCATTTCTTCTCCCCTCAATTCGGCAAGTCCAGTAGCTCAATATCTCAATCATCATCCAGAGGGAGTTGCCGATGTTGCTTTTAGGGTCAAAAATTTAGCTGCTACGATTGAGCGTAGTCGCCGTTTAGGAGTAAAAACTGTCCAGAATATTCAGCTATGGCGATCATCCCTGGGCAAGTTTAAATTTGCACAAATTACTGGGTGGCAAGATCTACAGCACACTTTGATTGAAGAGACAGGACAACCTGACTGCTGTATTCCCATTGCTTTAAAACCCTACAAAATTAGGCATACCAGTAAGTCTAGTCAGTCTAATCTTACTCAGATTGATCATATAGTTTTAAATGTGGCTCAGGGTAAATTAGACCCTGCGGTTAAACTCTATCAAGAGTTATTCAACTTTGAAGTTCAGCAAAGTTTTAAGATCCAAACTAGCAGTTCGGGGTTAACTAGTCAGGCTTTAATTGATGATGAAGGGGAAGTGCAGTTTAATATCAATCAACCCACTACAGCTAATTCTCAAATTCAGGAATTTATTGATGTTAATCGTGGTTCGGGGATTCAGCATTTGGCATTGCGATCGCAAAATCTAATTGCTGATGTTGCTCAATTACAGCAGAAATTAAAGTTTTTAACTGTTCCCCAGACTTATTATGATAGCCTCAAACCATTGTTGTTTTTGAATGTGGCAGAAAGAACAGCCATTATTCAACAGCAAATTTTAGTAGATAGCGATCGCACTAACCCCCAGTCGTTATTAATGCAGATCTTTACTCAACCTATTTTTGAACAACCAACCTTCTTTTTAGAATTGATTGAACGTAGACATTCCGCACAGGGTTTTGGTCAAGGTAATTTTCAAGCATTATTTGAGGCAGTAGAAAGACAAAGCAAACATCTCCCTCCTATCCATAATCACGATCGGACGACGATGCAGTAAAAATATAAAAGTTCCTGCTAGAAGTGAAATGCGATCGCAATATTTAATCTAACTAGCTCAAATTTTGTCCATTTGATTCAACCAGTTCATTTCATCAAACCAACTGCCCTGGCTAAAAATGATGGGTTTGATTCGTCTCAGGCAATCTTGTAACAAAAGCTCTGGGCAAACACCCCTGTAAGTAGCCTTTCTAGCTCTAAAATCCAAGGATCGCATCTGCTCTGTCATAATCACACCAGTCACGGCTTCACCCTCTGGTATAACCACATAAAAAGGATTTTTTCTTTGGGTATTACTAATGGGGCAGACATAAGCAAATCCCATTTTTTCATTAAAATCATCGTGGCTAATCACTAAGGCTGGTCGATTTCCCATTTGCTCATGACCAGCTTGCGGGTCAAAATCAATCCAAATAAAATCCCCGCGCTTGGGAATATACATTACCAAACCTCTTGTCCCATTGGTTTACCCCATTCCACTTCACCTTCAGGTTCTTCGGTAATGCCAGCTAGCAATTCACCGAGAGTAAATTCTGGTAACACTTGGATGCGTTGCATAACCAATTTACCAGATTCAACGGTGCATTCGATCGCATCGTTAGGCTTTAGATCGAGTGCTTCAACAGCATATTTGGGTATCCTAATAGCAAGAGAATTTCCCCACTGACCAATTTGTGACTTCATGATTTTAGGTTTTCTATGCTTAGTTTTGGATATCTAAAGTATATCATAGACAATTTTAGTAAAGAAAAGTAGTAAATAGGCTAAGACTTCAAGAATGGCGATCGCAATATTTAATTTAACTCGCTCAAATTTTGTCTACTCGATCCAACAAGTTAATTTCATCAGTGGTGAGATGAACTGAATTAACAGCAATATTTTCTTCTAAGTGAGCAATAGTTGTCGTTCCTGGAATTAGGATAATATTAGGTGCGTAGTGCAATAACCACGCTAAAGCGATTTGATTAGGTTTGACACCTTTGTTATTAGCAATATCTGCGATCGTTCCCTCCGCATTAGCTAATGGTGCGCCTTTTTTTAAGGGGTGTGCGCCAAGTGAACCATGAGGGATAAAAGCTATGTTGTTCGCTGTACAGTCGTTCAAGACATTTTCAAAAGAGCGATCGCTGATGCTAAACTTATTCTGCACCGAGACAATTGGCACAATCTGACGTGCTTCTTCAATTTGTTCTATGGTCACGTTAGACAAACCAAGGTGACGAATTTTACCTTCATCTCTAAGTTTCTTTAATGCGCCGATAGATTCAGCGAAGGGAACTTTAGGATCGGGACGATGTAGCTGGTACAAATCGATTTGCTCTAATTTGAGTCTTTTTAGGCTACCTTCTACACCGCTTCTCAAAAATTCTGGTGAAGCATCAGCTAAAATGCTATCGGGAGCAGATTTGTTAATTCCGCCTTTAGTAGCGATAACTAAATCTTGGGGATAGGGATACAAAGCAGAGGCAATGATTTCTTCGTTAAAACCCGATCCGTAAGCTTCTGCGGTATCGATGAAGTTTACTCCTAGTTCAACAGCACGACGTAAAAGCTGTTCTCCTTCCTCCCAGTCTGGATAAGCTCCAAAGTTTCCTGGTTGTCCTGAAAGACGCATTGCACCATAACCTAAACGATTAACTGTTAAATCTCCTCCCAGTTTGAAGGTATTGTTAATGGAAGTAGTGTTGTTAATCATATTTTTCTTCCTGATTTGTAGGTGCGGTTGATGCGCCAATGTGAACTATATGCTCGACACCTGTATGTTTAGCAGTATCGAGGAATCGCTTACTTTGTCTGAGCATATCAACAGTATAGCCAGTTAGTAATAATGCTCGATCTATATCTTTGAGTGCAGGTGCGATGGTTTCGGGATCATCTAAATCGAGAATAACGCTGTTGATACCCTTGTTTTTGAAACTTTGTGCTTTTTCAGGCGATCGAGTAGCAGCAACAACATTAACATTTTTATTGTTTACCAGTTGACTTATTACTTCTCCACCAACCTTACCTGTAGCACCGAGAACTAGAATATTTGGTTTGTCAGTCATAATTAATTTTTGAAAAATTGCGTTATTTATTGAGCAGAGTTCATCGAACCTGAAAACTCAATTATGTTGCCATTGTTGTCTTTGATAAAGCCTACTCTTACCCGTCAAGTTGGGGTAAGAACAAGCTTCAATAAATGATGAAATGACGAAAGGACAATCAATCACCTTACTATCTCACTACCAGGGATATGTCTTGCGCTTCATAAAAAATCCGCCTGTAGGACTATCTGCTGGTAAGGTTGCTAGCCAGACAGGTGTGTCAGCCCCTTCTTCTGGGGTCAAATCTGCTTCAGCAGTGCCTAAGTCAGTTTGTACCCAACCAGGGGTCGCTGCATTGACTTTAATAGACGATTCCATAAGCTCTTTGGCAAACTGAACCGTTAAGGAGTTTAGAGCCGTTTTTGAAGCCTGATATGCCATACCCAGAAAACCATAATAGGGGGAGTTAGAATCGAGGGTATCGGTTAACGAACCTAGATGACTCGATATATTAACAATTCGACCTGCATCACTTTGTCTCATCAAAGGCAATACCGCTTTGATAATTGCAAACGCACTGAAGAAATTAGACTCAAAAGTTGACCGTAATATATCTATATCTAGCTCGCTAGGTTTAGTACCCCAATCGAATAAAACTCCAGCATTATTAACCAAAATATCCAACCGCCCAAATTTTTCTTGTAAGAATTTTGGTAATGTTTCAATGTCAGCCGAATTCGTAACATCTAACTTGACCATATAAACATTTAAGCCTTCTGTGCGTAGTCGGTTAACTGCTATGTTACCTTTTTCCTCGCTGCGAGTTCCCATGACAACCGTAATGCCTTGCTTAGCCAACTGACGGCTGATTTCAAATCCTAGTCCTTTGTTTGCCCCTGTCACAAGAGCTACCTGAGAGGTGGAATATGCATTCATCTTACTTATCTCCTATTAATTATTACAACGATTTTTTGTTTAGATACAAAACGTTTAGTAAACTATTTAGTCAAGAAAATCAACTGATTGCAGTGAAGAAGGAGCGGACAAATGTTCGTGAACCATCACCCAATTTCCATTAAGTTCTTCCCAGATTCCAGTCTGTCTTTGTACAAATCTCAATTCTTTGCCGTCTTCAGTTTTGGCAATAATATCTTGTAAAACAGTCGTCCAAATTAGATCTCCTCGTCGAAAAACATTCAAATCTTCTCTAGCTTTTAACTCCAGAAACATTAGACGTAAACTTTGTTTCATTTCTGTAAATGCCTCTTTCATGTCCGCAACGTTGGCAAAACTATGAGGTGTGACGGCATCGTAGTGTAACAAGTCTTCGTTAGCATAAAGCTGCTCTATCGTTGACCAATCTGGTTCTCCTGCTTGAGTAGTCCAAGCTGCACAATACTGATTAATTCTTGTTTGTAGAGATGTTAGATCTTCCGAGAGATTTTTTTTGATTTGAGACATAAATTCTACTTTTACTTTAGATACAACCAGGAATGAAATAATTTCATCAACATTGGCATTACCCAGTAAGTCATCAGATAAACTAATACTCCTGTTAAAACCAAAGTACGGATAGGTAACGGTAATAAACTTAAAGGTTGTCTGAAAAATAAAGAATCAAGGTGATTAACGGATAAATTGCCAGCCAAGTTAGTAAAAACAACTTATAGCGTCGTGGACGTTTATTTGAGGTTGATAATTTAGTTAACGCTCTAGTTTGATGGTAGGTAATCATTTAAGATAATTTAGACAATAATTTATTTAATATCGTTACGCTACGTAATTAATATAATAAAAAGAAAACTGATATGTCAACCCCTAAAACAAAAAAAGCCCAAACCGTAGTTAAATGTGGACGTGGTAGACCGCGATCGCTGAAACTCGTGAGAAAATCCTCAAAGCTGCTTATGAAATGCTCAATGAAGTAGGATTTATGGATTTGACCATTGAAGGAGTAG
>JAAUOU010000116.1 GCA_012034765.1 Pleurocapsaceae cyanobacterium CSU_1_1 | reverse complement strand
ACAACGTACTCAAATTCAAGCGATCTCTGATGGAGTAGTGCAGCAAAGGCACGTCAGCGCGGGGGATTATGTTGAAAGTGCTGATGAAATCGCGACTTTAGTTGCTAGTGATAGTTTGGATGTTTTTTTAGAAGTTCCTGAAGAACTAGCAAGCAGTATTCAACCAGGATTGCCAGTAACCTTGAATACCCGTGCTTTACCTCAATGGCAAGGGCGCGCCACGATTACGGGTATAGTCCCCACAACAGATACGGCATCCAGAAGACAAAGAGTCAGAGTGCGTTTAGATAATCCCCCTGCGGGTTTATTATCTGGTATGGCTGTCATGGGAAATCTGCAATTAAAAAGCGATCGCGAAGCCTACCCGAAGGGTAATCGCCCTAGTTTTGTCATCTCGCGGGATGCTATTACAAGGAGACAAGATCGTTGGCTAGTTTATACCGTAGCCGATGACCAAGTTCGAGAAATTGAAGTAGAAATGATTGCCGATATGGGCGATCGCGTTGCTATTTACGACGAACAACTGCGATCGGGACAGGCGATCGTTTTACGCGGTGGAGATGGTTTGAGTGATGGAGCGATGGTTAAGGTTGTGCGGTAAAAAGTAGCAAGTAGCAAGTAGCAAGCATGAACCAAAAACGATAAATCATCTGCGTTTATCTGCGTTCATCTGCGGACAACAACGAACCAATAAATTAACGCGCTATACCAACTAACCAATTACAAAAAAATGAATTTTATTGAAACTGCGGTGCGCTGGCGACATGGAACTTTTGTTTTATTTTGTTTGCTAGCGGTATTAGGAATATTTTCACTTTTAAATTTGCCCTTAGAATTGCAACCAGGGGCGATCGCCCAGAAATTAGTATTACGACTCCTTATCCTGGTGCTTCGCCGACAGAAGTAGAGGATTTAGTCACTCGTCCCATCGAAGAAAGGATGGAGGAGGTTTTGGGCGTACAAAAAATTGATAGTAATTCTCGTCCTGGTATTAGTAGTATTACTCTGGAGTTTGATTGGAGTAGCGATCTCAACGAACGTCTGGTAGATGTATTAAATAAATTGCAACAGGTAGAAGAATTACCCGAAGAAACCAGCGAGTCTAATGTGGAATTGGTTGGGGGGAATAGTTCGCCGATGATGTGGATTGTGATCGCCCCCCAAAATGGTTCTCAAAGCAATCCCGATCGCTATCGAGATTTAGCTGAAGATATAATCGTGCCTAGATTGCGTCGAGTTGAAGGTGTGGGACAGTTTATTATCCCTGGAGGTAGGCAAAGAGAGGTGGAGGTAAAAGTCGATCCCAAAGCACTTGCCGATCGCAACTTGACTATTAGTGATGTGGTTAGTGTCTTACAAGATAATAACCGCGATATTCGGGGTGGCCCTTTAGTAGTGGGGAGAAGAGAGTATCGAGTTCGCACTGTCAGTAGATCGCAACAGTTAGAACAAATAGAAGAGTTTGTATTGCGACGGGATGCTTCGGGAACTGTTTATCTAAGAGATGTCGCCCAGGTGCAGATGGGACGCAGAGTTCAAGAGAGTGCTTTGATTTTTAATGGCGAACCTGCTGTTGCGATTGGAATTATCCGTCGAGTTGGGGCGAACGTACCAGAAGTAGCTCAAGGGGTTCGAGCAATAATTGCGGAGTTTCAAACCCAGTTTGATCGAGATGGAGAAGGAATTCGCTTTGTTTATAACTATGACGAAAGTGAATATATCAATCAATCCATCGCTTTAGTAGAGGGAAATTTAATCACTGGTGCGCTGCTAGCAACGGTTGTGTTGATTCTTTTCCTTGGTTCGATGCGAACGGTAGCAGTTATTGCTTTGACTATCCCAACTACTTTAATTGCTGTATTTATAGTTATGTCTTTATTAGGACGAACTTTGAATATTATCAGTTTGGCAGGTTTAGCCTTTGCTGTGGGCATGGTAGTGGATAATGCGATCGTTGTGATTGAAAATGTTTTTACCCATCTACAACAGGGAAAAAGACCAGTTCGGGCTGCAATTGATGGAACGCAGGAAGTTTGGGGGGCGATGTTAGGCTCGACTTTAACTAACGTGGTGGTATTTTTGCCTTTGGTGTTAGTGACAGGGGAAGCGGGACAATTATTTTTGATATGGCGATCGCTCTATCTGCTTCTTCTTTATTTTCTCTTTTTGCTGCTTTAACTCTAGTACCAATGTTATCTGGTTTGTTCCTCAAACAATCTGAAGCAATGCAAATGATGGAAGGAGGGGAATATCTCGATGGTAATTGGTTAGAGCGATCAATTGCCAAGACATCAGCTATTTTTCGGTTATTTGAAGGCAAATTAGAGAATTTTCTCGCCAATACTGTCAGATGGTCTTTAGGGAGAGGGAAAATTGGACGCAGATTATTTTTACTTGCTATTCCTTTAACTCTTTTAGTTTCTTGTTTATTTATTTTACCTCCTGCTGATTATTTACCTGAAGGAAATCGCAATTTACTCTTGTGGGTAGCAGAACCATTACCAGGAACGAGTATTCCCGAAGCAATTAGGCTTTCAGCAGCACCAAGAGAATTTTTACGCCAACAACCAGAGGTCGATCGCGTTATGTTTGTAGAACGACCTGGGAGAAGGGCGATCGCGACAATTTTAAAGCCTGAATTTGCTACTACTCAGGGACTTGCAGATATGGTCGAACGTATGCGCGCTGCTAGTAATAATTTTCCTGGTTATCGCTTTTTGGTGCCAAGTCGTCCGTCTATTTTCCAAGATCCAGGTAAAGAATTTGAAATCGATATTATTGGTACGGATTTAGCGGAATTAAGCCAGTTAGACGGAGAAATTACCGAAAAATTGCGCTCCTTAACTGGAGTAGAAAATGTTCGTTCTAACTTTGTCTTCGGTGCGGGAGAATTACAAGTCATTCCCAACCGCGAACGTTTAGCAGAGGTTGGTATCGACGAAGCAGAAATAGGCTCGATGGTAGAAGCTGCTTTAGGTGGACGTTTTGCCTCTGATTATATCGATGGCAAAGAAGAGTTAGATGTGTCTGTGGAGTTGCAAAATACTTTCGTCGAAACTCCCGAACAATTGCGTCAATTACCTTTATATACAAGGCAAGGATTAATACAACTAAATGACGTAGCCGAAATTAAAGAAACAACTGGTGCAGATGTGATCAATCACGTCGATTTAGAGCGATCGGTTACTTTAACTACTTCTTTAGCACCCGATGCACCTTTGAGTTCTTTAGTCGAGCAAGCAGAAAATGAAATTCTCGCACCTTTGCGTAATAGCTTACCTGCTGGCTATCGTTTAGAATTAGCTGGTTCGGCCGATCGCTTGGCAGAAACCGTATCTCAATTAATAAGTGCCTTTTCTCTATCGATTTTAATTACTTACTTACTATTAGTTGCCCTTTATCGTTCCTTTCTCTATCCTTTGGTGATTATGATTACTGTACCGATGGGATTGAGTGGTGCGTTGTTATGTTTAGTCATTGCTAACCGTATCCCTGGTTTAGTCGTCCCTTTAGATATGATTACCGCCCTCGGATTTATTATTTTGACAGGAGTTGTTGTCAATAATGCCATCTTGTTAGTCGATCGCGCCCTACAACTACAAGCAGAAGGAATGAATTACGATAAATCCCTCTATGAAGCAACTCGCGATCGCTTACGGGCGATCTTTATGTCGGCGGGAACTAGCGTTTTGGGTATGCTACCTCTAGCAGTTATACCAGGACAAGGTGCGGAACTCTATCAAGGATTGGGAATCGTGTTAACGGGAGGTTTAGCATTCTCAACTATTCTTACTCCTACAGTTGTTCCAGCCATTATGGGCTTACTGAGAGATTTCTCTGGTAAGAAACTAGATACTTTACCAACAACGGAGTTAGAGTTCATTGAAGAAAAAGCGATCCGTAAGGTACGCGGAGCGTAATCGCTATTAATAATGGTGCAGATCGCAAATAATTCTCGTAGGGGCGAACGGCCGTTCGCCCCTACCTACTACCCACTACCCACTACCTATTACTTCTGCGCCATCTTATACATTTTTTCTCTAGCCGCCATACTGGTTAAAGATCGCAGCAGGAGGATAAACCAAAAGGTGGCAAAACAGAAAAGAGCGATCGCCACTCCTTTTAATTGACCAACTAATAGTACTGAACCTGATAAGAGGCTAAACCCAGATAGGCAAGTGTAGATCAGGCTTTTAATGCCCAACTGAATTTGTTTAAGCGATCGCTCGCTTTCAATAGATTTAACCTTAACCTGTAACTCGCCTAGATCTAAGCGAGATTCTAGACGCATGATCGAGGTTTGAGTGCGGTTGGGCTGCCTTAATTTGTATTGGATGAAGTCTTTGGTCTGGCGCGCTAGGATACCTAACATACCGCTCTGTTGCTGCTGAAAGGCTATTTGCTTCAGGAAAGGCTGGGCTGCTGCGAGGAGGTTGTACTGGGGATCTAGGGCGCGAGCAATACCGTCTAGAGTAGTTAAGGATTTGACCACAAAAGTCATCTGGGGCGGTAAACGAAATGGCTGCTGCTCAAAAATGGCGTAAACTTCTTCGGTGATCTGCTCAAAAGCTCTCACATCCACAGGCTTATCCCGAAACTCCTTCAGCATAAAAGCGATCATGCGCTTAACTGGAGTCATATCCGCCACAGGTTCAATCAAACCCATATAGATCAAGGTTTCTACCACTTCATCAGTGTCGTTCTTCAACACGGCAAAAAACGTCTTGATCATTTGATCCTTGGCCATAGTTTTAACTTCTGCCATGGTGCCAAAGTCATAAAAGATAATATCCCCCCGCGGACTCACCGCCATATTACCTGGATGGGGGTCAGATTGAAAAAAACCGTCTTCTAAAAGCTGTTTTAAATAACAGGTAATGCCTAGCTGAATTACTGCTTGGGTATCAATTTGACTTGCTTCTAAGGCTGGTCGATTATCAATTTTGATGCCTGGTAAATATTCCAGAGTGAGAATTTTTGAAGTGGTATATTGCCAATATACTTGAGGCACAGCAACTCGCTGATAATCTTGAAAATTTTGACGAAAGCGATCGGCATTTTTGCCTTCGTGAATATAGTCAATTTCTAAATATAAAAGCTCAAAAAATTCACGATAAATTGCTTCTAAATTAAACTTACGGACTCCTTTGACCAGTCGGTTGAGCCAGCGTACTAAATGATGCAAAATCTCAAAATCTAGGTTAAACAAACGAGCCAAACCAGGACGCTGCACTTTAACTACTACGTCTTCTCCCGTAAGCAATCTCGCTTTGTGTACCTGTCCCAAACTAGCAGCAGCTAGAGGCGTGGGGTTAAATTCAGCAAACAGTACTGAAATTGGCTTCCCTAACTCTTGTTCAATTACGGCGATCGCCAAATCAGAAGAAAAAGGCGGAACTCGATCCTGTAGCTGACCAAATTCTTCAATGTATTCAATGGGAATTAAATCGGCGCGGGTAGATAAAGACTGCCCGATTTTAATAAAAGTCGGACCCAGTTCTAAAATATTTTTAACTAACCATTTGGCGATTTGATGTCTGCGTCGAGGGGAATTATTGCCCGTAACTTTATCCCGCCAGAGAGAAAAAAGTAATTTAATCGAGATCCCAAAAATCTTAACCTGGCGCAAAAATGGCGAATAACGATAGCCATCGGGAGGAGATAGCAGTCTTTTTTGAGGAGCAGGCTGTTTACTTTTATGCCATTTCATAGAGATATCAGAGAGCCGACCAAGTTAGAAATAAAATTAATTTTCAAGCGATTACTTCATGTACTCAACTAATCAACTAATATCAAATAGCTGATCGTCAGCCTAGCCAATAGGTAGTTGAATTTGTGGTAATTTCAGGACAAAAGTAGTCAAGAATGTTGTCTCATCCTCAGCCAGAGGATTGCTGGTAACTTCAATCTTACCGTTTAAATGTTCTACTAGATACTGAACTAAAGTCAATCCCAGACCCGTTCCTGGCACAGCGCGATCCGTTACCCCCTTACCTCGTCGAAACTTGTCAAAAATATACGGCAGTTCTTCTGGAGTAATTCCTGCACCAACATTAGCCACCGCAATGACAATTTCTGATTGTGAGGCAGTTAGCTGATGAGATGCAGATAGTTTAATTGTCGTCTGAGCATCGCAATATTTACCAGCATTGAGAATTAGTTCGTGCAGAATATATTCTAGGCTTTCCGCATCGGTATGAATTTTTAATTCTGGCGGGTCGACAGTACAAACTAAATTAAGATTATGCTCTGTCTGCCATTTGGCTGCAAAAGATTGCTTTAAATTCTCAATAGTTTCACCCAAATCTAGTTCTTGAGGTTTATAACTTAATTCTCCCGATTCCACCTGTTGCAGGGTCAGCAAATCTTTAATCAGATTATATTCACGATTCCATTCTTGCTCCAGAATATCGAGATACTTCTCTCGCATTTGGGGGGATATTTCTGTCTGACGGAGCATCTTAATGGCGATTTTCATACTGGTCAAAGGGGTCTTGAGTTCATGACTCATGCTGTTCATAAAGTCATCTTTAAGCTGATTGAGCTTTTGCAGTTGTTTAATGTGTTGACGCATTTTAGTAGAAAGTTTGCCCTGCATATCCATACTAGACTTGAGTTGTGCTGTTCTCTCATCAACAACTAGCTGGACTCGATTAAGGGTTTGCTCGTGAATAATTGCCGTACTTATCTGTACTCCAACCCAACTGACTAACTCCAGTTCATCCTGTGACCAATTACGGACAGTATCACTTTGCAAGACTAGAAAACCCAGCACCATTGCCGAATCAGTTTCACTGGTTTTTTTACCCATGAGGGGCATCATCAGCAGTGCGCTACCTCTGGTGGGAACTGAGTCTACCGTCACATCAGGAAAAGAGGCATGATTGAGGTAAAGACAGTTTGGGGCATTACGCCAGGCTTGCTGACACAGATTTGAGTGATTGAGGCTAAATGAGGATTCTGCTGGTAATGAAGCTTGTTCAAAACTCCATTGATAATTAATGTTAGCAGTACCCTTAACTAAATCGCGATCGCGATCTTTGGCTCTTAAAGGATTGCGATATTTAAACATCAAAATCAGGCTACGATCTAGCCCAAGAGCATGACCAATCTCACTCAGACAATTCTGTAAGAGTGATTCGAGTCGATAACCCTGGCTAATTTGTTGACTCAAATTGTTGAGTAAAGTTTGATAGCGAGATTTAGTGCGAGATTGCTGCTGAAGTTGCGCTTGAGCAAGAGCGATCGCCAGCGAATTTAAGCTTTGGCTGAGTAACTGGTGTTCATCATGACTCCAAGCTGAACCAGATTTGAACAACAAAACTAAACCATTAGTTCGACCTTGAAACTGGGTTGTGATTCCCAGCCAAGTCCGAGTCGGTAAAATATTCTGGATTAAACAATCAATCGTCTTGTATAAAGGAGATGTCGTTTCGACTAGAGAAGATGGAGTTAAATCCTGATGGATTGATAAGCCCGATAGCTGCTCAATTGCTGACTCTGTCAATAAGCCTGTTTCTTGCCAATAGCCAATTTGCTTGGTCTGCACAGAATTAGTCCCCTGCGAAATGACAACACATCCATTTGCGGTAAATGATCGGCAGATTGTTGTTGCCAAATCTGACAAAATTGTTGAACTATCTGAGTTATTTAAGGCAATCTGCAAAATAGCGGTTGCCAACTGTTCGCTACCTCGGGCTTGTTGCATCATCTTAGGCAATCGCTGCTCTATATTTGGGTAAGAAATTGAACGGGGCATTAGTTTTAATGAACCTTGATCGAGTTGATTCATGGCAGTTTCAATGAGCTATTCCCGATGAGTCAGAGAAAATAAATTATTAGGCTAAATAGCTCACAATCTTCTCTTACAGCATTATGATTCCCATTATTAACTAACAAATCTATAACAGGATAACCATTTTCACTGTGGTATGGATGAATAACTGATGTTACGCACGTTTATTGCCTAGAAATGTTGAAATCCCTGATCTTGATTTAAAAATTCTGTTAGCAATTGAGGAGAGGCTAAATTAGAGGAGTCTACAATCTGGATGGTCGTATTTGCCGTAATTGTGCCAATTATTGCTGCGTAATTGCCTAACATCTCCACCAGTTTGATGGCATAAAACTGGGGAAGACACAAAACCAACTCAAAATCTTCGCCCCCATTCAGCACCCATGACCAGGCTGTCTCGTTTCCTACCAATTTCGTCAAGCCTGAAAAAACTTGGATTCCTGAACGTTCAATTATTGCCCCAACCCTGCTGCGCTGACAAATTTGTTGAATTGCATCTGCTAAACCATCGCTGCTATCCATTCCCGCGATCGCCAAAGGCATGGCTTCGCCAATCGCAATTGATTCAGGAATCTCTCTGAGATAAGGCAAGACATCTAATCTAGGTCGGGGTCGTTGATGAGCTTTAATTAAGCGTTCCTGCTCTTCTCTGGTCAAAAGATCTGCTTGATCGGGGTTTAGCAGTAGCTCCAATCCACCCCGCGATAAACCATGCAAACCAGTAATTAAAATAGCATCTCCTGGTCGAGCCTGATGCCGACAGATCGCTCGTTGGGGCAACACTTCCCCCAAGGCGGTAATTGCCAAACTAACCACCGTTGAACGACAAATATCACCCCCCACTAGAAGAGTCTGATAAGTCTCAAGACAGGCGCTCATTCCCTGATAAACTGATTCGACCCAGCTTACTGGCTTAGTTCCAGGAAGAGACAAACCAACGGTAATGCCGATGGGCTTTGCTCCCATTGCTGCGAGGTCAGAAAGATTGGCGGCTACTGCTCGCCAACCCACATCAAAAGGACTAGTAGTGCGATCGCTAAAGTGAACTCCATCTACTAGTACATCTGTTGTCACCACTAAGGATTTCTGGGAGGCGATCGTCAAAATTGCCCCATCGTCCCCCACAATATCAGGAGGACAAAAACACTGCAATCTCTCTAATAGACCATGCTCACCTAGATCTTTAACCAGAAGTTCATCAGTCACGGTTAATTACTAATTACTAATTACTAATTACTGATTATTACTCACTGTTCATTGTTCATTGCGAGACAGTTACGTTGCGGGGGCGACGCGAAGCTAGTACTTTAGTGTTCCCCCCGTTGTCCTAAAGGATACACCTTCGGATAAGTAAACTGTCGAGGTTGCTCATTGCTCAGGTTCTTTCAAGTTTTCAATTCCCTCAATTACCTTAGCAGAAATAATTTTGTCTCCCGCGGTTAATTCTTCTAAAACTTCTTTCCCCTCTGTGAGATAGCCAAATACAGAATAACGTCCGTCCATTAGGTTGTATCCAGGAGGGGTGACTTCCGTATCAAACTTAAAAAAGAAAAACTGAGAAGAACCACCGTTAGGATCGTCACCAGGACGAGCCAAAGCCATAGCACCATATGAGTTAAAGGGAATTGCTGGTTGATCTAGATAGCGACCCAATTCTTCTAAAGTCTCACCGTATACGGGTAAATCGTCCCCCTTAACCAGTACTTCCATCGGAATTGCCCGATATTCATTAGTTTTAGGGTCAATAAAACCATTGGCTTCTCCTGGTGGATCTCCCGCCTGCAAAATATAGAAATCTTCGGCACGATTAAACTCTAAACCATCATAAAAACCTCGTTTAACCAAATCAACAAAATTCCCTCCATTAACGGGCGCACTATAACCATCTACCACGACTGTAAGATCGCCTTTATTTGTCTCTATTGCTACGGTTGCTCTACCTAAAAGCTGGGGTAAATCAGAGTACTCAGCAGGAACTTCAAAAGGAAAGCCCACCACCATTAGCTCTTCTAAGTCAGTGACTAAATTTAGCAGTTCTGCTCTTTTAAGATAGGTGGCTTCGCGATCTTTAGCAGAGACAATTTCTTGTAGTTCGGTAGTTCCCTGAGCTAGTTGGTCAATTAGTTCTTCTGCTTGAGACTTTCGTTCATCAGGAATAGTCGCCAATAGCTGTTGACGACGAGCAGATAAGACAAAACTTGCGTCTGTAATATTACGACTAATATTTTTCCAGCGTTTAGCCCTGAGCTTGTTAGAGATTTCTTCCAAACTTTTTTGCAGTTTCCTCACAGAATCATTCTCAATGGGGAGTGCATAGCGCAAAATAGCCTGGGGATCTGTGACAGCATCGCCTTGAGCCAGAATAGCCGATGCTTGGGGTTGCCAAGCAACCAAACCAGTTACCACAATCATCACCGCTAAGATAAAGGTGATAATACGCTCAAGCTGACATCTGCTTAAAAAGGTACTTTTCTTAATGTTCATAAATATGTAATATGTCCGTAAATCTAATCTTGACAGTCGCCCGAAAATATTCAGCCAAACCAAAACTACTAAGGTGTATGTTCTTAGTATTTGCTCTCCCTTGTCAACATTTCTTTACTTCTGTTGGTACTCAATTGCTTTTAATTTAAGAACACAGAAGAATAGGCGACTAGAGACTGTCATACTTGAAGATCGCCAATCCCATCATCACTGCTTTATCCTTCATCCCTGATGACACATCTTTGTTGAAGCCCGCCATCAGGTACAATTAAATGTCGATCTTTAAGCATATATTTTTAGCTGCATGATTTCTAGTAATGACTTTCGCACGGGAGTTACTGTTGAGATGGATGGTTATGTCTGGCGAGTAGTAGAGTTTCTGCACGTCAAACCAGGTAAAGGTTCAGCATTTGTCAGAACTAAGCTCAAAAACGTCCAAACAGGAAACACTATCGAAAAACGTTTCGTGCTGGAGAAACCGTTCCCCAAGCAAATTTAGAAAAGCGCACCATGCAATATACCTATAAAGATGGAGAAGAATTTGTCTTTATGGATATGCAAACCTATGAAGAGACGCGCATGAATACTGAAAATTTAGGCGATCGCATTAACTTCCTCAAAGAAGAAATGGAGGTTAACGTGATTTTTTGGGACGAGAAGGTTCTAGAGATAGAATTACCCACCTCTGTCGTCTTAGAAATCACTGATACTGACCCAGGCGTTAAAGGAGACACTGCTACAGGAGGTACCAAGCCTGCTATTGTCGAAACAGGCGCTCAAGTAATGGTACCTTTATTTATTACCATTGGTGAAAAGATTAAGGTCGATACTCGTGATGGTTCTTATCTGGGTCGAGAAAATTAATTAAATTAATTAACATAGTTTGTGTCTATAAATTTCCAAGAACTTCGTGAACTGTTAGGGGCGATCGCTCAAACCGACATCACTGAATTGGTTCTCAAAAATGATGATTTTGAATTAACGGTACGCAAAGAAAAAGGCTTGATCACAGTTGCACCCCCTGCGATTTCGCCTCAGCTTGTTGAAGCTACACCGTCTGTTGCGCCAACACCCCCCGCAATCCAAACACCTTCTCCTCCAGAAACTACTGCTACACCGACAGTAGATGATAGGAAATGGGTAGATGTTACCTCCCCAATGGTGGGGACGTTCTACTCCGCACCCGCTCCTGATGAAGATCCCTTTGTCACAGTAGGCGATCGCATTACCAAAGGAGATACGGTATGCATCATTGAGGCGATGAAGCTAATGAATGAAATTGAAGGAGAGGTGACGGGACAAGTTATGGAAATAATGGTGCAAAATGGCGAACCTGTAGAGTTTGGTCAAGTTTTAATGCGAGTCAATCCTGGCTAAATAGTAGGGATGAGGCTAAAACAGAGCAAACATAAACAATAATCTTCTGCCTCAAAAATTAGGCACTTAACGGTTATGGAAATTCTCACAATTGTGCTAGCAGGATTGCTGGGCATAGGTTCTAGCGGAGGAATAATCCTAGATCGGCTTGCTCAAGGCAAAATTAGCTCCCAGGTAATTAGTGTCGAGCAACAGGCAGTTAGAATTGATAATCAACCAAACTATGATGCTGCTCTGGGAAAATTAGCTCGGATTAGAATTGCTAGTAGAGGGATTAGAATCAAGCCAGGTATTCGGATTGCCTCCCTCGATTTAGAAACCGATCCTTTGGCTGTCAAGCTGGCAAAAATAAAGTTGAGCAACATCGATCGCCTGAGAGAATCCTTGGCTGCACCTGCTGCGGGAGCAGTCAAGGTAGTATTGACACAAAAAGATCTCAATCAAGCTCTGCAATCAACTGAGATTCAAGCTCAACTCCAAAATACTCTTAATCGGTTGATAGCGGGCAAGGCTGGCTCAACTAACATTAGTTATCAACTATCAGATGTGCAGCTTGAACTAAGGCCTCAAAATCGTCTGCAAATAAGTTTCAAATTGAGTAGACCAAGACCAAATCTGACTCTAAAATCGAGTTCAATTGGAACTTCTGAGGCAAAAAATCCCTCTAGAGAATTAGCTATTAGTCTAAGATTAACCCTCAAAGTTATTGACGGCGAAAAGGTTCGCTTGCTCGATCCCCAGGGAACGGTTAATGGTCGTCCCATGTCGTCTAGACTGCTTAATGGTTTTGCAACTGGAATTAGCGATCGCTTGAATCTAAATACTTTGTCAGCAGACGGAATTCTAGCCCGTATCCTACAATTAGAAATCAATGAAGATAATTTACAGCTAATTAGTTTCGTTAGACTAGAAACAAAGATGCCATAATCTTCAGTTTAAACCCAGACATTTCCTTGTATCAGGAGCATAGTCCATGCAGGATCGCAATAAAAATCGTCTTTCAATCACGGTGATGGCTGCCATCACAGGAGTTATCTTAGCAGCAGGAGGGGGTGTTGCTTGGTGGGCAAAATCTAATTTAGACCAAAAAACGCAAAATGTTCAACCCGTTCCCTCTCCTATCGAGAAAAGAGAAACTGATATCCCCGCACCAGCAGCCATTACGCAAGATCTAATGGTCGAAATTTACTGGCTCAATCCCACACAAGAGAGTATTGAATTGGTTTCTAAACCAATGACTTTTCAAAAATCAGTTAAGCCAGAGAGCGTTTTAAAAGCAGCATTAGAAACTTTGCTGGCTCAACCGCCCGCAGATGCCAAATATACTACTGCCATACCTCCAGGAACTAAGTTACTGAGCTTATCCAAGGATCAAAAAGGAACTCATATTAATTTATCTCAAGAATTTGTCTCTGGTGGAGGTAGTGCCTCAATGAGTAGCCGACTGGCTCAGATTATTTATACTGCCAGTGCTGCTAGCGATCAAGATCCTCTTTGGATTAGCGTCGAAGGGAAACCACTGGAAAACTTAGGAGAAGAAGGAATTATGGTTAGTCAGCCAATGACCAAACAGAAATTTGACCAAAACTTTGGAGGCTTTGAGGTAGATAAGTCTTCTTCTTAGAATAGTTGGCGATGCTAATGTCTCGATATATATCTTATGTGTATATTTTGTCCCTATTAATAATTAATCACCTTGGATCTACTATTTATTAGTTCTATCTACTCTATCTACAGTTTTATCGACAATTCTGTCAAAGTACCAATTCAGCAAAGGAGACAGCAAACTATGCCAACGATTTAGAATCATTAGTTCCATCCCAGGAGCGATCGCAAATTTATTTTTGGCTACTCCTTGCAAAATTTCTTGAGCTACCGCTTCAGCAGTCAAAACTTTAGCTGAAGCGGTAATTTGCTTCGTCTCTAGGGGCTTAATTTTATTTTCCGCAGCTAACTGAGGAGTATCGGTATCGGGGGGATAAACCACCGTGAGCTTAATTCCTTTCGGTTTGAGTTCTCCCCGTAAAGATTCTGCCAACCCTCTCAGGGCAAATTTTGAGGGACAGTAGGCACTGTAGCCGTAAACACCGATCAAGCCCGCTCCCGAAGAGATCAGCACAATATGTCCTTGCTGATGTTTAACCATAGCGGGTAAGACAGCTTTAATACTGTATAGAGAGCCAAAATAATTTACAGCCATGGTTTGTTCAAAAATCTCTAGGGGAATTTCGGCGAAATAACCAGGATGAGCAATTCCTGCCGAAGTAATCAATAAATTAGGAGCGCCTAAAGTAGCGATCGCTTGTTCTATGACAGAGGTGATCGATACTCGATCTGCCACATCAGCCTGGGCAATATTGATTTGCTGAGTTTGGTTAACCATTACTTGCTGTAATTCCTGCTGCGCCTGGGCTAACTTGTGGCGATCGCGAGCAATTAAGGTAATGTTTGCTCCTTGCTGTGTGAGTAATTTAGCGACTGCTTTGCCAATCCCGCTAGAACCACCAGTAATAATCGCGTGTTGATTGAGCATATTTCATCACTTCACTATGAGATTTCTAAATTAACATTACTTTGTCTTTCTACTGCCTCAAATAATGCTTGAAAATTGCCTTGACCAAAACCCTGAGCAGAATGTCTACGTTCAATCAATTCCAAAAAGAAGGTTGGCTGCTCAAAAATAGGTTGCGTAAAGATTTGCATTAACAACGACTGGAGGGAAGTGTGATCCGTTATGCTTTACTAACTCCCTTCATTACTAATTCGACTAACTCATTGACAAATTTCTGTGTCAAAGGTTGATGTTTAAGCAATAAGCGATAAAAAAGCGGGCTGTATAAAGCATCGATCGCCACTTCTACATCAATATTTTCTCTCAACTCACCTCTGGCTACTCCCCGTTGAAATATTCGTTTTGCATCTTCTCTTCTGGGAGTTAACCAGTTATCTCGAAAAGCGGCAATTAATTCTTCATCTGCTTGTCCGCAACCGATTACATTAGCTAGTACCTCCCCTCTAGGACTATTCATTAGCTTGACTATTTTTTGCATTTGCTCTTTAAAATCATTTTGGACAGAGCCAGTATCGGGAAAAGCAATCTCAGGAGTTACAGCTTCTAAAAAAGCGTCCATTGCTAATGCGGATTTAGTTTTCCAACGTCTATAGATAGTTGGTTTGCCTACTTCTGCTCGCGCTGCTACTCCTTCAATGGTCAAATCCATAAATCCTACTTCATTGAGCATTTCATAAGCAGCTTTGAGGATTTTCTCACGAGTTTCAGGCGATCGCGGTCTACCACGTCCACATTTAACTACGGTTTGGGCTTTTTTTTGTTTTAAACGTTTTGTATTTAAATAAATCAGAGAAAGAAAATGAACACATCAACACAATCTCAACTTACCAAAGACGAAACAAT
>JAAUOU010000115.1 GCA_012034765.1 Pleurocapsaceae cyanobacterium CSU_1_1 | reverse complement strand
TTGATTAAGCCAATTCGTGTAGATCAACTAGCTGATACGGTTCGCTAAAGTTTTTTTTCTAATTAGCGTTTAATTTTTAAGTTGATTTTTAAGTCCTGTTGTCAAGCAGGGCTTTTTTTGTTCAAACTGTCAAACTATAGTCATTTCAAATAAAAACCACACGATTATGTAAGGGCGAATGGCCATTCGCCCCTACGATTAATTGAATTGGGCGCGAAATTTTAAAATGCGGAAGCTAATTGGAATGACTACACTACTGTCTGAATACTTCCCGAACTAGCTAAAATATCCAGATTCTGGATGACTACGAAATATAAAGTTAGTTTTATGCAGTCGATCGCTATTTACTGGGGAGTTTTCTGCAATTCTGGTCTTTCTTCAGCAAGAATTGCACCTTGAACGGGACATACTTGTAAACAGATGCCACAGTCAATACAGGTGGCAAAATCAATCCAGTACCATTCTGTTCCTTTAATATTTTTTCCAGGGCCATCGTGAATACAGGCGACAGGACAAGCATCAACACAATCAGCTACTCCTTCGCAGATATCGGTAACAATAGAATGAGGCAAAACTAGATTCTCCTTCAAGTTTGATTACGGTGGTCTGTGTTTGCGATTCTAACAGAATTAGACCAGCTTAAAACTCCTGTATCGCCATCTAAATGGACTGGTTGTCCTACGGGCAAGGCAGCGTTAACCCCATCATGACCAAAAGGCAGATCGTAAATTAAAGGAATTTCTAAATCTTCAAGGCGATCGCGTAGCACTTCAGCCAGAGTCCAGCTACTCGTCCCAGGATAGGGTTCACAACGGCTAAAACGACCCAAAGCAATACCTTTAATCAGCTTTAAAGTTCCCATCATGCGCCATTGAGTTAACATGCGATCGATCCGATAGGGATACTCTGTCACATCTTCTAAAGCCAAAATTGCACCTGTCAAATTGGGCTGCATGGTTGTATTCAACAGATGAGTTGCTACGGTTAAATTTCCTGGTAGTAAAATTCCTGATGCCTGTCCCCCGACTCCCGATCTGCCCTGTAACGCTTCAAGCTGACCTGTTTCAAGGTAATTAAACATTCTGGCGATCGCCCACTCTGGTTCGGCAGCTAACGTAGTCAAAACAGAGGCATGAAGACCAGATACACCGACAGTAGCCAAACTCCATAATAAGCTAGTAACATCAGAAAATCCAATTACCCATTTATGATTAGTCACGTCCCAAGTCCAATCTTCCAGTAACCTTGCTCCACCATAACCACCTCGAATGGCGATAATAGCTTTACATTTTGGATTATGCCAAGCTGCTGCTAAATCTGCTCTTCTTTGGCGATCGTTTCCTGCCAAATAACCACACCAAGATTGATAATTCTTGCCCATTTCCACCCGATAACCGCGATCGCGCCAAACATCTATGCCCTGTTTTAGGGCATCAGTACTTTTCACTGCACCTGAAGTGGCGATCGCGATCACTAAATCTCCAGGTTGAAGCAATGGTGGTAATTGACAGGGTTTTAAGAATCCAGAGGATGATGACATCACAATAATCGTAATCGCAAATATTCAAATCAATGCTTAAAGCTTGCAGTATAACCCCTGTATTGCGTAATATCAGTACTTAACCAGAAGCAAAATTCAGGTAGTCTAAAATATTAGCAAGTCGATTAATTCAATTTTTATGAGTATGGACATCAAGAACGGTTTTGTCGCTACAGTAGGAAATACCCCTTTAATTCGCCTCAATAGCTTTAGCGACGAAACAGGCTGTGAAATTTTAGGTAAAGCAGAATTTCTCAATCCTGGTGGCTCTGTTAAAGATCGAGCAGCTTTATACATCATTGAAGATGCAGAACGTAAAGGACTGCTAAAACCAGGTGGAACAGTAGTTGAAGGAACGGCAGGTAATACCGGTATCGGCTTGGCTCATATCTGCAATGCCAAAGGCTATAAGTGTCTGATTATTATCCCCGAAACTCAGTCCCAAGAAAAAATTGATACTTTAAAAACTTTGGGTGCAGAAGTTCGTCTAGTTCCCGCAGTACCCTATAGCAATCCCAATAATTACGTCAAAGTATCGGGTAGAGTTGCAGCAGAATTAGATAATGCCATTTGGGCAAATCAGTTTGAAAATCTAGCTAATCGTCAGGCACATTACGAAACTACAGGGGCAGAAATTTGGTCACAAACTGAGGGCAAGGTTGATGCTTGGGTAACAGCTACAGGTACAGGAGGTACTTATGCAGGAGTCTCAATGTACTTCAAAGAGCGAAACCCAAATGTTCGCTGTGTGGTAGCCGATCCTATGGGCAGTGGTTTATATAGCTATGTTAAAACTGGAGAAATTAAGCCAGTCGGCAGTTCCATTACCGAAGGTATTGGAAATAGTCGCATTACGGGGAATATGGAAGGTGCGCCGATTGATGATGCCATTCAAATAGACGATCAAGAATGCATTCGTGTCATTTATCAGCTACTAAATAAAGAAGGCTTGTTTATGGGTGGGTCGGTAGGTATTAATGTTGGTGCAGCGATCGCACTTGCTCAACAAATGGGTCCTGGTCACACTATTGTAACGGTGCTTTGCGATGGGGGAGCTAGATATCAATCGCGGCTTTATAACCCAGAGTGGTTGGCTACTAAAGGTTTGACACCCAATTAAAATTTTGATGGGATAAAATGTTGCTTAGATTTAGCGATCGCTCATATGATACTAACTAGAAAATATATTGTGATATAGCTTTATATTGATCGAGGATATTTATTAAATTAATCTACTATAAGTATTAATTACCTACCAAATTTAGCCTTAAAGGATTGAGATGAATGGGCGCAAAAAGTAGTCACAAATCAGTAGATAATCAGGAGAAAGTAGCTAATTTTTCTTTAAGGTATAGAGAAAGTAGGATAATTGATCTTAGAAAAACATAAATAATCTGTTATTAGAGAATACGGCAGTATGCATTTAAGCGAAATTACCCATCCTAACCAGTTACACGGTTTAACCCTCCGTCAGCTAGAGGATGTCGCCCGGCAAATAAGAGAAAAACATTTGCAAACAGTTGCCACTAGTGGCGGTCATCTCGGCCCAGGTTTAGGAGTAGTGGAATTGACTATTGCTCTTTATCAAACTCTAGATTTAGACCGTGATCAGGTTGTTTGGGATGTAGGACATCAAGCATATCCTCATAAGCTATTGACAGGCAGGTACAACAAGTTTAATACTCTACGTCAGAAAGATGGGGTCGCTGGTTATCTTAAGCTGGGAGAAAGTAAATTCGACCATTTTGGTGCAGGACACGCTTCCACTAGTATTTCAGCAGCCTTGGGTATGGCGATGGCACGAGATGCTAAAGGCGAAGATTTTAAATGTGTGGCGATTATTGGTGATGGTGCGCTAACTGGGGGGATGGCTCTAGAAGCGATTAACCACGCAGGACATATGCCTAACACTAATTTAATGGTGGTGTTGAATGATAATGAGATGTCCATCTCCCTAATGTCGGGGCAATTTCTCGCTACCTGAATAAAGTCCGTTTATCAGCCCTGTGCAGTTTTTATCAGATAATTTAGAAGAGCAGTTTAAACAGTTGCCTTTCTTTGGAGAATCTCTAACTCCAGAAATGGAAAGAGTTAAAGAAGGTATGAAACGTCTGGCTGTACCTAAAGTTGGGGCAGTTATTGAAGAGTTGGGCTTTAAATATTTTGGTCCTATTGATGGTCACAATCTAGAAGAATTGATTACCACTTTCAAACAGGCGCATAAAGTTCCAGGTCCAGTGTTAGTCCATGTGGCGACGGTTAAGGGCAAAGGCTATGCGATCGCCGAAAAAGATCAAGTAGGCTATCATGCTCAAAGTCCTTTTAATTTGGCTACAGGTAAAGGTATTCCAGCCACTAAGCCCAAACCACCCCAATACTGCAAAGTGTTTGCTGATACTTTAACTGCCCTAGCGCAAAACGATCCTAAAATCTTCGGGATTACCGCAGCTATGGCAACAGGAACAGGTTTAGATAAGCTCCAGAAGGCTTTACCACAACAGTATATCGATGTTGGAATTGCTGAACAGCACGCCGTTACTCTAGCAGCGGGGATGGCTAGTCAAGGGATGAAGCCTGTAGCAGCAATTTACTCCACTTTTCTTCAGCGCGCTTACGATCAGATTATTCATGATATCTGCATTCAAAAGTTACCCGTGTTTTTCTGTTTAGATCGAGCAGGAATTGTCGGTGCGGACGGCCCAACTCACCAGGGAATGTATGATATTGCTTATCTGCGCTGTATTCCTAATATAGTCATTATGGCTCCTAAAGACGAAGCTGAACTACAGCGGATGGTGGTTACAGGAGTTAATTATCAAGACGGGGCGATCGCTATGCGCTATCCTCGTGGTAGTGGTGTTGGCGCACCCTTGATGGACGAAGGTTGGGAAGCTTTAGAAATCGGTAAAGGAGAAATCTTGCGCAGTGGTGATGACCTACTTTTAGTTGGTTATGGTACTCAGGTTTATCCTGCACTACAGGTAGCCGAGATCCTCAGTGAACACGGTATTGAAGCCACGGTGATTAATGCCCGCTTTGTCAAACCGTTGGATACAGATTTGATTGTGCCTCTGGCTAAACAAATCGGCAAGGTAGTAACCTTTGAAGAAGGTTGTTTGATGGGTGGATTTGGTTCTGCTGTCTTAGAAGCTTTCCAAGAGCAAGAAGTTCTAGTGCCAGTTAAACGCTTTGGCGTACCCGACATTTTGGTAGATCATGCTACCCCTGATGAATCTAAAGCGAGTTTAGGCTTAAGTAGCCCTCAAATGGCAGAAAGTATTCTCCAAGCTTTCTTTGCCAGCAAGGATCAAGAACCTTCTGTGGTTAGCTGACCATAAAAATTAGATTTACTTACTATAGCAATATTATGACAGTCAATGAAGTGGCATGATAAATCAGTCTCAAGCTAGATATTTCTCGTAAACTATTAATTGTGTGTGAGGAGTAAGTGTAAGAGAGGAAGGTTTTGGGGTCGAAACACGGCAAGACTCCCAAAACCTTTTTCTTTTGTCTATCAAGCCAGTCCGCTTCATATTATTCTAAAAATTTCCAAGTCAATCTACATTCCTTAAATGTAGGTTCAGCAATTAACAGTTCCTTAACGAAAAGTTAGAATAGTCATAACTCTAAACTAGTAAGATTGACAATAAAGGCAAGCAAAAGAAACAGATCGGCTTTTAAATTAAAATTTATAGATCAAGCAAACTTTTATGATTTACGATCAACAAACTGTTAATAAAACTGAAACGGTTTTACAAGCAGAAAATGTGAATGTGTATTATGGTAAGTTTTTAGCCGTAAAAGGCATTTACTTAGATGTACCGAAAAACAAAGTAACAGCCTTTATTGGTCCATCAGGTTGTGGTAAAAGTACTCTGCTTCGCTGCTACAATCGTCTTAACGATCTGATTCCTATTTTTCGCCTTGAAGGGCTAATTACCTATCACGATCAAGATCTATACGGCAAAGATATCGATCCTGTTCAAGTACGGCGCAAAGTGGGAATGGTTTTTCAAAGACCGAACCCCTTTCCTAAGTCTATTTATGACAATATTGCTTTTGGCGCGCGCATCAATGGTTACAAGGGTAACATGGATGAGCTAGTAGAGCGATCGCTCCGTAGTGCAGCACTGTGGGACGAAGTAAAAGATAAGCTGAGACAAAGCGGTTTAGCTCTTAGTGGTGGACAACAACAAAGACTTTGTATTGCCAGAACCATAGCTTTACAACCTGATATCGTCTTAATGGATGAACCCTGTTCTGCTCTCGATCCGATTTCCACCTTGAAAGTAGAAGAATTGATTCATCAGCTTAAAGAAAAATATACGATTGTAATCGTCACTCACAATATGCAGCAAGCATCACGGGTAGCAGACTATACTGGTTTCTTTAACGTCACGGAAGTAGCTGGTGGAAACCGTCAGGGCTATTTAGCCGAATTTGCCCCAACAGAACAAATTTTCCAAAATCCTCAAGAAGAAGCCACGCAACAGTATATTAGCGGTCGTTTTGGTTAATTTAAAAGAAGGGTTGCGAAGCAAGTCGTTAGACTCAGCTACTCCTTTAAGGCTAGTACCGCTGCGCGGAAGTCAAAAGTCAAAAGTCAGAAGCATTTAACTGTGAGGCTTTGACAATTGATAAATGGTGGCTTTATTTACGCTCAAGTCTACTAGCTAATCAAACTTTGCTAAATCTCAGGGACGATTTATTGATAATATGAGGTCAACCTGGGATCGTTACTTATAAAATTTATGTTTGCCAAAAAATACTTATCTCGTCTACTAGCTTTAGTTCTAGTAGTTTCTATTAGTCTGATGGGCTGCGGTTCTAATCCTTCAGGGCTGTCAGGTAATTATCGTGAAGACACTATTGCTATATTAGGTAATTTAAGAACGGCTATTGAGTTACCTGATAATGCTGCCGACAAAAAAGAGGTTGTTAGCCTCGCTCGTAAGCAAATTAGCGATTATGCTTCTCGCTATCGTCGTAACAGTCAAACTGCTGGTTTGAGATCTTTTACTACCATGCAAACTGCCTTAAATGCGATCGCGGGATACTATAGTTCCTATGGAAATCGTCCATTACCCCAAAAACTAAAAAATCGTTTAGATCAAGAATTTAAACAAGTGGAAATTTCTCTCAAGAGAGGGGTTTAGGTTTAAATTTTAGATATCAAGAAAAATTGAATTGCCCTTCTCGACTTAATCTCGTTGGGAAGGGTTTTTCAATCAACGACAAAAGAGCGCCCTATTAAACCCTTAATAAAAAGCTTGAAAATTTTTAAATTGATAATTACTAATTCTTAATGCCAGCGTGAAATTCTAAAAGTTTAGTATGACGGATCGATTTGACGCGATCGCTGACTAGCTTTTCTATAGATAATCTTAGATTAAAAATTATTCGTAGCATTTAAAAGTATGACTATAACCTGGACTACTTTTGCCATTCGCTTACTGATCGGATTTTTCTTAGCGGTAGGTATCGGTATTGAAAGACAGTGGCTTAAACGTAGACCCGTTTTTAAAATAAACATTTTAGTAGCTTTAGGTTCTGAAATATTTGTGATGCTCTCAATTATGACACCTGGTGATTCTAGTCCTACCAGGGTTGCTGCTCAAATAGTATCTGGAGTTGGTTTTTTGGCTGGGGGGGTAATTTTGCGGGATGGACGAGTGTCAAAGGTATTAATACCGCAGCAACAATTTGGTGTGCAGCAGCAATAGGTGCTTTAGTTGGTTCTGGATTTTTATTACCAGCATGTGTATCTACATGTGCCGTAATCGGCGCTAATTTATTAACAAGACCATTGGAAAAAGCTTTTAAACATCAACAAGATGAAGATCCTCAATCTTTGTATTTAGACGAGCTATTTAAAAACGAGCAACCGACTGTAAACAGTGGGAATGAACTAGCACCATCGACGGATGTAGCTAGTTTGGCCGATGTTGATCGCTATGATTATCAATATTGCTGTGCTGTGTTGTGCTGTGCGGAAAATGAAACTAAAGTTTTGGAGTTGATTAACCAATTTGCCAGAATACACAATTTAACTCTAATGAGAATGCAGACCAAAAATATTCTCAGTGAGAATAAACCTGGCAGACTAGATCTCGAAATTAATGTTAGTTTTGCTTCTAAGAACAGGTGGTTAGTGCAATCTAATCTTCAAGAAATTACCACACTGCTCAAAACTCAGGCTAAAGTAAATTCAGTTAGTTGGCGATTATTGTCGCCTCAAAATTCAAGGGATAAAATCGATCTTAAAGCCTTAGCCTTGATAGCGGATTCTAATTTCTCATGAAAGACAGATTTGTGGTGGTGATTCAAGACGATCAACAAGGTCAACAAAGTCACTATCTTTGGTCATCAATATGATCTCCTTCACTGATGCAACCAGGTAAGTCTGGAACATAAGCACCATAGCTACTTTCACCTCGTTCGATTATTACGGCATAGCGCATATTACTTTAGTCGTTTTTTTATAATTGCATCTCTTACTTTCATAAAAGTATCATAACTAAAGGCGATCGCATCTAATCATCAAACTTTAGTCAGTGGTAGCGATGATGAGCGAATTGGGATTTGGCGATGTTTTTTTAATGCTTTTTAGCGCGATCGCGGATCTGATAATTTAGGTTAAGTCAAGTGAGTGATTCGATTCATCATGCATGGAGAAATAAAGGTGATCGCTTAATGTGATGGGAGTTAAACAACAGCAGTTGTTTTAGGGTTGAGCAATCTCTTCTGGGGAGAAGGGCAATTTTATCAAAGCATAGTAGGATCTTAATCTATTAATTCTTTATTATGCTTAAAGGTGGTGGTTAGTCCGAGCCACTCATAAAGTTGAGATTATGACTAAATCTGTCAACACTCCTCCCAACCCAGAACCTGAGCAAACAAAAGGTTTACAGCGGTTATTAAACAAGCTGAAGTCTTCTCCTAAAATGGTGACAGGAGGAGTTGCGGCGATCGCTGCTGTAAGTAGTTTGAGTTATTGGGGAACACAAGTATTAGTCAAAAATAAATTAGCGCCGTTTCTAGAGAATCAAATTGGCAAGATTATTGAGCGTCCAATTGATTTGGGACAACTAAAAAGTTTTTCTCTCAATGGAGTTGAGTTTGGTAAGACAGTTATTCCGCCTACAGCTACTGATCCAGACAAGGTGTCGGTGGAAGGAGTAAAAGTTGGGTTTAATATTATCCCTGTGTTATTTCGTCGTACTTTACCCCTAGACGTTGCCCTAATTCAACCTGATATATATCTCGAACAAGAGCAGGATGGAGAATGGGTTAATCTGGACTTTCTTAACCAAGACACTGAAAAAAAAGAACCCTTGGTCTACTTTGATGTAGATTTAGATGTCGAACAAGCCAATATTACTGCTGTTCCTTATCAGCAAGCTCCGCTTACAGGGAAGGTAGACGGTAGTGGCAGATATAATCAGAAACAAGCTTTTGCCGAATACGATCTCGACGCAACTATCGAACAGGCTAAAGTAACTATTCAGGGAAAAACTAAGTTAGAAACTGGCAGCACCAATACCAAACTGCTGATAGACAACCTTGTTTTGGCAGAAGCAGCGACCTTTTTACCAATTCCTGTAGAAATTAACAGTGGGACACTTAATGCCAATTTAGATATTAATATTCCTTCTTTTAAAGAAATTACCGCAGCGAACGTTAAAGGCAAGGTTAATCTGCAAAACCTGTCAGGAAAAGCGACGAATTTAAACGCCCCGATTACAGCTGAATCTAAACTTAATTTTAGTGGTCGTAATGCAGAAGTTAACCAGACTCAGGCAACTTTGGGAGATATTACCGCCCAGGTAGATGGGCAGGTTAACTTAGATACTGGCTATGATTTAGATGTTGATGTGCTACCGTTTCAGCTAGCTAGTCTACCTAATCAGCTAACTCAGCAATTGCCTGTGGATATTGCAGGAGAAGTAGCAGCACAGGTTCAGCTACGGGGAGCAATTAAAGATCCTAAGCTGACAGGCAAGATTAACAATACGCAGACGGTAATTGTCGATCAAACTCAACTTCAGAAAATTGATGCTGATTTTCGTGGAGACTTAGATCGTGTCGTTTTAGAAGATGTACAGGTTATCCCCGTGGCGGGGGGAAAAGTAATGGCGGCAGGAACGATTACTACTAATCTGAGACAGGCTTTAGACAGTAAGCAGCCAATAGATACGGCTAAGATGCCTATATCTTTGAGCTTTACCGCAGATTTACCCACCGAGAAACTGATTAACCCTTATTATCAATTACCCCAACAGGTAGCAGTAGGAGATCTTCAGGCAGAAGGACAAATTGATGGCACTTTGAATAATCCTCAAGGTGGGGTCAAGTGGAATATTGCTGACTCTCGCGCCAGTAATCTAGAAGATCTGGCAGGTTCAGGCGAATTAGTCATTGCCAATCAAAATATACTGCTCAAAGACACGGAAATTACGTACGGCGAAGGAAAAGTAGACTTAACGGCAAATGCCAATTTAGAAACTAAACAATGGCAAGCAAGCTTAGACGCAAATGATCTCAACCTTAGACCCTTTGCTGCTCAGTTTAGTAATCCTAATTTAGACTTGGATCGACCTTTGGCAGTAAATAAGGCGCAGGCTAAGTTTAACGGCAGCTTAGATCGAATGGCTTTAGATCAGATTGAAGGGACTGCGAATCTCAACCTAGATGTTAACGGTGGCAATGCTGTCGTTAATAGTCAGCTTAACGAGGGCAATGTTCAAGCCAAGGCAATTACTGACAACATTAAGCTTGATTCTTTTATCCCTAGCCTACCCGTGGCTACATCTCTACAAGCAGGAACAATTACCACTTCAGGAAAAGTCAAGCAATTATTAGCATTTAAAGACAACCCCAGTTTAAATAGTCTCAAAGCTAATGCCGATTTAGATCTACTGGTAGATGGTGAAGCCGTTGCGGTTAACAGCCAATTAAACTCAGGCAAGATTCAGGCTCAAGCCAATACCAGCCAAATTAATCTTAATCGCCTTGCCTCTAATTTACCCGTACCCGCAAATATTACTTCAAGCCAGCTAACGGCTACTGGGGAATTACGGCAGCTATTAACTTGGTCTGATAACCCTAACCTCAGCACTTTTACTGCCCGTGTAGATGCCGATTTAGGTGTGGCTGAAGGGACGGCTAAGGCGATCGCCAATCTTCAAAACAACCTGTGGCAGGCGAACCTAGACGCTAATGGTATTAGCTCTCAACTACTGTTAGATAAATTCGCTCCCCCTAATCTGGCTGGGCTACAGGTAGATAATATTAATGCTCAAGCAAATCTGGCAGGAGACATCCAACCTTTACTCAACAAAGCTAACAGCATTCCCGTGGCGGTTAACCAACTGACGGTTGATTCGGGAGTGCAAAACCTCCAGGCTCAAGGCAATCTTACACTAGCTAATCTTAGGAGCAAGTTAGATGCTAACAGTAATCTCAATGTTCAGGCTAATCTCGATTTTGATCGTCTGCCCATAGATCAGTTAGTGGCACAAACTAGCCAAAATAACGAGCTAATCAAAGAAAGCGTAAATGTTCAGGGTCAGGCTGTTTTTAACGGTCAATTTACAGGTCAACAATTACTCTCTGCGCCGACAGAAAACGTCAGCCTGATAGGCAACCTCAATCTAGAGAATTTTGCCTTCAACGAGATTGTTTTTGACCCGATCATGACAGGGACTCTTAGCCTACAGCCTCAACAAGCAATTGCCCTTAATCTTCAAGGGTCGCAGGACATAATTACCGCTAGAGCCGTCCCCTGTACTACCAGTGACTGTAGACTTCCCTATTTACCGACAAACCTAGAAGTGCGTCAGGGAGAAGATACTTCTGAGCCTGTAATAGCTGTTGGCAAGCGTAATGGCGATCGCTTTTCTTTAGATATTGAGAATTTCCCTCTGGCATTACTTAATGTTGCTCCAGGTCAAGCAGCGGGTATTGAAGGTCCAATCAGCGGTACAACCACAGGATCAGTGGATCTCAATCTTTATACTCTGGCAACTACAGGAGATATTAAAATAGCCAAACCAGGCTTGGGCTATATTCAAGCCGACCAGCTTAACGCCGACTTTAACTATGACCCCGCTAATAGTCTTGCCGAAATCAGCAGTGCTTCTTTAAAACTAGATCGAAGTCAATATAACTTGAATGCCGCTTTAAACTTAGACACAGGCAAGATCGACGGTAAATTAGACATTCCCCAGGCATATATTCAAGATGCTCTGACTACCCTCAACTGGTTCACTGTCGAAGACGTGATTACCCTGTTGAAAACTCCCAACTATGCAGAACCCTCGGCAATTAGACCCGCACCAGAAAAAGATACGGTCGATCAGTCCATTGCCCGCAAGATCAATCAATTACGTCGAGTTAATCGCCAAATCCAGGCAAATGCAGCTAGCCGAAAAGTAGGAAGTATTCCCACCGAATTAAACATTAAAGGCAGATATGCAGGTGAAGTGATTCTGGGGGGGACAGTTCAAGTTCCTCAAGCTGATTTTCGAGTTGAGGGGAACAATTGGCAATGGCAACCTCGACAAGCCTACCCCAATATTGTTAATTCTCTGGGCTTGGTGATTGAAGAGTCACAGTATGTTGTTTTACCCAAGCTGCTGATTGCAGGTAAGCTTCAGGGACAGACAATCGATTTAGCCGAAGCCAGACTTGAGGTTCAAGATGCAGCCTTATCTCTTAACGGTAAGTTATCTCTTCAACAATCTGATGCCAAATTTACCCTGGCTAATTTAACCGTAGACGACATCGGTAGTTTCGTCGATATTCCTGTAGACCTAGCGGGAGAAATCAACAGCGCTGGGACAATTAAAGGAACAATAGCACAGCCTAACCTAGAAGGCAAAATAGCTTTTTCCAATGGAGCATTTAACGGTAACCTATTGCCTGCTAATATAACGGGAGACTTTAATTATGACGGTAGTAAACTGGGCTTTAAAACCACTACCCCAGAGTCAATTCAGGTTGAGGCAAATCTTCCCTATCCAATTATCCCTGGTAAAAGCGATCGCTTTACGGCTAAAGCCAATCTTGAATCAGAAGCCTTTATTTTTCTAGATGCTTTGAGCCAAAATTATCTTGACTGGGCAGGAGGTGAGGGCAATGCTCAACTTGAGGCGAGTGCGCGGTTAGATTTAGATCGCGCAGAAAAAATCTATGATTTGTCTGCTCAAGGAGTATTAAACCTTGATAATGCAGAGGTGATCGTTAAAACACCTTTCTTTACTGAACCATTTCAAGGTACAGGAAAAATTACCATCAACAACCAAATTGTTAATGTTGAGACTCTAGAGGGAACTTTTGCTGATAAAGATTTATCAGCAACAGGTAAATTTCCAATTCTCACTCCAATAAGAGGTTTAGAAAATCCCTTGACGATTAATCTCCCTCCAGGAGACATTGCGATCGACAAACTTTATCAGGGTGGAGTTCAAGGGCAGGTAACCTTGACAGGAGCGTCTCTTAAGCCAGTAATTGGCGGTGAAGTTACGCTAGCTGACGGGAAAGTATCTATTCCTCAAACTAAAACCCCAACGGCAGAAGATACACTGCAAGTCGGTAAATCCTCAGCAATTAATGCGGTGTCGGGAGTTCAGGCAAGTAATAAGGTCAACAGCAAGCCACAGCCACAAGCTACTCAAAAGTCTGTAATCACCAGGTTGAATAATTTGCAGGTTAATCTTAAAGACTTTAAGCTACAGCAAGCTCCTCTCTATGATTTTCAGCTTGAAGGGGGTTTAACCCTCAACGGGACAGCAGATGAACCCAACAATATTATTCCTCAAGGCAAACTAACGCTAACTAAAGCAAACGTAGATTTGTTTAGCAATAGCTTTGAGCTAGCTCGTAATCGAGACAATACAATCGTTTTTAATCCCCAAGCAGGTGTCTTTAATCCTGATTTGGATGTTGTTTTAAGAACATCAGTCGAAGATGTCCAAGGAGGAGTAAACAATTTACGTTTGGCAGAATCTAACTCCAACGAAATTAACGATCCTCTAACTCAAGGCAATGATAGTCAGACCGTCCGTATTAGCTTGACCGTTGATGGGGAAGCTCAAGAAATTTTGCCTAATTTGGGTCAAACAGCCAGCCTTAATTGCGATATCCGCTCTAATAACCAGCCTTTTGTGAAAAATCAAGCATATTACAATAAAGCCGAATTAAACCGCTTCACTCAATGCTTTGGCGATAATTTTTTCCTTAATACTAGTGAAAATTCTGATGACACCGCGACCCAACGTAGCTTGATCAACTCCCCCGCAGTAGCATTAACCAGCATTCCCTCACTCAATCAGGGAGAAATTCTTAACTTACTGAGTAATCAGTTTATCGGTTTTGCTAGAGATGTTAGTAGTGCTAGTCAATCAGAGCTATTTGATTTAGGGGTACAACGGTTTGTGGTTAATCCTCTTTTAGATAGCGTCCTGTATAGAGTAGAAGATACTACAGTGGGTTGGGGTAAGAAAATTGGCTTAGACTATCTAACTATCTACCCCGATCTTGAAGGTACTTACGAAATTAATCAAGATTCTTCAATGCGCTTTATCTATAGCCACAACCTATTTAATCAATTAGTTGAAGGGGTTAACGGTACTGGAGATCAGGAAACCAGCAGCAGTAATGAAATCAAACTTGAATACCAAAGAAGGTTTTAACTTTGATCGTTTAGCATAGATTCTGGAATATTAAACTCGTAAAACTCATAGCAGAATGCAGATCAAAATTACCGCTTTTCCGCGCATGATTGTTAAGCCTCTTATGATTGGCGTAATTTTTTTTACCATTGTCGGTGTGGCAATTCAAATAGGTAAGTATGTATTTAACTATCAAGATGAATGGCTGGATCTGTTTAATGTCGATCGCGAATTAAATTTTCCCACCTGGTATTCCGCCTTGATGATTGCCTTTTGTGCCATCCTCTGCAAAATTATTGCTACGGGTAAAAAACAGCAGGGCGATCGCTATACTAAAGACTGGCAATTATTATCGCTAATTTTTTGGTTTTTGGCGATCGACGAGATAGTTAGTATCCACGAAATTTTTATTATCCCTGAAGTTAGCCAGGCGCTCCACTTGCCTAAATTACTTTATTCAGCTTGGGTAATTCCAGGCACAATTTTTGTTGTCTGGTTTGCCCGACGCTACAGTAAATTTATCTCCCATTTCCCCCAAATCTCGACTACACTTTATCTTAGCTGCCTGTATTTATGTTGGGGGGGCATTAGTTATGGAAATGGTTGGTAGCTATATTGCCCAATCTCTTAGTCAGCAGAACATTATCTATGCTCTGAGTACTTCGGTTGAAGAATGCCTAGAAATGAGTGGCGTTGTCATGTTGATCTATGCCTTAATCTATTATCTAGGTCAATGGGTGCATCAACTAGATCTGCAAATCGAGATTTTAGACCCTGTATCAAAACCTGAGCAACACCGTATATGAGTAGGTGGGTCAAATTAATTAGAAGATGGTTTGGTAGGGAATTAGGGGATTTG
>JAAUOU010000114.1 GCA_012034765.1 Pleurocapsaceae cyanobacterium CSU_1_1 | reverse complement strand
GCCCGATCTATTGTCGCCAAAGGCATATACTGTGTAGGAGTGGTCAACTGAACAGCCAAAGTAGTTTCTTCTTCGGCGATCGCCTTAACCCACAGTAAATGATTCCCTAAAGCGATCGTATCTGAAGACTCAAGTAAATATTCTTGATTGACCTTGACATTTTTGTTATTGATCTTCGACCCATTTCTACTGCCCAGATCGCAATAAAAATGACGGCCGTTGCGAAAAGCAATTTTACCGTGGGTACGACTGGCAAGTTTATCGTTCAAAACGATACAGCAGCGACTGTCTCGACCAATCAGACATTCTTGATTAATTTTATCTTCAGGAGCTACTTGAATAGTTTTAGTTTCCTGGGGATATTTGGTATCAATAATAATAATTTCTGCCATCTGAATTTTCGTTTTAAATAACGTTTTTATCGGTTAGGATAAGCAATCTGCCTGATGTCTTGCTGTTTTTGTTGTGCCTGAGTCACCAAAGACAATAGTTGATCTGGGGTCATGTTGATAAACTGAGGTTGTCCAGACACACTGAGTAATTGGGCAATCACTGAAGGTTTTTGTGACTGAACTAATAAACTGCTGGCGGTATCTTTGACTAGATCATTTTGTAGTGGGTGTTGAATAATTTGATGAGCTTGAGTTTGCGCTTTTTTTTGATTTAGCTGATTCAAAGCATAGAGACTGGCTGATTCAGTAAGCGGATTTGGTTCTTGCAACAGTTCTAACAAAGTGTCCTCTACTGCCTGTGCCAAGCGCCGATCGCTCTGCAATCTGGTAGTTATGCCACCACCTCTAACTACGGTTGCCTTAGAACTATTAATGCTGTTGGGGATTAGTTCCCGTACAAGTTGCGGTTTTAGACGTTCTTGCCATTGGGGTTGAGTCGCAAACACTTGGGCGATCGCCTTTTGAGCAACTACTCCAGTTCGTTGAGCTAATTGCACTGCGTCTGGCTCATTATTTAATAGCTCTAAGACAGCTAATAACGGGATGACAATTAACTGCTGTTTTGCCAGTAATAATTTACGCAGCAGTAAAAATACAGGAGTATTGCTATGGGATTGGAAGTTACTAATTATCTGATAGCGAGAATTTTCTACCTGTAGCAGCGCCAGCAGTTTTTCCGCTTTGGGACGTAGAGAATCAAATAGTCCACCCAATACCTGAAGATGTTCTGTTTTGTTGATGTTGTATTCTTTTTTAAGACCAGTAATCTGTCCAATCTTAGTTTGTATTGCCTGATGAACGGGCATTCCGCTATCAACTAATTCTTGCAGCAAAGAAGCGATCGCATCCTGGTAACTTTCAATCCGTAGCCTGTCTACTGATGAGTAATGATGATTAATTAAGTGGGGATGATCAATTCCCAGGTTAGTCAACATAGCATAGTGTTCTTCTTCAGTAATCTCTAATTTTTGACGAATTAATTGTAAAGACTTAAAACTACTATTAGCCTCGATACTACCTGCTTGGAGGGATTCTTTGATGATGCCCTGATAAACCTGGATGCGATCTTGGCGAGTAATTTGAGGTATAACCTGCGCTAATAAATCTAGTTCATTGGCTTGAAGATGATCTAGCGATCGCCCACCTAAAACTTGCGTAAAATCAATTGAGAATTTCTTAAGTTGACGACGAAGTTTATCCGCAAAACCTTCTTGATTATATTGCTCGTGAGTACGTCCCCAAGTACGTACTAGCCACATAGTACTAAGCAAGACGACTAAAGCATTAAACAGCATTTGCGCTATCAAGGGTAAACGCAGAATTTCAGGACGACCACCATAAACATAAAAACAATTGACCGCCAAAAACGTAGCGATAGTAAAAATACGATGTCGCACAATCTGCGAGCTAATTTGCGGATTTTGCTTTTTGACTACAGCACCATAAATTTTTTCAATTCTGTTGAGGGCAAAATAAAAGATACTGGCGATCGCTCCTAAAGTTAAAGGACTCGCCATCAGCTTAGGAATCGACATCGCTTTGCCAGCTACATAAAAGCCAGGATTAAAGATCTTACCTAGCTGTCCTGCTTCATGACTCCATGCTCCCGAAAAATAATAGTCAAAATTTCCCGAATAGAGGAAATAATAACCAAAATAACCACACACTAACCCCAGATAGCCATATTGCACTAGATTCCTCCCTGGTTTATTCAGCTGATCCCAATATGCCTTTTCTGAGTCAATATCCATGCAGGGAGATTTGCAGCCAATACAGGTGATTTTTTCCTGGTTTGTTTCTTGGTCGAAGGTACGACACATCGACTGAGTAATAGTTCTAGCTGGTTCTTTGTGCGCTTCACTACCGAACAATCCCCTCGGCCCAGTCAATACCATCTGCACTATCCCAAAGGGACAGACATAATGACACCAGCTACGACCACCATACAAAAAGTTAATTGCGATCGCTGAAGCGATGGTAAACAGCAAAAATCCGCCAAATAGAGGACGAGCCGAATTAACGAACAAAATTCGCAGATTTAGCCCCAGGAAAAATAGCCCGAATTGAAGATATAAGTGATTGTTAATCAGCCATTGATTCTGACTGATTTGCCTTCTTGGCTTCAGGCTCAAAGCACGAGGAATTTGAGATAAAAAATAAAGAGGGCAAATTCTCCGCCAAAATTCGTGTCCTAAGACAAACACAATACCAAATCCAGCAGGTATAATAAAGCCCCAAAAAATTCTCGTTCCCACGGCATAAGGATCTTCTGGCAAGCATTTCCCCTGAAGTCTGATGCAGGTTTCAGGATTTTTGGCACGATTAATTATTTCATCTTTTAAAGGACTGAAAAATTTGTGTTGGGGTCAGTAAGATATTGAGATACTGGGTCAAAAAATAGAGAGACAATTAACAACAGCCAACCTACTACCAACACATATCGAATTTTATGAGCCTTCTGTTCTGTAATTTTATTAAGCATTAAAGATACTCCTCAAGATAATCACTGATCATGGGTGCTGGTTACCCAGTATCACTTACTTTTGACTTTTGATTTGCCCTAAAGGACTAGCTCCTTACGTCCTAAAGGATACCGCTCCGCATATCGCGTCGCGAAGCTTATCCTTTAGGACTTTTGACTTTAGCCCCAAGGGCTTGGTAATGTCGCGGTCAGGAAGAGGAATAAGAAAAAGGACAGATATAAGCTGAAAATAACGACAAATTCAGCGAGCCTGTCCTACGTCTGAAGGAGATAATGATAATTTTGATACTCGCTTTAATTTACAGGTCGAAGAATATTACCGTAAACATAGTTAGCAATTTTAATACCTGCATCAGAACCAGCGTAAGCATCAAATTGATAGTGAATTCCTAAATAAATACGACTGCGAGCATTTTCTTGCAGAGCTTCAGTGAAACTTTTGAAAGATCTTTGCCTTTTGGGACGGGGTTTGCCATCCATACCAAGATTGACACCATTAAACTCATCTGAACTCAAGGTAAAGGGTATATCATCCTTACCATAAAAACGTCTGAGAGTCCAGAAGACAGCAGCCCCAAAAGTAGCATGTCCAGATGTATAAGAAGGAAAGTTAGGGGTAAAATTGATCCGCCCAGGCTCATTGGGACGAGGTGCGCCCAGGGGTTCAAAATTGGGATCGCCAGTGGTCAAAATATTACCATCTTGTTGTCCGTTTCGCACTGCAAGAATGGGTCGCCAGATATTGTAAAAATATTTGGTATCCCAACATTGGATCCCTGCATCTGCCATTGCCAAATTCGCCAGGGCAAACAGGCGTGCATTCTGCGCTAAATTATTTTTTTGCAGCATCGCAACCTCTCGAATATTTTGATTGTAAAGACGTGGAGGAGTGCCGATTTTTTGAGCGCCATCATAAGCCCAAAAAATGCCTATTTCTGTTTGATCTGGAGTTCGAGTAGTAGAATTTTTAGCTCCATTCGATTTAACATCATTGAATGAATCAGCATAGGCAGCACTCATTAACTCAGGCGGTGCTGGAGAGCGAAAATCAATTATATTGGGTACGACAAAAGGTTTTACAAGTCCCCATCTAGGTGTCAAAAATCCTTGATCAGGATTTAAGGGGTCTAGATCATGCAGCCCAGGCAAACCCCCTGGTTGATAGGTCATAGGAGCATCGCTACCATCATTATTACGAGCAGCAAGTATGCGTTTGCCAATATCTGTGCCGATCGCAATACCTTCGTTGCAAGGAGATCCAGTAGGAAGTGTATTGAGAAAATTATTTAATTCTGTATAGAATGTATTTGTCTGTCCTGGATATAAGGCTACTAGGGTGGTAAATGCTGCTTGGGCGATCGCCGCTTCTTTGGAAGCAGTACCAGAAGCGGGGGGTAAATTTTTTAAGTAAGGGGTAAAAGCACGAGCAATAACATTAAAAGCATCAAACATTGCTGCATGAACAATTGCTAAAGCACGAGCAGTGCGCGTTGGACCACGCTGATTAATTTTCTGTGCTGCACCAGTGTGATCATTGGCAACCGCATTTAAGGCAACATTATTCCAAAACAATATAGCATCGGTATTCATACTTAATTTCCTCTGTCTATTTTTAATTTGTATTCACTGCAATACTAAATTAGTTAAATAGATGGAAATCTCATAAAACTCATATAAGTCAACCTCATAGAAAAACTCATCTAGACGTAACATGTTACGTTTTGGCTCTTGACTCTTAGCTCTTGACTCACTACAACATAAACGTAAACCTTATGAAACAATATGATGATAGTGATTGGTCTAATGAGTGGAACTTCTGTTGATGGCATTGATGCTGCCTTGGTGGAAATCAAGGGTACAGAGCAAGACCTACAAGTAAAGGTACTAGCAGGGACAACCTTTGCTTATCCTGAAGAGGTGAGAGAGCGAATCTTAGCTGTTTGTGGCGGACAAAGCTTAAATATAGCGGAATTGGCAGAATTAGATGATGCGATCGCCCTTCAGTTTGCCCAGGCTGCACAACAGATTCAAGCTCAACATCAAACAGCAGTATTAATTGGTTCTCATGGTCAAACTATCTATCATCGACCACCAAGCAAAGATCAACTAGGCTATAGCTACCAGATTGGCAGAGGAGAACTGATTGCTCACTTGACAGGTATCCAGACTATTAGTAATTTTCGGGCAGCGGATATTGCAGCGGGAGGAGAAGGCGCACCACTAGTATCCAAAATCGATCTTTGTTTGTTGTCTCACCCAACTAAAACTAGAGCAATTCAAAATCTGGGGGGTATTGGCAATGTAACCTATTTGCCACCAAAGACAGTAGCTAACTGGGATGCACAAATATTTGGCTGGGATACTGGTCCGGCAAATGCTTTATTAGACCTGGCGATCGCTCGTTTGACTAACGGCAAGAAAACTTACGATCAAGATGGTCAATGGGCAGCTCAAGGCACAGCAAATCAGCAATTAGTAGCGCAATGGTTACAGCAAGACTTTTTTCAGCAGTCGCCCCCAAAATCTACAGGGAGAGAACTATTTAGCCAGGATTATTTAGAGCAATGTTGGCAAGAAATGGATGACATAGGTTTAACCGAAAGCGATCGCTGGCGACTCTAACCGAACTTACGGTTGCTTCTATCATTCATAGTTACCGCCAGTTTTTACCTCAGATGCCTGACGAAGTTTTACTTTGTGGTGGAGGCAGTAGAAATTCATATCTGAGACAACGCCTACAAGCTGAGTTAACATCGGCACAGATTGGTACAACCGATGAAGTGGGAATTGATGGAGATTTCAAAGAGGCGATCGCTTTTGCCGTTTTAGCATACTGGAGAGTTAAATCGATTCCTGGCAATTTACCTCAAGTTACAGGAGCAGTTAAACCAGTGTTATTGGGGGATGTTCACCCATCTATTCATCTATGTAAATAGCAAATATAGCTATTATAACCAGGGCAAAATTGAGAGGATAAAGTTTATGGCTCATAGTTTTCTAATTGAAGCTGGTTATTGGCATGTAACTGGTCATTGGCTCAAGCCAAATTTAGCCCCAATTCCCCTGGAGGGAGGAATGAAGATTGATTGGAAAAGAGCCAACTGGTTCAAGCTAACTACGAGCCTAACTTGTGATGATGAAACAGCAACGGAGATTGTTTATCAATGCCGTGGCAACCTGAATTACGAGGCAAAATACTATACCTATGTTGCTCAACACAGTCTTTTGGGGAATATTGAGGGAGAAGGTAGATTGGGACAGCAATCGATCATTCAGTATTACTGGTTTATCGGCACTGGTAGCAAACACAAAGGATTAGATACATATGTCTGCCTAGATCAAAATACCTATCATCTAACTAGCAATATTTTAGATGGTCACAGTATTAAGCAGACGATTGAAGCAACCCTAAGACGTTAGCCCAATTTAGCAGCTCACTTTAACCGATAATAGCAGCCAAAATTGATTTGAGAAACTTAACTTCCCCGATAGAAGATGAATAAAGATACCAATCAAGGTCGTTTACTTGCCAACCGCTACGAATTATCCGAGCTTGTCGGAGAAGGTGCAATGGGTCGAGTTTACCGCGCCAAAGATACTGTATTGGGTGGGGTGATCGTCGCCGTCAAGTTCTTATCTCAATCTCTAATGAATGATAGTATGCGCGATCGCTTTGAACGAGAGGCAACAATTTCGGCTCTCTTGGGCGAAAAAAGTATTCATGTGGTCAGGGTCAAAGACTATGGTGTAGACGAGCATAACGCTCCTTTCTATGTGATGGAGTTTCTGGCGGGAGAAAGCATCAACGATCTAATTTCTTATCAACCTATACCCCTCAAAAGATTTCTGATTTTAGCTCGTCATGTTTGTCTAGGATTACAAGCTGCTCATCAAGGAATTTCGTTTAATGGCGAGTTGTGTCGAATCATTCACCGCGATATCAAGCCTAGTAATATAATTGTGCTGCAAGACCCTACCTTGGGGGAAGTGGCAAAAATTCTTGATTTTGGCATTGCCAAACTAATTCAGGCAAGTGCTGACCAAACTCAGTCTTTTATGGGAACTTTAGCCTATTGTTCTCCCGAACAGATGGAAGGTAAAGAGTTAGACAGTCGTTCTGACATCTATAGCTTAGGTGTGATGATGTACGAAATGCTCACCATGGATATGCCTTTGTTGCCTCAAAACTCATCCTTTGGTGGTTGGTATCAGGCTCATCATAATTTCAAGCCAGAGCCTTTCAGCGCCAGGCTTAATTTGCCTGAAGAATTACAAAATTTAGTATTTCGCTGTTTGGAAAAAGAAAGAGATCTCCGACCTCAAAGCGCCCGTGAGATTATGGAAACTCTAGGAAAGATCGAACGGCAATCTCAATTTGGCAAAACTAATCCTGGATTAAACATCAACACGGTCGAACATATAAGTAAACATACAGGTAAAAATACTGTAGATACTACTTTAAATACCACATTTTCTCGTAATGCTACTCTAAATGCAGTTGATAATCGTACTGTCAATACCGAAACTTCAGTAACGGAAATTTGTCTACAGACTCCTTGGCCTCAGGATAAACCTTTAAGCAAAATTGTTTTTTCTCAGATAATCGATACTCCTTTGGGAGAAGTCCCTGTACTTTGCGTCATGCTGGAACAAGAAGATATCTATCAAAGAATTTCTTGTACCCGCTACAATCAATTTTTATATTTGGCAAATCCACATCCTACATTGCTTTGGATTACCGTACTCTACAATTCTGAACATGGTGTAAAATGGCTTCCCTGTTATTTAGACCTCAAATCTCATAAAGGACAAGGAATCGCTCGCACCATGGCAAATCAAGGCAAATATCGAATTCTCTTCTATGGTTTAGATGAACCTCGACAATGTCAACATATTACTACTTCTATAATTAACCCCCGCAACTGTCAAATGCTCCAGGAGTGGGCGAACTTAAGTCAAGTGACTAAAAGTTTGGGGGATGCCAAAATAGCCAAAAAAGTTCTTCAACAAGAGTTAGAAAAGCTCAAAGACAAAATTGTAACTAAAGTTAAAGCTTCTAAATTGACTGATGTTAATGCAGGGGGCTAGTTAGATTATTGGTATGAGTTTAGTTTGTACGGGCGAACGGCTGTTCGCCCCTTAATACGATATTTATTTATTTGCTGCTTAATTTATGTCCTTCAATAACTAGCTCATTTTCTCTCAAGCAGCGTAACCAACCATGAAGACGACGAATGGCATCCCGATTTTTAAGTAATCCTGAATTTTGTTCTTTTTTAGTTAAGCGAACAAACTTTTTATAGCTAGGATAATCGGGTGCAACCAGAGCATCTTTTTGATGCAGGATTAAAGGATTAGTTTCGTCAGAAATATCATGATAGGTGACAGAGAGATTATGCAAATCTACCTCCATAGTTGCCTGAAGAGCAGGATGTGCTTGAGTGTCAAATTCTGGATAGACTAAATAAGTTATTTTTGGCTTATTATAGTAAATTTTGACGATATTAGCGTTTTCCAAACGATAAAAATTACGACTAGCACAGCCTTCATATAGTCTTAATAGGGGCGGTAGTTTTTCTAAGGCACTGATGTGTACAGCGATCGCTCCATCAAGCTGTTTACCAATATTGCTGGTTTGACAAAGATTAGCAATTTTTTTAGATCTCCCACATGAAGCAGTAGTAGATCGGCAATAGTACAGGCTTGTTTATAGCTACCAAACAAGTCTTTGACATCGGCTTTGATTTCAGGAGATAGCTTTCTAATAGTAGGGCGACCACTAAATTTACCCAATGCCAAATAGACTAGAAGATCTTGACGACGTTTTTCGGCGATCGCATCCCATTCATAGCGGTCTGTTGCTTGAAGAATTAATTTAAAAGCGCGCTGGTAACTGCGAAATTCTTGTTTAATAGCTGCTTCTGAGGTTAATTCCCCCTTCGCTGGTAAACGACCTCTTTTGGTATAAAAATTCATTAAAGGAGTCAATAAGTCGCGATAATCCTCAAAATTCCTGATTTTGCCTTGAATACGCGGAGTGCTAAGGCGTGAATATAAACGAGAAGCGCGGAAAAACTCGGCTTCAGTTTCGTGACGGAAGACTAAATAAATTCCTAAACCAGCAGGAATTGCTTCTACTTCTAGTACCTGCTCGATATATAGCTTAAGCTCTTCCTGTTCATAGTACTTTTGAAAAGTGTTGCGGTTAGTCACGACACCATCACCATATGCCACTAAACCACGACGGCGATCGTCTACTAATACCTGTGCTGAGATGATTAATATCCTTTGGGTTAGTGACCATGCCTTAATTAGAGCCTGTCTTCTTTCGGCTATGTCTTCAATGACATTAATGATATAGCCCAAATTGACAATATCAGCAGACTCAAGACTAGTATTTGGGCGATAAAAAGGATCCCAACCAGAGGCTGCATACCCATAAGTTTTAATCTGTTTAATATCTTCACCACAGCCACAGCCATAATCGAAAAAGGTTGTTCCTTCTCTAAATAAATCAGCTTCTAAAGCAATTCTGACAGGACGGGATAACTCTGAACGTTTGAGTGCTGCTTTGTGTCGCTCGATTAAGATAGTCTGCTTTTGTGCTACAGGAGAATCGACAGGACAGGCAACATGATGATCGACTAAGGAAACACCTTCCTGCAAAAGCAAACGAGTCCACTCTTGCAAAGTACCAATATGCCGAGAATTATCTAACAAACCTAAAGCTACTTCTTTTTTAGTTAATTCAGCAAAGGTTTGATACAAAGGGTAATTTTCATGCACAAAAGTTTCTTTACGATGCAAAATTGGCGGATTGTGTGAGTTGTGGTATTGTCTGACTGACACTTGTTCTGTAACCAAATCTACCACAATACTTTGATGTAGTTGTGGGTGAGGATCCCGATCAAAATCTGGATAGTACAAATAAGAAATTTTGGGTCGATCAGTACCAAATTTGACAATAGTAGCGCAGTCGAGACTATTGACCAGATTTCTGGCTCGACTCTCATACTCTTTCAGCATAGGATCGAGGTCAGATAAAGCATCAGTATGGACATATAGAGCATCGGGTAAATGCTTACCTATTTTGCTGTTTTTACAGTAAGAGACAATTGTGGAAAATTTTTCAAGAGTTACCATCATTCAGTATCAGTCAATTGCTATTGGTGATCGATCATCAGTGTTAACCTGACACATTTTTACGAGCATTACATATGGACAAGTCATTTGTTTTGTGTCCTATGGGGACGAGGAATTTCACGCCTTCTTAACTTAATCGTTTTGCAATTATAGCTAGTCAAAAAATGAAATATCATATTGGTTTTAGTCAATCAGATCTTGGTGCTGATGCCCCTCAATCGGTAATATTATCGGGAGAGCCTGAGCGATCGCACTATATTGCTCAAACTTATTTGGAAAATGCTAAATTACTATCACAATATAGAGGACTTCATAGTTATTTGGGAAAATTGCCCAACGGTAAGCCTATATTAGTCGCGACTAGTGGCATGGGCGCTTCTTCTTTAAGTATCGTCGTAAATGAACTAGTGCAGGTTGGAATTAAGCAGTTTATTCGAGTTGGTACTTGTGGTTCAATTCAGCCTTTTATTTCAATTGGTGATCTTGTTATATCTCAAGCAAGTTTATGTCGCCAAGGGGCAGCTTTGGACATCGCTCCCCCAGAGTATCCTGCCGTTGCCGATCTTTTTCTGACCTTTGCCTTAGTTGAAACTGCTCGTAAATTAAATATTCCCTATCATTTGGGTATTACTGCCTCAGTAGACAGTTTTTATGAAGGACAGGAGAGAGTTGAGTCTTCAGCTAATCCCCATCTTCAGTCTTGGCTGAGAGGAATTACGGCTCAGTACCGCCAACTCAATATTTTAAATTACGAAATGGAAGTAGGAACGTTATTTAAAATGGCTGGAGTATATGGTTTTCGTGCTGCCTGTGTCTGTGCCGTCGTCGCTCAACGCACCGCAGACGAGTCAATCGTAATTGACGATAAAGATGCTGCGGTTAAACGAGCTATTGAAGTAGCTATTCAGAGCATTGCTCAAGCTTAAAACTTAGTTTATGAGCGAGACGATCCTTCAATCTCTGTGCGGGTAGACAGCTGTTTGACTTGAGAATTTGACCCTAAAGAACGTTTAGCAGCTACTTCTAGCTCCACTTTTAATCCTGGCTGAAGATATTCTGGAGGAATTGGCAGCTGCCCCAACTTTAAGGTAAACAAATTTCCTGATTGAGCGATCGCCTGTGGCGGAATTACTCCTTCATACTTAGTCTGATAAACCGTACTTCTACCGCCAAAAAAGTTTTTGTCCTCCGATTCTTCGCCGACACGGTATTTCAGGGAAAATTCAGTAGCAATTAAATTTGACTTTTCCGCTTCATCAAATATGTCTAGCTCTAAATTTGTCCCCTGTCCAAATAAGCCATCAATTTTTAAATCAGCGACATCTTCAGTACGCACAGCATTAAACACATGTAGCTCCGTCAGCTTATCTCGCTTGGAAGCTTTAGTTTCCAACCAAAGATCTTTGGGCAAGACAATATTGGCATCATTTTCCCCTTTGAGACTCAGAGTAATTTGCTGATCTGCAAAATCTTCTACTGGCTGGGGAGCATCCCACACTACCAAAACGGAATGTTCATGACGGGCGATCAATTCTTGATATTTGTCAGCAATAATCGAACCTGGAGCAAACAAAGATGAGGCATTATTTTTACTTTGCCAAATATTCTTCGAGAGTGTAAAACCTCGACCTTGTAATTCACTAATCGGTGCGGCAGCTTCAGGAAAATCAGGAGAGAGAGATTTATCCATGTTAATTAGGGTCAAATTGCCCATCTTCCCCTTGATACCTCTGCGCCCTTCTCTTCCTTTTCTCCCTGAATACCCATCAGTACACTGAAACTCTTGCGTAGTACAACTATAATCTGGACTTCCAGGTTCACCAAAGCAAGTCTCTTCATTCCAAGAAGGGCGATCGCAGTCACAACCTGCTCCTCCGTCTCCCGCTATTCCAGATTCACCACCTTCTCCTCCCGCAGCAATCACATAAATCTGCTTAAGATATTCTTTATTAGTGGCGTATACCGTCAAAGAACCACCATTACCCCCGACTCCGCCATCTCCGCCATCTCCGCCACTGCCACCATCAGCGCCTTGTAGGTTCTGACCAACAGCTTCCGTTGGCTTCTCACAAACAGCATCGTAGCCTTTTGCTCCTGCTTCTCCGTTGTCACCATTTCCCCCAGCTAAATCAAGAGTCATCGGTGTTCCATCAGCAAACACCGTCAAGTTATCGCTATTGCGACCATTCGCTCCTTTTACTCCAGTTTCTCCCGTGTCTCCACTTTCTCCTAAAGTTTTTACCTCTGCTGCCACCACTCTAGAGCAGAGAAGCCCTGACGTGACCGAAGTAGAAGAAAAAAATTGTGGCACGGATAAAATTGTTACAAATAGGGTCAGTTTACTAAAAAAACGTATTTGCATAGTCAATAAAACTATTTTAATCGTATCTTACTTATATTCGTTGTTCGTGTATCGCACATTTTCGCGTTTTTGTCATTTTTTTTTTAGCTTTAATTGACCAAGTTTATTAAACTTAATTTATTGAAGATGAAAAATCAAAAAATATTTTAGTGGTTTTACATAATACTCTCTATATTCAGATATCTTAGGTATAAAGGCTTAAATAGATAAAATATAATGAGACGTTGGTTAATAAGTTTATTGATCATTTTTTCTATCAATGTTGTCATCGGGCTAAGACAAGTGGCGATCGCATCAAATATTCAGACTGGAGATCTAACAGAACAACAAATTGCTCAGGGTGAAAAAATCGCCAAAAAAGCTTTTCAAGCAGCACAGCAGGGGAATTTTGCGCGAGCAGAAACATATTGGACAACTTTGGTAGAAAAGTTTCCCGAAAATCCTGCGGTTTGGAGTAATCGAGGTAACGTGCGTATTGGTCAATATAAGCTGGCTGAAGCGATCTCTGACTTCAACCACTCAATTGAGATTGCCCCAGAATATCCAGATGCTTACTTAAATCGGGGAATTGCTTACGAAGGTCAACAGTTATGGTCACAGGCGATCGCCGATTACAACCATGTGTTATCTATTACTCCTCAAGATCCAGTTGCTTTAAATAATCGAGGCAATGCTAAAGCAGGGCAGCAACAATGGCAGGATGCATTGGATGACTATCAACAGGCTGCCGAGTTGGCTCCAACCTTTCCTCTGGCACGCGGTAACGCTTCTTTGATTCAATATCAGTTAGGCGATCGTTTAGAAGCAATTCGTAATATGCGTAACTTAGTACGTAAATATCCCATGTATTCCGATATGCGTGCTGCGCTGGCTGCAACTTTATGGGTAGAAGGAAAGCAAGGCGAGGCAGAAAGCAATTGGGTTGCAGCAGTTGGTTTAGACAATCGCTATCAAGATCTTAACTGGATTGAAAATATTCGTCGCTGGCCACCAGCAATGATTCAAGCCCTATCAAGATTTTTAAATCTTAATTAACATTTTTAGATTTTTTATACATAAATGAATAATTCTGCTTTCCCAGAGTCTCTATCTTTTCCTCAAGCGATCGCTGCTACTCAATCTTTAATAGATCAAATTAACTCTAATCAATTGAGCGAACTTGAAGTTCAACAACAAATTTCGTCTATACTAAGCAGCAAAAATGGTGGCAGGGGATTTTTCGTTGCTTATTTGACCAGCGACATGCCTTGGGCAGATAATCCTTCTGTAGGAGTGCTGAATGGATTAAAATCTACGCAGGAGATGTCTTGCGAATTATTAGTCAAAAATTTAGCTATGTCTTCCGCTATGATTATTGCTCATAGTCTCAATAATGATTCAGAAAATGTTGCTGGCTCTCAAAAAGTTTATCGACGTACCTGCAATTTAATTCAACAATTAAACTTGCAATTGATCAATAAGAAGCTGCAAGAATTACAAAACACGATTAAAAATGGCAGTGGTGAATATCAAAAGTTTATCGAACGCTGGGATTACAGTTCCGAGCAAAAAAGGCAATTCAAAATTCTATCTCTGAGCTTCAAAATTTATTCTAGTTATTCTAAGCTTCAGAAAGTGGATCAACCTCAAATTTGTAGCCGACACCTCTAACAGTCTGAATGAAAGACGGTTCTGCTGAATCAATCTCAATTTTTTTACGGATTTGACCAATGTGAACATCAACAACTCTTTGATCGCCCACATAATCATAATCCCAAACACTTTGAATTAATTCATCTCTACGCCATACTCTTCCTGGACGAGTAGCCAAAAAATGTAGTAAATCAAATTCTAATGCCGTCAAAAGGATAAACTGATCATTAATCTTTACTTCACGACGAACAGGATCAATAACCATATTGCTGAAAACTAAAGGCTGTTTTTCCGATGTAGAGACTGTCCGCTGTCTTTTTAAAATAGCTTTGACTCGATATTCTAATTCTTGAAGATCAAAAGGTTTAGTCAGATAATCATCTGCACCTTTGAGAAAACCTTCTTTTTTATCCGCAGCATCAGACCTACTAGTTAACATTAAAATAAAAACATCAGTATTTCTCTGCATCTCTTGGCACAGGTTGTAGCCTAAAGCATCTGGAAGATTTACATCTAAAATTACTAAATCAGGGTTAAATTGTTCAAAAGCCTTTAATGCACTTTGACCATCCACAGCAGACTCAAGTAAATAATCTTTCTGACTAAGAAAACGAAATATTAAATTACGAATTGCTGGGTCATCATCTACAACTAGAATTTTAGCGGAAGCGGTATGCATAATTTTAACAGTAAATTAAAAAAATAAAGCGGAAAATCGCTCAGAAAGATGAGCAAAGCTTGCATTCAGTCTTCTAGACAATTATCTATGCATAACTGGATAATGCCAAGAACATAAATCATTTTTAAAATTATACTAATTGTACGGAGTACAATTTACAACCAAGAAAATTCCTAAGAAGGAAACTCATCTTTATGTATTACCTAAAGATGAGTTTATGTCATTGTTGTATGTTACGGCATCCAATATTTAGCAAATCAAGAAAAAAAAAGAACCTGGCACTGAGCTATTTTCCCGAGGGGCTACCCCCCAAGTATCTTCGCCGCCACAGCGTTTCACAATCGAGTTCGGGATGGAATCGAAGTGGGACCACTGCGCTACT
>JAAUOU010000113.1 GCA_012034765.1 Pleurocapsaceae cyanobacterium CSU_1_1 | reverse complement strand
GAAAGCTTCTCTTCGACAATATGAGCTTAAAACTTATCGCATCGAGTTTAAAGTTACTACTCACGTCTGGGCTTATTAAACTTTTGTCAGTCAATCAGGTGATATACCCTGTATGTCCTGATGATGATGAGTAAACCAAAATATGAGATTGGCGATCGCATCGAGGGAACTAATTTAATTGTGCGCGGGAAAATGATGCTAGCTAACGGTAGTGAGCGTTATTTTCTACAAATTGATAAATCTGATAACTCGTTAGTACTAAATGACGATGATATTCTTATCAAATCTGATGACCAACTTATTTCAAAACAATAAAAAACCGCCTGATGAGTATCGCTTGGGGAATGGCGATCGAAACATCTACCTTTGATGTCGCGGGGTAGTTCCAACCTATCTCGTATGGGTATGTATTGCGCTTTTACAAAGAAATAAGCCAAGGACACGAGTCCGTACTGTGCTTAAAAGTTTCACAAGCTGTAACTTGAAGGATAAAATGGCACTAATGGAATCATAAAGTGGCACTTTTCTGAAAATTTGTCAGTTTAAAATAAAGATTAATGTTAGTTGTAGGATGCGACTTCAATTCTTATTTTTTGTTGTATATTCGTAAATTTCGTCTATGTTCCCCCGATAACATCTCGATTAGGCTGACGAACTCCAGGGCGACCTTTGGTTTGCTTACTCGAAGCAGCAACAGATGAAGTATCAGAACTAACACTTGAAGAGGATGCTTTTGATAAACCTAATTTCTGACGCAATAAAGACATTTCTCCTGACTCAAATTCAAATGCTTTTTCTCCTTCAATGGCTTCGGCTGCTATTTGAAGACATTGGGCTATAGACGGCGCGTAAGGTTGCCAATGATGCTCACTTAAAGTAGAGGCTTCTTCATGTAAAGCTTGACGATAAGCCTGAGTCAGCCAGTCTTTGAGAATACCCACACAGCCAATACTCCTCTCATAAAAAAACTCCCAATGAATTTCCAATTCAGGAGCATCTTTCAAAGTCATTTTTTCACCAAAGCTTTTAAGAACCCGTTGAAATTCAACTAAATCTGAGTCACAATCAGCTTGGTAACGAGGAAAGTGAATGTCGATACTGCGACGGGATAGTTGACCGCTAAGATTGCGGAATTCTAATAACTCATAAGTGCCGAATAGCCCATGTAAAGTATTGGTCATGCTAGCCATTGACTGTAAAGCATCCATTTGAACCTGTTGTCTGCTACTACTTGCTAACTTAGAAAATCTCTGAGCTTCATCAGTCAAGAAAACAACTAAATCTCGATGGCGCATATTAACTATCACCTGTTCTCGTAAAGTGGATAAATGACTGTTAGAAGAACCAATGCTACGTTGATATGACCTACTTTTCTTAAGTTTGCTTCTATTGGGAATTGAATAATCTGAAGCTGGGGATTCAGCCAAAGAAGCTAAGACGCTTTGATAGTAAACTTTCCAATCAAAACTACCCGATTCAGGAGCGCGAGCTTCTGCTGTAGCCACTGGAAGATAATTTGCATCTTTCTCGATGCGTGAAATTTTCTCTGACACCATTACTTTCATAATCTGACGTAATAGGGTTGTTTTTCCTACTCCAGTAGGGCCAAACAGGAAAATTATTGATGCACCGCCTGGATTATTAACTGCATCACGAAATTCTTCATAAGCCTTTTTGAGATGGGGATGTACCACCGTACAATCGCGAAACAAATTCAGTTTTTCTTGTCGTGATAAAATATGATGAAGTCTTTTAGATCTATAAATCGGCATTACCAAAATTCCTCATAAGGTTTAATTTCTGCGGGTGTTGACTGAGGTTTTTCTTCTTCCACATCAACTAAAGTCAGAGTATTTTGTTCGTTAATAGATTCTTCCGTATGAATATCTTTAACTTCGCCATCTTTCAAACGCTGCATGAGAATAGATTCAGTAATTTCAGTTCCTTCCAGAAAAACTGCTAGAGCCTTGGCTGTGATGGTAAATCTTTTTGAGTGTTGTTGGTATTGCTGTCTTAATTCTTGAGTAGCTAATTGAATTTCCCGCTCGGAGCGACCTTTAAACACGCTGTAATATTGAGAGATGCAGCGAACCCACTGTTTTCGCACATAGGCATAAGCAATCCCCGCATCTCTTGGGTCATATCTAACGCTAACTTTTGTTTTTTCAATACTTCCATTGCGAAAACTATTGTGCCAGTAATAAAGATGATTAATTTTCACTCCCTGGTTGGGAATAACTTTTGCCGTTCCCTTTTTAGTTGTAGGCATAGTCAAAATGCGGAATGTTTCATCATAGGAAATTAATCGGCTCGGTCTTAAACCAGTCTGAATAATACTTTGTTCATAAGCATTTTGCGGAGAAAGTCCTAGTGCAGGATGTTCTTGACGGTCGTAGAATTCATAAATCCAATTACATAGATGCTCCTGCAAACTACCTAACGTCCAAACTGCATGATGGCGCGGATTGACAGCAGGAGTCACCGAACGGGGATTTTTAGTCATCTGGGTATTGCCCGCCAAATTATGAATAAACATAGTATTAGCAGTACCAAAAAGACGCTCGCATACAGAACCAAATCTTGGTTTTGCTCCTGGTCTAGTTTTGGATGTGCATTCATACATCGCCAGCAGTCTTTCAAAATAAACGCTGCTAAACTCTTTACCTCCATCAACTACTAAGCATTGAGGTAAACGTCCATGACGGCTTACACAATCTCGCATGACCATCATGCAGCTACGATAAGAAGGTGCATCAAAAGTTAGATAAAAAGCCAAAATACGTCGAGAGTAGGCATCGCTCAAAAAAGTAACCCAAGGACGACCTAATAGTGCTTTAGTTTTAGAAGAAACTAATTCAATATCTAACTGAGTATGATCTAGATGACATATAGCCCAAGGGCGATCCCCGTGTCTTGGAGTAGTGAATTCTAATTCCCAGTAGAAGGGTTCGTTTGAATATGCAGCACGAGAACCTTGACGTTTTTTTGTTTGTTCGTAGGAAGGTCTGTTATTACAGAATTTGAGAAAGGTTTTATAACTGGGAACTGTCGTATTTTGCTGTTGGCAAGCATTTACTAAAGCTCCGTATACCGCCCTTTTACCTTTCTGTTTGTAAGTTTCATAATCGTATTGAATGTATTCTGCCATTAATTTCTGGGTCAGTTCGGGTATTTTAGATTGTCGATTCCCTTTAAGGTGGCTTTGAGGCAGTAAACCAAGATAACCGTACCCATCTATCTGTTCTGCCTGTCGCCAATTTCTAACCCAGCGATAAAAGGTTCTTTTAGGAATGCTCTCGTCTCTAGGAGAAGAACCTACTAGATAAGGTGCAATAATACGATAACGTCGATTAGCTTCTGCACAATCTGACTCGCTGGCACTTTTAATTCTTGAATGTTTGGGGGCTAGGTTAGAACTAATCGTATTGGCTACAATTATTTGTTTTTGTGCGATTAGTTGTTCAAAAACTTTAACTGGTAAGTTAACTGCCTCTTGTTGTGAGTTTAATAATGTTATTTCTGTCGCACCTAAGTTAAGAACTCGCCAATTTATTTCATCCCAAATTATTTGACTGCCTGCGGTTGGTTTGATTGGTTCTTGAGTCTGAAGATTTTTCTTTATTGAAGAGTGTGATTGGGATAGTTGGGAAATTGCGGTAGCACTTTTAATAGACAGAAAGATTTGAACCTTTTCTGGTTCGCTAGCTAAATCAGCACTACTTAAATCAACGTAAAGTTGTTGAGCAGCGATTAACCCATAAATTTCATCGGAGTTAAGTCCCAAAAAGAGTAGTTTTGACAGTGTGATGCCAGGCTGAGTTTCTACTAATCCTATTATTTTTTGTTGGTTAGATAATGGTGGAGGTTGTTTTGTTTTCTCTCTGAAGTAATCTTCTAAAAAGTAAAGATTACGTTGAAGATTCCAATCTATTTCTTTTTCTGTACGTACCAGATATTTCAGTCTTCTGTCCTGAGCATAAGATTTCCCAGGAGGACATCGCCATTGACCAGTTTCTATTTTCTGGTAACGGTTAGGCATTTTTATTGCCAGTTGTTCTAATTCTTGTGTTGTTTTCCATTCTGACCAACCAGCTGACCTTCGACTAATCACGAAAAAATCAGGAGTGTGCTTCACTCCAACTTGACGACCCGATGCACTCTTATAATTCAACTTAATTGTTGGTGGTTGGTCGTAATATTCTAGTACCTCGCTATCGTATTCCATTGCATAGATTCCAGCCAGTTCGTGGTGGTGGCTTTCAAACTGAATGGTCATTCCCATTTTTTGACTGGGATAGCGACCACTAACATTTCCTCTACGACTTTGTACTCTACGCGATGGCGGTGAAGACCGAATTTGTGAAATTTCTTGTATTGCCTGCTCGTTCAAATCGAGTTTGATACACCAGTCACGAAATTCTTCGCTGGTCAGCATTACACTTCTCTGAATGAACCGCTTTTCTAAAAGCAAATTTTAGCTTATTTTGTGCCACTTTATGATTCTTTTTTAGTAAAAGTGCCACTTTATGGTTCAAAGCTTTAGATATTCACGAAAATCCATTAATGAATTTACTACCTTTTAGGCTCTAACTGAGTGCCATTTTATGACTCCATTAGTGCCATTTTATCTTTCAAGTTACACAAGCCAAAATTACTCATTAAAAGAAGAAGACGCGCTTTGTCTTGCTGCATCCTACTTTGACGATCGCTTTATTGATATCCATGGTCAAAAGCGTTTTCTTAATTTAACTGCCAATGACGCTATTACAAGGATTCGAGAATTATTTAATTCAAAAGAACAACTGCAAAAAATACGCACAGGATTAATTGCCCAATTGCGACAAAGACTAAGCTACGAATTTCCTGAAGCTGCGCGGCAATCAATGAAAATAAATAGCGCTCGTGGGTACACGCCGATCATTTACTGGTTAGCTTTTAAACACAAAGATGCTAGATACGACAACAAGTACAAACTATCTATTGCGCCAGAATTAGGGATAAAAATAAGCACCTACACGCGCAAACACGCGGCTTTAATCGTGGGTTTAGAAACCAGGATTAGTGAAACTTTATCACAAATTGCGACTGCGATCGCCATGCCAGAATTTGATACTTATAATGCCGTGTTTGACCGTTTTGGCTTTGGGTTAAACGTCAGAACGCTATTGCTTTTTAATCTATTTCCTTTTGAGAAATTTTTAGTAGCAGAAAAACCATGGGTAGAATATGAACGCTCAAAAGGTAAACTGCAAAAACGCGATCGTTCCTTAAGAAAGTTTCAAGCTTTTTGCGGTTTGTCTTTTAGTTACAAACAGTCAGGAGACAAGGTAACTCGTTCGTTTCACGGAAACGGTATAATGCGTTCTCACCTTTATATTTGGGCAGTGTGTGTGCTATCTCGAACCAAAAATATCAAACATAATGAGTTGACTCAACAGTTAAGCGATCGCTATCGCTCACTAAGAAAGTCAGTCAAGGGTAAAGATGCGCTAACTAGAATTCTATTTAAGTTAACTCGGATGCTATTTTACGAGCTTGTCAAAGAGATCAATCAAGTAAAATAGATTAGAGAGAAACTTTAGAGACAAAATATTGGCTTTCTCTGCTCAAAGATACGGGGTACATAGATCCAAAATCCTTTGAAAGTATTTATGAAGATGCAGATGAAATAGCAAAAATATTATTTTCAATATTGAAAACTACTAGAATTAACATCAGCAAATAGTAACTGCTCACTGCTCATTGCTCATTGTTCTAGTCGTCCATTTGCCATGGCTGAGTAATGTTACTCTCGTCTAAAATCTTTTTCGGACGCAAAATTAACACTAGTTGTCCAATAATTGTTTCTTCTGGTACAGTTTCAGACCAGCGTAGCTCTAATTTGCCTTCTGTTTCGACCACAAAATAGCTGTTTACATCCCAAGTACGATTTGCTCGATCTAAGATCACTAAAACCTCTTCTACTTTCCCACCCAAATATTTAGGCAAAAGATCACTAGGACAGAGATAAGCCACAGGGTCTTCTGCTTTAAGCACTACCTGCCAACCAGGAATCGGTACATAAGCTCCACCTTTTGCTTTTATATGGCTAAATGACTGTTGAATTTCGACCTGCTCGACCCTTGAAATGTCTTGGCTACCCAGAGGATAAGAACCAGCCAGGGGGACTATGCGAGGTAATTCCTCTTCTTGCTCTAGTCGGTATAAAGGTAACAGTGGTTCAGAGACGGTGTTAGTTACGGTAAAATCGCTCAATAACTTTTCGATCGCCGATCTTGCAGTAGAAGAATGAGCAAATTTTAATCCTTGAGCAATTAAACGCGATCGCTGTTGCAGATCTTTTTGACCTTTGGCTCGTTTCCAAGCTAAATACGCCACCCAATCCCCAGGATGATTAGTAAAAGCTTCTGGTAGTTGAGACATACGAGAAACATCTTTGATTGCCTTAGATATTAACGATGCTCCATCTATGTCGATCCGTTGATCGTAGGCGAGTAAGCTGGCATCTATCCGCTGCTGCTGATTGAGTACGCGAAATTCATAGAGAACATCACTGCGAGGCCCTTTGAAGTAGTCTAAAATTTCAGGTGCAACATCAGCCTTGACTAAGTTGTCAAATACCTGAGCAGCAACAATAACTAGATTCTGCTGACTGTTTTGAAACCCAGTGTCTTCAAAAATCCTTTGAGGACTGTAGCCTGCCTTTTGTAATTGCTGACATCCCTGTCCCCACTCGACCCAACTTCCTTCTTTATGCAGCAGCGATCGCATTAACTCTTGAGCTTCTGCTTCTGACATCTTAATCTGATCTTGTGACATCTTGATTCCCTACTTTTTATAAGATCGCTTCTTTGATATTTTCATACATTACGTCCACTTAAAACCTTGGGGTAATTCCTTAAGCAATTGTACGTATCAGGTGAGTGTTTAAAGCTTTGCTCGCCAAAAAATGAACTTTATAGATTTTTACTCTGTCTTTCGTCATAATAGTTTGTGGTTGCGCTTTACAATCCTTATAAAGGGCATTAAATAAGATTATGGTCAGGAAAATAGCTTTTGCTAATTAACTTTTTGGAGAGCAGTTTGTTAATCCTCAAAATTGATCCGTGTTATTTTTTGTTAAATTGCTTACAATGCCAAAGGAACTGGATTTACAAGGATACTTTGTAGCTTCTTTAAAAATTTTAGGGGAATATGCTCAAATTTATGACCAATCTTCACCAAATTCATCACAATCGAAGCTAAAATCGAGAAACAATTGCCAATTTGTAGTTGATAATACTCAATAGGCAATTAATTTAATTTGAGGTTTAATGGACTAACACCAATATGTTAAATAGAAGGTAGTCTTCCTAAATCTCAAGATCAGTAGAAGTGTAATTTGACACATAGTTGAGCCTAGCTTAACTAAACTTAACTAAAACAATATACATTATTTTTTCACTGAAGGAGCAAGAGGAAAACGGCATGACCCAAGCTAATCAAGTCCTAGCAACGATCGCCAATCCTGTAAACGATTGGGAGAGCCTAATCGATGAAGATAACAGCAAGAATCAAGATAGTGTAGATCTAAAGTCAGCAGCAAAAGAGAAAAAGAAAGCCAGTACTGCCAAGCGTGCTGAACGAGGCAGAAAAAAGCCTTACACTGAAGATTCTATTCGTATTTATCTTCAAGAAATTGGTCGCATCCGACTGCTAAGAGCAGAAGAAGAGATTGAGTTAGCGCGTCAAATTGCTGACCTGTTAGAACTAGAAAGACTTAAAGATAGCCTAGAAGACGGTCTGGGTAGAGAGGCTACTGATGAAGAATGGGCAAGAGAAGTCGACATGGAATATCGTAAATTCCGCCGTCGCTTGTTTATTGGTCGTCGAGCCAAAGACAAAATGGTGCAGTCTAACCTCCGTTTAGTGGTATCGATCGCCAAGAAATATATGAACCGTGGCTTATCTTTTCAGGATTTGATTCAAGAAGGTTCTCTTGGTCTAATCAGAGCCGCTGAAAAATTCGATCATGAAAAAGGTTATAAATTCTCTACCTATGCTACCTGGTGGATTAGACAGGCAATTACCCGTGCGATCGCCGATCAATCTCGCACCATTCGCCTTCCTGTTCACCTTTATGAAACCATCTCTCGTATTAAAAAAACTACTAAATTACTTTCCCAAGAAAGAGGTCGCAAACCTACGGAAGAAGAAATTGCTACTCGCATGGAAATGACGATTGAGAAACTCAGATTTATAGCTAAATCGGCTCAATTACCTATTTCCCTAGAAACACCCATTGGTAAAGAAGAAGACTCCCGTTTGGGCGATTTTATTGAAGCTGACGGCGAAACTCCAGAAGATCAGGTTTCAAAAAGTTTATTGAGAGAAGACCTTGAAAGCGTATTAGATACCCTCAGTCCTCGTGAACGTGATGTTTTGCGTCTTCGTTATGGTTTAGATGATGGTCGCATGAAAACATTAGAGGAAATTGGTCAAATATTTAATGTTACTCGTGAGCGTATCCGTCAAATTGAAGCTAAAGCTTTACGTAAGCTACGTCATCCTAACCGCAACAGCATACTAAAAGAATACATTCGTTAAACCAATAAAATAATCTACCTTTAGATAGAAAATAAAAACAGTAAGCAAAAAGGGAACGGCATTTATTGTCCGACCCTTTTTGACAATACAGGTAGTGTGGCCACGCTGTGAAGTCTACTAGTTAATTAAGTAGCGACTATTTGAGTAGTTATCCCAGCGATCGCCTTATGCTGAGTTGTACCTAGAATATAGGCTGCAATTTCTATCTCTCCCAGCAAATATACTTTGATGTTTGTGAGGTTTTCTGCCATTAAATTGACTAAAGCTTGATATCTCTCTACTTGAGCTTGTTCAGCCTCGTTATGCCAAGTTTCTGATTTCGTGGCAACAGTAAAGAAAGCATTAAATTCTTTGGTCGCTATTTTTGTGTCAGGGGAACAGTTATGCTGTTGTAATAAGGTGTCTTGAGTAAAATTATTTGCGTCTTGCCAGTAGACAACCTGCATTGGATATTCTGTTTCACTAAGCCAAAGTAGATCTTTGGTGGCTAGTTCCAATTGTTCAACTAATTCTTGATCTGGATTGGTCATAGGCTTTTGAGAGGCGATTCAACAATGAGCAATGAGCAATTAACAATGAGCAATTAACAGTAACTAGTAATCAAATCAAGAAACTATCTACACAGATCATCAAAGGATAAGCTTCGTGACCGAAGGGAATGCTAAAGCATATGCGGAGCAGTATGCTTTAGGACACAAAAGCCGCCGTATAACTACGTGTCGTCCTTTAGGGCATATGCGTCAAGAAAATGAACGCAGATAAATTATTTGTTTCTTATTTGTTGTTTGAGTTGCCTTGGTAAGTTAAGCTACTGCACTGCCTACCTGCAAGAATTCTGTAATTGTCTTTAGATAAGCTGATTTGTCTTCCAGCATCGGAAAGTGAGCAGTTTTTGGTAATTCTATATATTGAATCTTGTCGTTTAAAGCTGCCGCTTGTCTACCCATGATCGCGGGAATAATAATATCTTTTTCCCCCGACACCATTAAGGTAGGCACTGTTAGTTTGGCAAACTCTTGGGGCATGGTTTCTACTGCTTCTTTACTGACGGAAGTATAAATTGTGCCGAGTGCTGCTGCGTAATCTGCCAACAAGAAATCTGCTAGAAATGCCAGGCGATCGCTTTTATCAATTGGACGATGTAAAAACCGCGCCATGAACATTCTGTCGGCAAAGGGAAACTTTAAAAACCAGTTGTAGCGAAATTTGACTACGTAGCCGCCAAACTTATGAAAAGCAGCAAAAGCTAGGGCATCATATTCAAAAATACCGTTACAGGTGAGAATTGCCTGGTGTACTTTTTCTGGATAGCGATTAAGGAAAAATGTGGCGACTGAGGCTCCCATGGAATGAGCATTAAGATAAACTCGATTGAGGTTTAAAGCGTCTAACAGCAGAGCTAAATCATCGGCATAATCTTCCATTTTGTAGCCTAAATCTGGAGTATTCTCTGGTACAGAACGTCCAAAGCCACGCAGATCATAAAGCAGACAATCAAAGTCATCGGCGATCGCCTCTGCGGTGCTACGCCAATATTTTCCCGATCCTCCCCAACCATGAACGAACACCATGACTGGTTTATGAGCATTCTCTGAACGACGAATCCACTCGTAATAGTGATCTACCCCACGAACATTAACTGTAGGCATACTTATTGCAAATAAATTTGATTCCTACTATTAAGTTTATGCTGTAGAGAAATCTAGATCTTTAGTTGTTTCAATTGTTTTAAGATCTTTGTTAAATAATGCAACATGCCTGATTGTAGTAAGACTGGAGATTTTTTGGCTAAGATTGCCAGTCTAAATGAACTATCATAAAGGGCGTAAATTAGTTGGTTACGAACGGCAATGGATTACAAAAACAAAATCATGACAGAAGTTGAGGCACTACCTGAATCCTTGTTGCCTGAATTACTCAGCTATGTTAAAACTCTTCAACCTAAAGTAGCAGTTACTAAATCAAAGCTAACGATTAAACCAAAATCTCCATCTTTATCTTCTGTTGCAGGCGACACCATTATTATCTATACCGATGGTGCATGTACAGGGAATCCTGGCAAAGGAGGATATGGTGCAGTGATTATTGATGGCGATCGCCGTGAAGAGCTTTCTGCTGGTTATAAACTGACTACCAATAATCGTATGGAAATGATGGGAGCGATCGCTGCTTTGGAATCTCTTAAATCTAATTCTAAAGTTAAGCTGCACAGTGATTCTAAATATATAGTTGATGCAGTGGTCAAAGGCTGGGCAAAAAAATGGCAGGCGAACGGCTGGCGCAGAAATGCGAAGGAAATGGCTAAAAATCCCGATCTTTGGCAAGAATTACTCGATCTTTGCAAAATACATGATGTTGAGTTTGTCTGGGTAAAAGCTCATGCAGGTATTGCCGAAAATGAAAAATGCGATCGCCTAGCGGTAGCAGCAGCCCATGGCAGCAACTTAATTACAGATCAAGGATATGCTGGTTAAGATGACTGAACGCGATCGCTCTTGCTCAAAATATGGCGATCGCCACTAAGTTTTATTAACTTAATTTCTCTTTTAATCTAGCCAACTCTTCGCGATCGCGTTTTAATTCTTGTTCCAATTCTTGTAATTGCTCTCGACGGGTTTCAATTTCCAAGGCGCGACGGTTTAATTCCAGATTTTGCGCCGTAATTTCTTGTCGCCACTTTTCTACTTTGCTTTGCTCGGTTTCAATAAACTGGGGATTAATGGCATTTTTAGTCAAATATTGCTGTAAAATGCTTAAAATCCAGTCTTTAGCATCTTGAATGCTAATTATTTGTTGCTGTTGTCCTATTTCTACTAAAACTAATACTCCGCCACCAAGTGAACTTTCTTTGGTTAAGAACAAAGTCTGGGAATTGTCTACTGACCAAACATATTCTGATTCTTGACGAGCGAGTACTTGAAGCTGTACTTCTGCTGATTCTGGGTTAATCTCAACTTGAGCTAGGTATAACATTCCTTATCTTCACCGATCACTTATTAGTCAGACGCACACCAAGTAGCTTTACCAGACAGAATAATTTCTATCAGAACAATAATAGACATAAAAAATTAATCGAGCCAACTACATTAATTAATCCAGCTAGATAGATCAATAGTACTTTCACTTGAGCCGATCTAAACGCTCCTGTAATATTTCTGCCTGTTTTTTAGCTTCGGCTAAATCATTCTGTGCGCCCTGAATTACGTCGGCTGGGGCTTTATTGACAAAACCTGGATTATTCAAACGTCCAGTCAGAGATTTAAGATCTTGCTTTACTTTATCTAGTTTTTTTTGTAACTTAGCTTGCAATGCAGCCACATCAACTAAACCAGTTAAAGGAATTAAAACCTGTACTGTACCCGTTACCCCTGCAATAACTTGCCCTGGATCTTCAGTGAGGCTAGAGGTGATGATCAGTTCACCTACTTTAGCAATATCTTGAATATAGCTTTGAGTTGATTTTAGAATATCAGATTCGCGATCGCTTTCGGTTTGCAGAATTACTTTAATTTTTTCGCCTGGCTTAATTACTGACTCGGCGCGTAAGTTACGAATTGTACTGATAGTATTAAACAATAAATCAAAACTGGTTTCTAAGTCGGGATTAATTAAATCTTCAGCAACTTCAGGATAAATCTGCAATGCAAGAGTTTGCTGACCACCTGCTAAAGTTAAAGTTTGCCAAATTTCTTCGGTAATATGAGGCATAAAAGGATGCAGCAGCTTAAGTATTCCATCGAGGACATAACCTAATGTTTGTTGAGCTACTTGACGAGATTGAGAAGTTTCATCCTGCCACAGACGAGTTTTTACAAGCTCAATATACCAATCGCAAAAATCATTCCAGATAAACTCATATAAACCTTTGGCTGCTTCACCCAAACTGTAGGATTCAAGATTGGCTTTGGTTTGTTTAACAGTTTGATAGAAACGTGATAGCAACCATTTATCTACTAACTCCAAAGATTCAATGTCTGGCTGTCCTAACTCTTGAGGAGTTTTTCCTTTCAGATTCATCATTACGAATCGTGATGCGTTCCACAGTTTGTTAGCAAAGTTGCGAGAAGTCTCTACAGAAGATGATTCTTGTTTTTTTCTATCGTAATCAAAGCTAATGTTTTGTCCTGCACCAACAACTTTAGTAATTAGGGTATAGCGCAGGGCATCCGCACCATATTTATCGATCATCAAAAGAGGATCGATCCCGTTATTTTTTGACTTGGACATCTTTTGTCCATTTTCATCCAAGACCAAGCCATGAATATAAACGTCTTTAAAGGGCATTTTGTCAGTAAAGTGTCCCGCCATCATAGTCATACGGGCAACCCAGAAAAAAATGATATCAAAGCCTGTAACTAAAGTAGAAGTCGGATAATATTTCTCTAAATCTGCCGTATTTTCTGGCCATCCCATAGTAGAAAACGGCCACAGTCCAGAAGAAAACCAAGTATCTAGTACATCAGGATCTTGTTCTAGCTGGATGTTATCCCCGTATTTCTCTTTTGCCTTAGTTTCTGCTTCGCTTTCGTCTTCAGCTACAATAAACGGAGTATGATCGGTAATTTCATTGCCTGTTTCTGACACTACATACCAAGCAGGAATCTGATGACCCCACCATAGTTGGCGGGAAATACACCAGTCTTTAAGTTTAACCAGCCAGTCACGATATACCTTCTTCCATCTGTCGGGAACATAGTTAGGAGAATTCTCATTATCCAAGCAACCTAAAGCTTTTTGCGCCAAGGGTTCAATTTTGACAAACCACTGGGTTGATAATAAAGGTTCTATGGGTACTTTACCGCGATCGCTAAACGGAACGCTATGGCGATACTCTTCGATTTTAACTAAATTACCCAGTTCCTCCAGTTTCTTAACTATATTCTTACGGGCAACAAAACGATCCTGTCCCTGAAACTCCCCTGCCTTCTCGTTGAGACTACCATCCTTATTCATGATGTTAATCATCGGCAGGTCATGACGTTTCCCCATCTCAAAGTCATTAGGATCATGTGCAGGAGTCACCTTGACGCATCCTGTCCCAAATTCCATCTCGACAAATTCATCACCAATGATGGGAATCTCCCGTCCAACTATCGGCAGAGTAAGAGTCTTACCAATATAAGCTTGATATCTTTCATCATTAGGATTAACCGCTACTCCTGTATCCCCTAACATCGTCTCAGGGCGAGTGGTTGCCACCTCCAAATAACCACCACCATCTGTCAAAGGATAACGGAAGTGCCAGAGATGCCCATCCACCTCTTGATTCTCCGCTTCCAAATCCGACACTGCCGAAAGCGACTCAGGACACCAGTTAACTAAATAATTCCCGCGATAAATCAACCTTTCTTCGTAGAGTTTGACAAAAGCCGTCTTCACCGCCTGAGACAACCCCTCATCCATGGTAAACCGTTCCCTAGTCCAGTCTGCCGATACCCCCAGACTCTTTAACTGATTGATAATCGTCCTGCCAGATTCTTCTTTCCAAGCCCAAGCCCTTTTTAAATATTCTTCCCGTCCTAAATTTTCTCGGCTTTTACCTTCGGCTTTAATCTGCTTATCAACAATGGTACTCACCGCAATACTTGCGTGATCCGTCCCAGGCAACCATAAGGTATTGCGCCCAGTCATCCGATGGTAGCGAATCAAGGTATCAATCAGCGCACTCTCAAAAGCGTGTCCCATATGCAGACTCCCCGTAACGTTGGGGGGGGGAATGACAATACAATATGGTTCACCTTCAGCATTAGGATCGGCTTTGAATACTTCCTTGTCCGCCCAGTATTGCTGCCATTTAGCTTCGGTTTGCTTGGGGTCGTATTGAGTAGAGAGATTGGTATCAGTTGCGGTCATGTGACTAGCAGAGGTGTGAGTAGTTAAAGCAGTTCTTTATTGTATATTCATTGCCGTCTCTCTTGCTAATTGGTTATTGGGCTGTGGGGGATAGGGCGATCGCATTATAGCAATGCATTTGCATTACTTAATAAGTCCAATACTACTTTACAGTCTCAAAAAGATATGAAAATGAAAACTGAAAGAGAAAGAAAACAATTAATTAAAGATATTAACTTACTGTTAGATTAAGCTTATGTTAGTACTTTAACAGCTACAATCTAGTTTTATGAAGTCATCAACAGAAGAATTAGTTGATGCATTTTTATCCCGCAAGCTGCCCCAAAAAGAGTGGACTCACGAAGCTCATTTAAAAGTGGGATTATGGCATCTACTACATTATGATCCCAATGAATCACTCGAAAGATTGCGTCAGAATATTAAACAGTACAATGTCGCTTGTGGAATTGAAAATATAGACACTCAAGGATATCACGAGACAATTACTCGGTTTTATGTCTGGCTGATTAACAAGTTTTTACAACAAACAGAGCGATCGCAACCTATAGATTTACTAGCAAATCTGCTAATTAGTCTTTACGGGAATAAATCGTTTCCGTTGAATTATTACAGTCGAGATAAATCAATGTCGAAAACGTCAAGATTGCAATGGGTAGAACCCAGGGTTATTTCATTCTAAAAAGGGACAAAATATGCTTAAGTCCAAATTGTGATTTTCTCTTTCCTAAAGGATACCGCTCCGCATATGCTTGAGCCATGTTATTGAAACCAGCATCTCGATATAAGT
>JAAUOU010000112.1 GCA_012034765.1 Pleurocapsaceae cyanobacterium CSU_1_1 | reverse complement strand
TGAACCACCAGTAAGACGATACAGCAGCTTGCTGTAATCAATTTCAATTCCTAGCTGTAGTGCTGCATAAAATAAATTAGAGCCATCTATAAAAATTGCTACTCGCCCTCTATTTTCTAAAATTTGTTCTGGCGTGAAAATAAGATCGCTTCCGAAATTGTCCAGCATTATATTAAGCCTCGTTTTTATGAAAAAAGTATTTTATTAGGGTGGATTAGTGCCTTTTTAACCCAGGTTTTTTATTTAAAGGATGATGTAATGTTAACTACTAAAGAAGCCAAGGCTATTGTTCTAGTTGGATTGACTTTGACTGACAACGAAGCTTTTAAAATTTTGCCTGTTTAAACTAATAGACCACTAGAGCGAATCGGATATTAATTAAGTATTTATACTCATTGTATCAAAACATTGAGCGCCCTAGTTTTTATGCCTTAGTTATATCAGTAAAAAAATATACTTAGTCTAATTACTCGTCATTATTTAATCTTTTGACGGTAATTCTAATTTTAAAAAAACAGGATTAGCTTGCCCTAAAGCTTTGCTCATCGGCAACTCACCCCAGCTTGAGTGAACTGAGAATGAGCCTTGGCTATTTTCTTGCTCCTGGTTAAAATCCCAATCAAAGCCCAACTGTTGATATATTTTGCTGCTGGTACTAGGAATTACAGGGGATAGAAGATAAGCCGAGAGGCGAATAGATTCTAAAACCGCATATAAAATTTGCTCAACTTCAATATGCTGTTCCTGTTTAAATAGTTTCCAAGGCGCGCTGTCGTCAATATATTTATTGACAGCTCGTACTAAGATTAAAACCTCTGTACAAGCCTGGCTAACTTGAAGATTTTCATATGCTTGAGCTACGCGATCGCCTAAAGTCATACCAATGCTTTTTAAAGGATGGTCTGAATTAAAGTCAGCACCAGATAATTGCGGTACGGTACTCTGACAATATTTTTTCAACATTCCCAAGGTACGGTTCAGCGAATTTCCCAGCACATCAGCTAAATCGTTGTTCAGCACGTTAATAAAACGAGTTTCATTAAAATCACCGTCATTACCCAGTTCAATCTCCTTGAGGAAGTAATAGCGCACGGCATCTGCACCATATCTATCTACTAACTCAATCGGATCGATGGTGTTCCCCAAAGTTTTACCCATTTTGAGTCCGTCTTTGGTTAGAAAACCATGACCGAAAACTTTTTCTGGCAAAGGCAAACCAGCAGAAGCTAACATAGCAGGCCAGTAAACCGCATGAAATCGTAATATATCTTTACCTATTAGATGTAGATTAATCGGCCACCATTTAGCCAAGGCATTATCTAAAGTAGGAGCTTGCTCAGGCTCTAACAAAGCTGTGATATAGCCCAAAAGAGCATCAAACCAGACATAAATTGTATGTTTATCGTCTACGGGGATAGGAAAACCCCAGTCTAAATTAACGCGCGAGATAGAAAAATCTTTTAAGCCTTGTTGAACAAAGTTAAGTACTTCGTTGCGCCGACTAGGTGGTTGAATAAAGTCTGGCTGAGACTCATAGAGTTCTTCTAGTTGCTGCTGATATTTAGAGAGACGAAAGAAATAGTTTTCTTCATCACGCCATTCTGCTTGTTTATTAGTATGAATGGCACAATGATGGTCTTCAATTAACTCTCGCTCTTCCTTAAACTCTTCACAAGCTACGCAATACCAGCCTTGCTGACGATCAAGATAAATATCGTCTTGTTGCCAAACACGCTCAAAGAATTCGTTGACAATCTGTTTATGCTCAGGTGCGGTAGTACGGATAAAGCGATCGCATTTAATATCTAGCTTGTCCCACAAAGACTTAAAACTTTCGACAATGCGATCGCAATGAACTTGTGGTTCTATATTTTCCTCAGCAGCAGTACGTTGAATTTTTTGTCCGTGTTCGTCTGTTCCCGTGACTAGTAAAACTGATTTACCCTGTAAACGATGGAATCTAGCTATGGCATCTGCCACGATGGTAGTGTAGGCACTGCCAATATGAGGAACTCCGTTGACGTAATAAAGAGGGGTAGTTAAAGAGAATTTATGGTTAATATCAGTATGATTCATTTGAGTTCACGAGAAATTGCTCCAGTTAGAGGTTTATGGGTTTTGTAACCTTTTAGTCAGGGGCAATTTTCTATAAATTGATGCAGATTACCTGCCATCGATCATGTTGATTCTCGACGAGAGGCAATTGAGACAAATTTAAATAGTTAAACCACTCTAGATTGAATTGTTATATCTTGAGAAGCTCACTAATACAGTATCAATTAGAACAGAGCTTTTAATTAACGTTAAGAGTAATACTTAATAAATTTTCGATTTCGTTAACAAAGTTACCTGGTAGTCGTGCAAAATAAATTTTCTAGTAGAGATCGGTTAAAGGTTAAAGGTTAAAGGGAAAAATACAGCAAATCTTTCTCGCTCAAATCTTGGTTAAAGCTTAAGTATTACTTCATACTGTAAATAACCCGATCTAAATAAGAAATCTCAGTAATAAAAACGAGATATTGGTACTTTGGTTTTTATATGCTCATAATTTATTGAATGTTGTCATTTACACCCCGTCTGCTTGCTCAATCTTTAATATCGTCAGTCAATCTAAATCTAACGCAGTCTTATACTAATCGCATTCCCCAAGATATTCCCACAATTGTGATTAGTAATCATCGGAGTTTTTTAGATGCGCCAATTTTGATTAAGACTATTCCTAATACACTGAGAATTGCCTGCCATCATTACATGGGACAGACTCCAGTTGTGCGAGAAATTGTTGATTCTCTTGGTTGTTTTCCTCTAGGAGCAGCAGAATATAGACAACAAGAATTTTTTGAGCGAGCAAATGATCTTTTAACTGCTAGACAGTGGGTGGGATTATTTCCCGAAGGAACAAAACCGATGATTGAACCTACTGCACCCCATGAGATTAATCCATTTCATCGTGGTTTTGCTCATCTGGCTTGGAAAGCACCAGTGACTAATTTGGCTGTTTTGCCTGTAGCGATCGCCTCTTTATCAGAAACTAACTATCCCAGTATTCCGATTCGCTGGCTCAAGCAGTTTGACCAAAATGAACCTTTCTTTGAACGCCAAGGTTTACATCCGATGCTAGTTTATCATCGGGTTCATGTATTAATCGGTAGACCCTACTTGATTAATCCCGTTCAGAAGCAGGAATATAAGGGTAAGCAGGCAAAACTACTCACCCGTGATTTAACCAACTATTGCCAGGATCAAATCACAGAGTTATTAAAGGAAGGGTGTTATTAAAGGAAGTTAGGGGCGAACGGCGACGCGAAGCGCGAAAAAGCGTTGGCGGGGTTCCCCCGCTTGAGCTTATTGAGCAAGAAGCTTATCCGAAGGTGTACACCCAACTAAGCGGCGCAAGCCCTTTAGGGAATCCTTTAGGGCGTTCGCCCGTACAAGAGTTAGACAAATATGAAGAAAAAGAGGGTGAAATTAATTTCAATCAGTAAATGTTAGAGAATAATAATTAAGAAGGTTTAAGTTTTGTTTTATTATATATATCTATGAGTTCTGAACTTAGCGTAGATTTCATTGATCCCAGGGAAGTTAATCCCAATGCGCCTTTATTTGTCTATCTTCCTGGGATGGACGGGACAGGAAAATTACTCCAATCTCAGTCCAATCATTTAGCAGCTGATTTCGACCTCCGCTGCCTGTCGATTCATGTTAATAATCATAGTACCTGGCAAGATTTGGCTAGGGACACAGTGCAGTTAATTAAGTCGGAGTTAGATAAGAAAACCAATAAAGAAGTTTATTTATGTGGTGAATCTTTTGGTGGTTGTCTGGCATTGAAAACTGCCTTAGCTGCGCCAAATTTAATTAGTAAGCTAATCTTAGTTAATCCTGCTTCTAGCTTTAACCAGTTACCAATTCTCAGTTGGGGAGTAGATATTACTGGGTTTTTACCTGCTTGGGTGCATCGTTATTCGGCGGCTGGACTATTGCCTTTTTTGGTACGTCTCAATCGGATTAGTGATTGCGATCGCGATCGCCTAATTGAAAGTATGAAGTCGATCCCACCCCATGTGATTAGCTGGCGACTATCTTTATTAAGAGATTTTAAGGTATTAGACGAAGAATTACGTAGCCTGAATATTCCTAGTTTAATTGTGGCAGGAGCAGCCGATGACTTATTACCTTCTGTTGCCGAAGCACGCAAACTAACTAATCTCTTGCCTCAAGGACAAATGATAGTATTGCCTCAAAGTGGTCATGCTTGTCTGTTAGAAACAGAGATCAACCTCTATAAAATCTTGATCCAGCAAAATTTTATCCCAGCCAAAGCTAAACTGCTGTTGAAGTTATAGGTGTTTTGGGGAATGTAGAAATGGCGATCGCTCGATCTAAATCCCAAAAATAAGCCTTTGTTTCTTTTTTTCAATCTTTACAGAGCAAAAAGTGGTTAAGATCAGCTACAAAGTAACTTTTGCTTCTAGCGACTTAAGATATTCAGTATTAACTTTCGATTCTCTAACTAGGGCAATTTTTCCTGTACGCGCAATTTCGCGGATGCCGAATTTAGTTAGCATTTGAATAATCGCCACAATTTTACCAGGATCGCCTACAACTTCTAAGGTTAGAGCCTCTTCTGAAAGATCGACTACCCGAGCGCGGAAGATTTGCGCCACCTGAATAACTTCAGCGCGATTAGAGGCAGTAGCACTGATCTTAATCAGCATCAACTCTCTTTCAACACAAGGCTGTTGGCTAATATCCTGCACCTTAAGGACGCTAATCAACTTGTATAGCTGTTTGATTAACTGCTCGACAATTTTTTCATCTCCAGGAACAACCATAGTAATCCGCGAGACACCTGATTGTTCAGCAGGGCCGACTGCCAAGCTTTCAATATTAAAACCACGGCGAGCAAATAATCCAGCAATGCGGGTTAAAACTCCTGCTTCGTCTTCTACTAAGACAGAAATAGTTTGCTTGGTCATAGTTGAACAATGAAAAAGTTCTGGTGAGGTTAGTTTCTTATGATAAATGAATTTGGTAGTGGATATTCAGATTATCAAGATACTTTTTAGCTGTAATTAGCGATCGCTTTGCTTTATAGATCGATTCTAAATTCAAAACCTCTGGATTCAAACCCCAGTTTTTCGTATAGCTGATGGACTCTGGGACGAGATTTTCTGCTCATGGCAATTAGCTTATAGCAATTTTGCTCTTGAGCGACTGTAATTACCTGCTGGACTAATTTTGTTCCCCAACCTAAACCCCGATAGCTCTCGTTAACATAAACATCTTCTAAGAGACCGAAAGGTTCTTGATGCAGTTCATTGTGCATGATGTAAAGATAAGCTCTGGAAACTTCCTGTTGATCTTCGATGATCGAGAATTTGATTCCTCTAGCTTCAACGGTTTCAGTTTGAATTTGTTGAGCAGTATTCATGACAACTTTACAGAATAACTACAAGTTTTACTCAAAGTAACTATAATTGCTAATTGCCGAAGCAACGCTGTCTTATCTTACAATTAGTCGATGCCAAAATACCCAAAAATAAGCCTAAACAACCTTTACTTACTTTTGTTGCTGTTGCTTCCGTTTGTACAGCTTTGTTATCAAACTTTTAATAAAAACTATTATCCTCTTGACTTAAATATCCTAGAGTTTCTAGGCAATCAGCGCAATTTACTCTTAGACTTCATTTTTACCAACGTTTATCGCATAAGCAACACTTATGTTACTGGGACAATTGTTTTAATTGCTTTGATTACTTTAATTAGCCAACGTTATTGGTCAGAGGTTAAGGCGTTAGTATTTGCCACTTTAGGTATTTTACTATTAGTAGATAAGGTGCTGAAGCCTTTTTTTGATCGCGATCGCCCACCTAAGCCAAGATTAGTTAGCGATTTAAGTCCAGATAGTTTTCCTAGTGGTCATGCAGCGGGAAACCTAGTTTTCTACTTTTATATGTCTTTTATTATTGCTACTAGATATCCCCATCTGACAAAATATGTTTATGGGGTTGCCACTTGCTTAGTATTGTTAATCGGCTTTAGTAGCGTATACGTCAAAGCTCATTGGACAACAGACATTTTAGGGGGTTACGTTTTTGGCTATTGTTGGCTGTTGATTAGTTTAAATCTGTTACAGTTTTTGACTCAGCGCCAATCAAAATCATCTAAACCTCCGTGGAGACCCCCGCCATAGCGACGATAGGAGGATTTAGCGGTGGGAGGATGTCAAAATTCAATTACTTTACCTTAACTAATTTTCTTACTAAAGTTATCTTTATTCCCCACTTCCCCACTTCCCTACCAAATTCTAATTAATTTGACCCACCTAATATGATTACAGACTCCCCATCCAAACCATTTGCCTATGCTCCCCAAACTATCCGCAGAGCTAAAATAGCTCTATCTTGTTCACCTTTCCGTCTTAAGCTATTTCAGGAGATGCGAAACCAGAGCGTCCCAATTCAGCAAATTGCTGAAGAGACAGGAATTAAACTAGGTTACGTCAAAAAAGCTTTTAGTGAGTCAAGAATAGAAGATAAATTAGTCTGGCTGATTAATGTTGGCTTACTACGTCGAGAAGTTGATGGACAGGGTTTAACCGATAGTTTTCGCCTAACTCCTCTGGGGAGAGAAATCGTAGCAGAATGGGAATCAAAAACCGAAATTCCGACCGCAACTTTAATCAATCGGCTTTCACATTGGCTAAATCGTTGGTTAAAATTGTCGCTGTAAAGTAGCAAACTGTCGTTATAACAATGTATATCTTCCACCACAGGAGCAATCGATGAAAGCGATCATGGTAGTCGGAACAACATCTCATGCAGGAAAATCCTTTCTGACTGCTGCACTATGCCGTATCTTGGCAAGACGTGGTTGGCGCGTAACTCCCTTTAAAGGACAGAACATGGCACTCAACGCTTATGTCACCTCCACAGGGGGAGAAATAGGTCATGCTCAAGCTGTTCAGGCATGGGCAGCAAAGGTTGCTCCTCGGGTAGAAATGAATCCAATTCTGCTCAAGCCACAAGGAAACATGACTTCTCAGATCATTATTAAAGGTAAGGCAGTCGGCACAGTAAAAGCATCGGAGTATTACGAAAAATATTTTGACATGGGCTGGGAAGTTGTTCAAGAATCCTTGTATCGTCTTTCCTTAGAATTTGATTTAGTTGTCTGCGAAGGTGCAGGAAGCCCAGCAGAAATCAATCTTAAGCATCGCGATCTGACTAATATGCGGGTAGCAAAACACCTGAATGCACCGACAATCCTGGTGGTAGATATCGAACGAGGTGGCGCTTTTGCTCATGTGGTAGGAACTCTAGAACTATTAGATCCTCAAGAGCGATCGCTGGTTAAGGGAGTAGTGATCAATAAGTTTAGAGGACAGAAAGAACTATTGGATTCAGGGATCACCTGGCTAGAAGAAAAAACCCAAGTTCCTGTTTTAGGTGTTATTCCCTGGAGTAATCAGCCGTTTCCCGCTGAAGATTCCCTAGATTTGTTAGAGAGAAATCGTCGCCGTAGCAGTCAAGATATCAATATCAATGTGATTAGACTGCCCAGAATTGCTAATTTTACGGACTTTGATCCCTTAGAGGCCGAAACTAGCGTGGCGGTAAATTATATTGATATTCAAGACTCTTTAGGACATCCTGATGCGGTCATTATTCCTGGGACGAAAACTACTATTCCTGATTTGTTGGCAATGGAAAGAAGCGGTATGGCTGAACAAATCAGAAACTATGCAGCAGCAGGAGGAACTGTGTTAGGAATCTGTGGTGGATTTCAGCTTTTAGGACAGCGCATTATCGATCCTGAAGGCATTGAAGGAGTGGCAGGAGAGTATAATGCTCTTAATCTTTTACCAATTACCACAATTCTTTCACCTAATAAAGTTGCCCGACAAAGACAGGTAATTTCTCAATTTCCTCAAGCGGGACTACCTGTAGATGGCTACGAAATACATCAGGGGCGTAGTAGGATCAGTCGTAGTTTGAAAGAAGATACAAATGATTATCAGCCTATTTTTGATGACCCAGGATTAGGATTGGTTGATAAAAGTCAGTCGATCTGGGGCTGTTATCTTCACGGTTTATTTGACAATGGTGCTTGGCGACGTTCATGGATTAACCAACTGCGTAAACAAAGAGGTATGTCATCTCTGGCTACAGGCATTTCTAATTATCGCGATCAAAGAGAGGCTACTCTCAATAATCTGGCAGACTTGGTGGAAAAAAACCTAAACTTAAAAGGATTTTTGTCTACCCATCTTTAAAATATGAGCATCAAGGTTTGTTTTTTACCAGATGATATTACTGTATTAGCAGAACCAGGAGAACCAATGTTAGAAGTGGCAAACCGAGCAGGGGTAGCGATCGCCACAGGCTGCTTGATGGGTTCTTGTCATGCTTGTGAAGTTGAACTAGACGATGGTGAAGCTGTTTGTGCCTGTATTAGCTCTATTCCAGGAGACAGAACTGAACTAACCATCAATATCTATGAAGATCCGACTTGGTGATTACTATTTATTGTTCATTGTTCATTGTTCATTGATTCCATAAATTGTCTGAGAATTAGTAAGTATTTTTGCTCATTTAATTCAGGTAGGTTATTATGCCCTGCGGGAGCAAAAATTTTGATGTGTTTGGGTTCTAGCGCAGCAGCATATAGCTCTTTTGCCATCAACGGGGGAATTGTGCGATCGCAGCGCCATGAAGAATTAAAATTGGTGTTTGCAGAGATTTAATCTTCGTAATCGAATCAAAACGTTGAGTTATCAGCAAGCTTAAAGGAAATATCTTTATTCCAGGTATGAAGTGAGCCATGTCTTGAATTGAAGTAAAAGCTCCTTCCGTGATTAAGCCAGCCAGATCTGGATGTTTGGTAGCTAGTTCAATAGCGATCGCTCCCAATACTTCTCGTTTAACAACTAATAGAAAAACTAGAACAGTAGGGAATTGGGGCATTAGGGGATTGGGGCTTAATCATTTCCCTAAATCCCTAAATCCCTAAATCCCTAAACGAGAAGTATTGGGAATCCACCAACCATGAACTTGATCCTCTCCCAGACTGAGCCAAACGTCTTGATAATCTAAGCCATAGTCTTGGGGTGTCGATTCAATATAGCTATCAGGGAAAAAAATTAATTTAGTTTGTCCCCAACGCAACATTAAACAAAGGGAAATATACAGTGTTACCAAGACGCTTAAAAGAATTACACTTAATTTAAAAACTACTTTGATCAATTGGATTTAGTCTCAAACGATACGACCATAATCTAGCTTAACCAGACGAGTGTTCTTTTGAGATTGATTAAAATTAAAATAGCGATCGCATAATTGCCAGAATACAGATATTATTTGACTGCAATCAAAGTCATTTCTACATCCTTAATTAAGTTGCAATATATTTCACTTTCTTGAAATTCTTGTGAGTACAAATTTGACAATTTAGAAAAGCCAATCAAAAGTAAATATTAAGCTTATCTTGACATTATGTTAATTACCGCTGTTTTAAAAAACTCTAAAGTCTGTTGATTAAACTCTGCTGGATATTCAACTTGCGCCCAATGTCCACAGCGATCAAATATATGCAAATAACTATCAGGAATTTGCTCCGTAGCTATATGAGCGTGTTTAACTGGTATTACTTTATCTTGTTTGCCCCAAAAAATCAGCGTTGGCGCTGTAATATTTTTTAGTTGGGTCACAATTGGCTTAAATACTTCATCTTTAAGTCCCCAAAAATTAAAATGAGTCTTAATCATGGATACAATTGCTTGTTTTTTACCTGATAGTTTGAAAAACTCATAACTAAGCTCGATCCATTCTGAAGGAAGAGATTTGACATCGTACACACAAGAAGTTAGCACTGCTTTTGCACCTTGACGGCTGGGTCTACTCAGATAGGCGATCGCTGGAAATATAGCCAAAAACCTTTTGAAAAAATCAATTTCTCTACCTAAAGCAAAACTAGAAACCAGTACTAGTTTGTTAACTCGTTCGGGAAACTGGATAGCAAATTTAAGAGCGATTGCACCTCCCATTGAATTGCCTATTAATGTAGGGCGAGTGATGTTGAGCGCATCCATAAAGCGTTGTAAAAAACCAATTTGATAAAAGAGTGAATAATCTGCCACTGGTTTATCGGATAGTCCTGCACCCACCATATCAAAAGCATAAACGCGATAATGTTTGGCCAATTCATTAATATTAAAAGTCCAAATTTCAATACAACTATTGCCTCCATGCAACATGATTATTGGCTCTCCTTCTCCCTGTTGCCAATAACGAATTTTTACAGAATCTAATTCAATATATTTATCTTGAGGTAAATTTTTAACTATGGTTTGGCTCATCTTTAGTTAAATTCAAAAATCTCTAAGTCTTAGCATACAAAAAATTGTTGACCCATCATCGACCAATCGATCATTTAAGGCGATCGCATCGCATTGTTGAAGTTATTGCTTATAAGCGATCTCTATTCTTAAGCTCAAAGATTTTAATTTTTCGCCTGGTATAGAGTCGCACCAATTCTCGTAAACTCACAAAAATTGCCTTAAGATATGTCATTATCCTATTGAGGTGTTGATGTCTCTCAACTTTGATGCGGTTGAAATTTCGGTAATTATTCCTTTTTACAACGAGTCGTCAAGCATTGAATATTTGTTTGCTAGATTGATTCCTGTTTTACAGCAGCTTAACAATAACTATGAAATTATCTGTATTAACGATGGTAGTGTCGATGATACTTTTGAGAAATTAATCGAGTTTAATCAGCAAGATCCGACGATCAAGATTGTTAATCTTTCGCGTAATTTTGGTAAGGAGGTCGCTTTAACTGCGGGAATAGATTACGCTAGTGGTGCTGCTGTAATTCCTCTAGATGCTGACTTGCAAGATCCTCCAGAATTAATTATCCAGTTAATTGCTAAGTGGCGCGAAGGTTACGATGTTGTTTATGCTGTTAGGCGATCGCGTCAAGGGGAAACTTGGCTCAAGCAAGTATCGGCTAAAGCTTTTTATCGAACTATCAGCATTATGAGTCACGTTCCCATCCCTGCCAATACAGGAGATTTTCGACTATTAGATCGTCGAGTGGTAGAGGCGATTAAAAAACTGCCTGAAAGAACTCGATTTATGAAAGGTTTATTTACTTGGGTGGGATATAAGCAAACAGCGGTCTTTTTTTGACCGTAAACCCCGCCATTCTGGCAAAACTAACTGGAATTATTGGCAACTGTGGAATTTTGCCCTAGATGGGATTATTTCCTTTAGTTATTTACCTCTTAAAGTCTGGAGTTATGTTGGTATCAGTATTTCGCTGATCTCTTTGATGTATGCTTTGATGTTAGTTGTTAGGACGCTAATTTTTGGTGTGGATGTTCCTGGTTATGCTTCTTTGATGGTGGCAATTTTATTTTTGGGTGGAATTCAGCTAATTACTTTAGGCGTGCTGGGAGAATATTTAGGTCGTGTCTATGAAGAGGTAAAAGGTCGACCTTTATATTTGGTGCGGGAAGAATATGGCTTTAGTGATAACAATCAAAAATCTCATTCCGTCACCTCAAATGGCATAACATCCACCATCAATTAAGATCAATTAATTGTCTTCCAGAAAATCAGCAGCAAAATGCGATCGCTAAATGCCTAAACTCAAAAAGAGCCTTATTCTGCTAACTATCGTTGGTATTATTGCCACAGGAATCGGCGTACTAGCTATTGATAATGTCGATCGGCAATTACAGATTTGGTTAGAAACTATGGGGGTGTTTGCTCCAGTTATTTATATAGTTCTCTATACAGTAGGAACGTTGCTAATTTTGCCTTCAACGCCTCTTAACCTTACAGGCGGGGCGATTTTTGGCATCTGGTGGGGAACATTATGGACTACTCTGGCTGCATTAGTTGCAGCGATCGCTACTTTTGCTTTCACTCGGACAATTGGCAGAGAACTAGTGACCCAGAAGCTAGCAGGACATTGGCGCGCCGTTGATGCAGAGATTCGCCAGGGTGGACTATTTTATCTGTTTGCCATTCGCCTTTTGCCGATAATTCCCTATGGTATCGTCAATTTTGTCGCAGGATTAACCTCAATCAAATTTAAAGACTATCTAATCGGGACTTTATTGGGTACTTTACCAGGAGTTTTGCCGTTTGTGATGATGGGTGCAGGCATTACTAAGTTATCCCAGGGAAATATTTTACCCTTGATGGCTGCTTTTGCTTTAACTGGCATACTAGTTGGCGGTGCTACTTGGTATCGTCAGAAAAACAGGTAAGGCAATATGGCAATATTGTTGATTAGCTAAAAAAGTTGAATTTAATCTTTTGAGCTTTTATTAGATAATAGAAATTGGAGTTTTCAATTTTCAGGGCAGATAGGTAGAGAGTGAAAAAGCTAATTCGTGGTCTAGATAAATTCAGGAAAACATATGTCAGTAGTCATCAAGAGCTATTAGAGCAGCTTGCTCTTGGTCAGAAGCCAAGGGTGCTGTTTGTCGCCTGTTCAGATTCTAGAGTCGATCCTAACCTCATCACCAATACCGATGTGGGAGAACTATTTGTCATCCGCAACGCAGGCAATATTATTCCTCCCTACGGCGCAGCCAATGGTGGTGAAGGTGGCACAATTGAATATGCTATCAGCGCTTTGGGGATCGAGCAGGTAGTGATCTGCGGACATTCTAACTGCGGAGCGATGAAAGGATTATTAAAGCTTAATAAGCTGCAAAAAGACATGCCTCTGGTTTACGATTGGCTTAAGCACGCGGAAGCAACTCGTCGTTTAGTGATGGAAAACTATTCTCACTACAATGACGAAGATTTGATGGATATGCTGGTGGCAGAAAATGTCCTCATTCAAATTGATAATCTTAAAACCTATCCGATCGTTAAAGCTAGACTACATCAAGGCAGACTGAAGATCTACGCCTGGGTTTACAATATAGAAACAGGAAATGTTTTAGCCTATGATGCTCGGACTCATACCTATATATCCCCTGAAGGACAACTATTAGAAGAAGAAGTGCCAGCACGACCTTTTTCCGTTAGTGGAGGCGATCGCGAGTCCCTCCTTCCCGTCAAAAAAGAATTAGAAGCCTTGCTCAAAGTCTCTCCTGAAACTCCTCAAGCAGCCGAAGAAGCAACGCGATCGCTGGTCTATTTGTTTGATAAAGCCCGACGCTTGGGAATGAATAATATTGAATTACAAAACTATCATTCTTTATTCTCTGAATCAGTACAGCTTTGGGCAGAGCAACTTTATGCTCGCGCCTAATATTAGAAGTTAGAAGTCAGAAGTCACAAGTCAAAAGTTAAAAGTTAAAAGTTAAAAGTCAGTACTTAGTAATCAGTAATCAGTAATTATGGAAGTCATTCCCGCAATAGATTTACTAGACGGCAAGTGTGTTCGTCTTTATCAAGGCGATTATAACCAGGCTTCAATTTTTAACGACAATCCCGTAGAAGTCGCCCTGCAATGGGCAGCAGAAGGAGCAACCAGACTGCATGTGGTTGATTTAGACGGAGCAAAAGCAGGTGAATCAGTAAATCTGTCGGTAATTGAAGCGATCGCCTCGGTAATTGATATTCCCGTTCAGGTTGGCGGTGGCTTACGCGATCGCGCAGGAGTAGCTAGATTACTTAAGACAGGGGTACAAAGGGTTATTTTGGGTACTGTAGCAGTCGAAAAACCAGAGTTGGTCATTGAATTGTGTCAGGAGTTTCCCGATCAGATTGTTGTCGGTATTGATGCTCGTAACGGCATGGTAGCTACTAGAGGATGGTTAGAAACTTCCGAGGTTACTGCGACAGATTTAGCTCAACGGATGGCTCAACAGGGAGCAGCAGCAATTATTTATACCGATATTCATCGTGATGGCACTTTATCTGGACCAAATATGGATGCCCTGAGAGAACTAGCCTCAGCAATTGATATTCCCGTAATTGCCTCTGGTGGGGTAAGTTCATTAACTGACCTATTAAGTCTTTTAGGGCTAGAATCCATTGGCGTTACAGGCGTAATTGTTGGTCGGGCAATTTATACGGGAGATGTGAGTCTTAAAGAAGCCATCAGAGCCGTAGGGAAAGGGCGCTGGCAAGATGTTCCCCCAGAGACAAATACTTTTATTGTTTAGATTAGACTTGAGTTTGGGATCAACTAAAAACCTTGCTCATTGCTCATTGCTCATTGCTCATTGCTCATTGCTCATTGCTCATTGTTGCTTCCCTGCTTTAGCGACTACTGCCACACCAATTACCTCAATCTGTTTCTGTTGAAGTACTTTAATTGCTTCTTTAACCGTAGTTCCTGTCGTGTGAATATCATCTAGCAGCAGAACTGGATGTTTTGGTAGTTTTGCGCCTATTTGTAATGCACCCTGTATATTGTTATCTCTGGCTGCTAAAGTTTTTAGATTAAACATTGCCTCGGTTTCTTTAACCCGAATTAAAGCCTGGGTGTCTAATTGATATCCTGTAATTTGACAAAAACTTTTTGCCATCACTTCTGCCTGATTAAAGCCACGCTCCCGCTGCTTTTTGACATGTAGCGGAATTGGCACGACAGTTATTTTGGGCGGAAGTTTAATTGATTTACTCTCTAACCAAGCCTTTCCTAAAAGTGTTCCCAACACACCCGCAATTTCTGGTCTACGCTGGTATTTCGTTAGGGCGATCGCTCTTTTTAACTGTCCATCATACATACCCCAGGCAAAGATAGTTTGAGTCTGATCGAGCTTAAGCGATCGCATTTTTTTAATTGATGACTAGATAGTTTTTGCCAACAATATTCACATAGGACATCAGAAGTAGTGCGTTGACAAAATTCACAGCGAGATTCCAAAAACACCGAGAGCAGTTGTTTAAACATACTCTTAGTTTTCCCAGAATTGTAGACATAGCAACAATCGCTATAATATACGCAACACATAAATCAATTTGTGAAAATGCTTGATTTTCTTAATCCTCTTTTAAACCGTCATCCAGAGCGTATTAAAGCCAATGTAGAAATCTACACCTGGGCGACTTGTCCTTTTTGTATTCGTGCCAAATTACTGTTGTGGTGGAAGGGGGTTGATTTTATCGAATATAAGATTGACGGCGACAACGAAGCTAGAGAGAGGATGGCGCAACGCTCAAATGGTAAGCGGTCTGTGCCACAAATTTTTGTCAACGAACAACATTTAGGTGGTTGCGATGATCTTTATAAATTGGATAGTCAAAGACAATTAGACTTCTTATTAATTCAATCACCTAGCTAGGTTTAATCGCTTGTGGAGTAACGTTGCCAGGAATTACCAAGAGAATGCTTATTAATTGATCATTTATAGCAATACGTATTTCAGTTAGGACACTTATTACCCATTGGTGACAAGTTAAGCTTAAAAGCCAGTTGTCAAGAGGGAATCGGAGATAAATTAAGAGGTGGTTTGGCTCGTTTCGGGCGAGGTGATTTGACTACCCCTAAGTCTCGATTTTCAGGTGCAGTT
>JAAUOU010000111.1 GCA_012034765.1 Pleurocapsaceae cyanobacterium CSU_1_1 | reverse complement strand
TTATTGACATCGGCGCTTTTGTAGAAATTTTGCCAGGCAAAGAAGGCATGATTCATATTTCTCAACTGGCCAAGGTAGAGTAGGCAAGGTGGATGATGAAGTGGCAATAGGTGACGAGATCGTAGTTAAGATCCGTGGCTTCGATCAAAAAATCGTCTGAATCTAACCCGATTGGGTATTCATCCAGACGAAGCAGCCGAAGCTAGAGCCGCAGCCTCGTAATCTTAGATTGGTTTTACAAAACCAGTAGGGGCAAATCGCGACGCGGAGCTAGTGCTAAAGCATACCGCTCCGCGACGCGAAGCTAGTCCTTTAGGGCATATCCTTTAGGGCGATTTGCCCCTACGATTAATTGAATTGGGCGCGAAATTTTAAAATGCGGAAGCTAATTGGAATGACTATAGTTATCTCAGGGGAATTGCCTTTACTTTTTTCGTTGCCAGAACTCTGAGTTTAACTTCAAGTTCGTTTTGCATGGATTCAGTATCACCCCCCAGAGCAGTTTGAGGTTTTGCCATCACATCAACAGCCCCAGCTTTCATTACTTCATAGATGTTGTCAACATCCGACTTCTGCACTGCATTACTTAAGACTAGAATCGGCGTAGGGTTATGAGCCATAACCTGTCTAGTAAATTCTAACCCATCCATCTGAGGCATCTGCAAGTCAGTACAAATTACATCAGGATTAAGCTGAGAAACCAAATCTAATCCTTCTTTGCCATTGGATGCTTTGCCAATGACTTCGATATGACGAGAAGAACTGAGCATCTTCTCATAAATATTAATTGCTACTGAGGAATCTTCAACTAGTAATACTCTAATTTTACCCATGATCTTTCAATTTATTTATCTGATGTTTTTTTGAAAAAGATAGAGGAAACTAATCGATGTGATCAGAGGCTTTCCTCCCGCTAACACTCTGTAGAAGAGGCTAACAAGAGGATTAACGGTGTTGGTTTGGTTTAAGAACATGATTTTGAGTTAGATAACAAATTTCCGACTTAATTTAAGGGAATAGGAGAAACTTTTTTGGTGGCTAAAACTCGAATTTTAGTAATTAATTCATTCTGCATTGAGTCTGAATTTCCTCCCAAAGCAGTTTGAGGTTTTGCCATCACATCGACTACCCCCGCCTTCATGACTTCATAGATTGTGTCTGCGTCACTTTTTTGCACAGTATTACTTAGCACCAAAATTGGCGTAGGATAGTGAGCCATGATTTGCTTGGTGAATTCTAAGCCATCCATTTCAGGCATTTGTAAATCAGTACAGATTACGTCAGGATGAAGTTTAAAAGCTAAATCTAATCCTTCTTTGCCGTTGAAGGCTTTACCTACAACCTCAATATGGCGAGAAGAATTAAGCATCTTTTCGTAGATGTTGATGGCAACAGGCGAATCTTCCACTAGTAGAACTTTGATTTTAGACATAGTTTTAAATTGATTAAGTTGATTAACGGTGAGCATGAATTAATTGAGCCAGAGTTTGCAACAGAAGCTGTTGATTGAAATCACCTTTAGTTAGGTAGGCATTTGCTCCTGCTTCCATACCACGCTGTTTGTCTTCTGGAGATGCCAAAGTGGTAATTAAAACAATGGGCAGGCGATCGTATTTACTGTTTTGACGAATCTGCGCCGTCATTTCTAAACCACTCATCTGAGGCATTTCCACATCCGATAGCACGATCTCAAATTCTTGAGCTTGAACCTGTTGTAAACCGAGTAAGCCATTTTCGGCAACGGTGACTTCATAATCTGCACCCTTCAACAAACGCTGCATTTGAGTGCGGATAATAATTGAATCCTCCACCAGTAGGAGTCTATTTTTAGTGGTGGAGGGGGCGACAGAGGTTGCAACATGCCAACTCCCTTTCCTGAGGGAATGAAGTAAATCTACAGGATTAAGAATCATACAGACCGATCCATTCCCTAAGATAGTTGCTCCAGTAATATTAGGAATACGCTTGAGCAGTTTACTTTGGGGTTTGAGGACTACATCCTGCTGATCGACCAAATCGTCGACAATTACCCCAAAAAGATCTTTGCCAACTTGCAGCACAATACAGGAGAAATAATTTTTACTGCGGTAATCTGCTGGAGTAGATAGTTGGAGCAAACTGTCAAGCTGCTTAATGGAAAGGGGTTGCTCTTCAAAAGTAATAGTAGAATTTCCTTCAATCTCATAAATATCTTGAGGAGAGACGGTAATCATGGTTTGGATGAATTCTAAGGGCAAAGCATAACGAGTCTGGCTAATTTCAACAATCAAAACTTTGGTTGTTGCCAAACTGGTGTTTAAACGCACCTGGAATTTACAGCCGTTGCCAGGGACAGAAGTTACCTGGATTGCTCCTTTAAGACGTTCTACATTAGCCCGAACTACATCTAAACCTACCCCTCTGCCTGAAAGTTCGGTAGTTTCGGTACGAGTGGAAAAACCAGAGGAAAAGATTAAAGATTGAATCTCCGACTCGCTCATGGTAGCTAGTTCTGCTTCAGTACACACTTTACGCCGAATGGCAGTGTTGCGAATACTCTTGAGATCTAAGCCTCGTCCATCATCACTAATGTCGATGCCGATGCTACTCCCCATTTGATAACCTCGCAGGATCAAAGTAGCTGTTTTAGCTTTACCTTGGGCAATACGTTCTGCGGGAGTTTCGATCCCGTGGTCGATCGCATTACGAATTAAATGCAGCAGGGGGTCTTTAATTTCTTCTAAGATTCTCTTGTCGGCTTTGGTATCTCCACCCTCAATGATTAATTCAATCTCTTTACCCAGTTGACGACCCAGATCTCTCACCATCCGCGGATAAATATTGAATACTGTAGCCAAAGGTAACTGTCTTAAACCGTTGATTCCTGACTCTAGGCGATCGCTAATAATTTCTAAACTTGCACCATCTTCATTGGCTCTAGTTCTGAGATTATTGATCAAACCTCCCAGGTAATTTACCCGCTGTTCAGTATTGTTTAAAAACTGTTTGAGAGGCTGCAAAAGTTCTGGATTTAAGGTTTTTTCGATCTCCGTCACAATTGAGGTGTCCTGTTTGACCCATTCTGACCATAAGGCGGATATCTGTTCAATTTCCGTCATTTGCTGCGAAATTCGCAGTCTAGTTACCCCCAGTTCACTCGCTTGAGTCATGAGGGTGTCTAACTTTTGTGGCTCAACCCGAATTGTGTCAATTTGATAGTCTTGATTAATTACAGGAGTTGCTACAGACTGTTCAGGTTTAGGGCTAGCTATAGTTGAAACAGCGAAACTAGACTCATCTCCTGATGGCTCATCAGCAAATAAATCTTCTGTAAATTGTTCTGGAGTGGAATCACTACCAAAGAAGTCATCACCATCGCCAAACAACTCTGGTTGAGATCTAGCAGCAGGTAAATTGCCTGACAAATTCATCAGCGACGCTAAAACGCCAAGGGGATCAATATTAGCCAATTCTCCTGTAATTGCCTGATGAGAAAGCTGGTTGATCGCATCAATGCCTTGATAAAGGCGATCGCATAATTCGGGAGTAACCTCGCTAGATCCTGCCTTAATTCCTTCTACACAGTCTTCTAGCTGATGCACCAGCATCTCAATTTCATCTAGTCCCAACATGCGGGAGTCGCCTTTAAGGGTATGAGCTTCTCGCAAAAATTCCTCTAATGCTTTGGGATCTTGAGGATTTTTCTCCAAGATCATCAGCTCAGATTCTAACTTTTGCAGGTGTTCACTACTGGAAGTCTTAAAAAGCAGTCTTAGCTCTTCATCTTCAATCATCATAATTTTGTTCAGCCAATTCTAGTAATAAGCTCAAATTACACAACTGCCTTAAGTTGTTCGGTCGATTTTTTCAGTTCTACGGTAGAAGCCTTAACATCCTGCATATCTGCTGCCGTATCCATCGCTCCCAGGTTAAGAGCGTTGATTGCTGCTAGAACCTCTTGAATACTAACCGCTTGCAGTTTTGCTGCTTGGGAGATTTCGGAGGTGTTGGAGAATACGTTGGTTACTGCGTTTTTCACCCCGATAAATGATTCGGCTGTATCTAGCGCCAATTCAATACTAGATTCTGCGGTTTTCTTACCTTCATCGGTTACCATTACGGCGCTGTTCATGGCTGATTGGACATCTGTTACCAGTTTGTTGATTTGGTCGGCAGACTTACGGCTTTGATCCGCCAGTTTCCGAATCTCACCCGCAACCACCCCAAAACCTTTCCCGTATTCCCCAGCACGAGCCGCCTCAACCGCTGCGTTTAGTGCCAGCATGTTGGTTTGGTTTGCCAAATCCCCTACTAGTTCTGATACCCCAGCAATTTGTTCAGTTTGTTCACTCAGGTTAATGATCTGTTCGGCAATTTCTCTTACCCTATCTTTGAGACTTTCCATCCCCACCCTGGTTTGCTCGACTGTTGCCGATCCAGATTCCGCCAGAGCAAGCGCTGTACTGGCACTTTTTGCCGATTCTTCTGCCTGGACTGCCGAACGACGAGAAGTTTCACCCAAAGAATCCACCGTAGATGTGGTTTGACTGACCGAACTAGATTGTTCGTTGGCTATTGCCTCTTGGTTTTCTACCTTGGCAGCAATCTCTTCCGAAGATTTGGCGATTATATTGGTAAATTGATCTAGAGTGTTAGTAATTCGGCGAGAACCAACGATAATTGCCGTTGCGATCATAATGTTGATTAATGCTACGAATAATTCTAGTGTTTTGAATCGGTTCAGTTCTTTTGCTGTATTTTGTTCGGCTGCATTTACTGCTTCGTCGGCTAGTTTAAATAAAGTTTCACTTTGCCTGAGTAAGGCTAAACGATTGGCTTCGGTTGGTTGCTTTCTAAGCTGCTGAATTAAGGCTTTAGATTGATTCCATTCGGTCTGTGTTGCTTTCAATTTGGTAATAAAATCAGGGTCAGTAGCAGGAGACAGCTTTAATTCTGCGCTACCGTTAAGCAAGCCTGCAATCATTTTGTCCATTTGGGCAATTAACTTGTCGTCGGCACTGTTGGACAGTTCGAGCTTAACCGATCTTTGAGTTCCCCCGCGAACCGCACCAGAAAGGCTGATCTCTTTGCATTGTTTGCGGAGGTTGCAATAAAAATTACCCCCAAGTTGACTAATACAATCGCTCCAATCCCAAATGCGCCAGCGGTTAATTGAGTTCCAATTTTCATGAGTAGTTCACCTGTAATTTCTGTTAGTTAATCTAAAAATAAATTTATGCTGTCAGCTCAACCGTCATTGCTCCTTCCGCCAGCAGCTTTGGGAGATCGATCACGTTGAGAGTTTGGTTTTGATAGTCAGCTACTCCTTTGAGATAAGAAGAGGCATCACTATCCATGGCGGCGGGAACTGGTTTAAGCTCTTGCGGGGAAAAATCCACCACGTCGAATACTTCGTCCACCACAATACCCGCAGTGATATCATCGACTTCAACCACTACTGCTTTGGTAGCCAGATTTTCCTGAGTCATGGTCAGATTTAAAGATTGACAAATATTGACCAGAGTTAAAATCTCACCCCGCAAGTTCATGTTGCCGATGATATGTTCGGGACAGCAGGGAATTGTAGTAATTCTGCCGATAGTGGTGAATTCCCTGACTACGCCTAAATCTAAAGCGAAGTATCTACCGCCAATGCTGACCACTGCTAAGGAAATCAATTTGGTCGTGGCTGTTTTGTCAGTAGCTTCTTTGAGGTTGAGCGCTCGTTGGTGGAGAGCTGCTTTAAGATTAGAGCTAGCATCAGTAAAATACTGCTCGTAAAAATTACCAGAAAGCAATTCTCTTTCGGCATTAGCTTCAGCAGAGACTAAATCTTCTAAAGCTTCAGGATGACGCACCAAATTATCGATGTTGAGCAGAGTAATCATCTCATCATCAAGACTAATGATGCTTTGGACAAAAGCCTGATGGATGTTTGGTCTACCATAAGAGAAATCCGCCTGAATATAGCGATCGTCGATATCGTTGACTGTTTCCACCCGATGAACAATCATCCCCACCTGCAAACCTTGAGACTCAACCACAATCACGCTATCCGTTATCTGACAGCGATCAAATTTATGACCAAAGCGCAGATCGAGGTGCATGACTGGCACATAGGCTGAATGTAAATTCAACAACCCCACAATATCTGGGGGTGCTTCGGGAATAGGAGTTAATTCAGGTAATAAAAATATTTCACTAACCGATTCAGCAGCGATCGCATAGCGTGAATCGTGGAGGATAAAAATTAAGTATGGTTTAATGCCCATAATCTATAAATCTGCTCTAATTATTAGCTATTTAATGTATTGACGGACAACTTCTCTCAGTTCTTCTGGCTTAAATGGCTTGGTAAGATATTTACTCGTGCCAGCAATATGCCCCTTCATTTTGTTGACTAAGCCATCTCTAGCCGTCACCATGACAATGGGTAAATCTCGAAACTGCGGAAAAGCGCGAACAGTTTTGCAAAACTCCAGACCATCAATATCGGGCATGGTCAAGTCCAACAGCATCAGCTCAACCTTGACCTCTTGCAGAATCTCTAATGCCTCCGTTGCCTTACTGGCGAGTAAAACGTTGTAATCTGCTTGCAAAGCTCGTTTAATGGAGATTTGGATAATGGCGCTGTCGTCGACAGATAAAACTATGGGCAAATCTTGACCAAGTTTAGCGATCGCGGAGCGTTCCCGGAGGGAAATCGCCTCTGAAGAATTAACGCTGGTTTCTCCGCCATGCTCACTGGCTATAGATGCGCTAATCACTCTTTGGGCTTCAAGAGGACTTTCCACAAAACTCACCCAGCCATTGTTAGCCCAATTAAAATAGTTTGTGGCGACCTTGAGTGGATCTTTGCCCATTTTCTCGGCAATATTTACCAAACTGGCTCTACCATTAACTGATTTAATAAAATGATCTGCTACTTGAGGATTATCGATCACCCTTAGCTGCTGTGGCGTGACCACAGGAATTGCATCCATGCTGGGTATTTGAGGTGCATAATCCTGCCAAATTTGCTGACGATGCTTTAACTCTTGTTGAATATCGCTCCAGTTTAAGCCGTGTCGATCTGCACCATAGCTCAGATCTAAGTCAAGATTGCCAGACCATTGTGCTTCTCCTGAATAGGGTACAAATTTTTCGATAATTAATAAAACTTTTGTATTCATCAAGGCTTCTACTTCTTGCCAGGTAAAAGCTCTCATCCTGATCAACATCTCTAGTAGCTCTACGGCTGAATTAGGCTCTTTGGCTCTTTCCACTGCCACCGAAAGGGCAGCTTTAATCAGATTTGGCTTTAGTGCCTCACCAATTTTGAAGCAGAGTTCTTCGGCATTGGGAACTTTCGTGCCACCATAGATCAAAGCTCCATTACGCAAACTCAAAATGCAGGAACGTTGCTGCTGCCAGGAATCTACCTGGGTTGTTAAGCTTAAAATTCCACTGCTGTTCTTTTTGAATAAAGAATCAAGAATAGAAATAAGCTGATTTGAATTATATTTTTTTGCAGACATTATTAACTTTCCTTGACTTTTACAATGCAAAAACCACGATCAAGAAATCCAGATAGAAATATAGTTCCCAAAAAATTGATTTTAATCACATAATTTATTAATTTAGATCTGCCGTCTTGTTCGCAAAAGTTGCTAAAGAAAAATTGTGGAAAGTAAACGATGAGTAATTTATTGCAGGGTCTAAATATTTATTTAATTGGCATGATGGGTTCAGGAAAAACCACCGTTGGTCAACATCTAGCGCAAAGTCTTAACTATCGATTTATTGATACCGACCAAATTATTGAAGCGATCGCCAAAAAACCCATTCCTGCTATTTTTGAACAGTCGGGAGAAGCGGGTTTTCGGGAATTAGAAACTCAAGTTTTAGGTGAGCTATCGGTTTACACCCGCACGGTAATTTCTACTGGAGGGGGCATAATTCAGGAGCAAATGAACTGGAGTTACTTACGACACGGTTTAGTTGTTTGGCTGGATGTAGATTTAGAGATATTAAAAAAAAGGGTCGCCCAAGACCAAAATCGACCATTGGCTGACAAACTAGAATCATTGTTAAACCTGCGTCGTCCTTTGTATGCTCAGGCGGATCTACAAGTTGCTCCTGAACTAGAGCAGTCTCCTCAAGAAGTAGCTGCCCAGATTGAGGAACTTATCCCTTCTGTACTTAAATCTCAGGTGCAGCTAAATAACTGAAGATTTTAATTAGATTTTAATTCTGCAAAATTCTCACAATTTCATGATTAACGACAGCGAATATTTCAAAGAATCAGCAGCTACCCGCGTCCGTATTCTGAGTGAAGCTTTGCCCTATATTCAGAAATTTGCCAACCGAACTATCGTGATTAAATATGGGGGGGCTGCCATGAAAGATAGTAGTCTCAAGGAGAAAGTAATCAACGATATTGTGTTTTTGGTTAGTGTTGGAGTGCGTCCGATAGTAGTTCATGGTGGTGGTCCTGAAATTAATACCTGGCTACAGAAATTAAACATCGAGCCTCAGTTTAAAGACGGGCTGCGAGTGACTGATGCAGCAACTATGGACGTAGTAGAGATGGTTTTGGCTGGTAGGGTTAATAAAGAATTAGTCTCTTTAATTAATCGTGCAGGGGCTAAAGCAGTTGGATTATGCGGTAAAGATGCTAACTTAATTCAGGCACGCCCTGTGGGCAAAGAAGGTGTGGGCTTTGTGGGGGAAGTTGCCAGCGTTGATACAGGATTAGTCGAGTCTTTGGTTAGTAGTGGATATGTACCGATAATTTCTAGCGTTGCTGCTGATGAGCATGGTCAGGCGTATAATATCAACGCCGATACTGTAGCAGGGGAAATTGCTGCCTCACTACAGGCAGAAAAGCTCATTCTCTTAACTGATACAGCAGGAATTTTATACGACTATCACGATCCCTCAACCCTACTTACTAAGCTAGATATTCAGAAGGCAAGGGAGCTAATTAGTGAAGGAATTGTTTCAGGGGGAATGATTCCCAAAGTTTCTTGTTGCGTGCGATCTCTTGCTCAGGGAGTGAAAGCGGCTCACATTCTCGATGGTAGATTACCTCATTCACTACTACTGGAAATTCTGACGGATGAGGGAATCGGTTCGATGATTGTTGCCTCAGAATCAATCAGTTTATTCTATGAACATCAGATCGGGCAATAATTAACGAGATACATATCCTGCAAGGGCGAACAGCCGTTCGCCCCTACCCAAATACCGTCTGTTGCAAAGATTGATTAAAAATACTACTTGCGGATGATGCGAATATAACCGCCTTGTTCGCTATATTTTTCGTAGCTGGAGTAGTTCGAGTGGTTAGCAGGATTAATAATAATCACAGTACCGCTCCTCTGGTTGCCTCGGTGATGATGGTGGTGATGCTCGTATTCATCACCGTAACCATATTGATGATCGTATCTAAAACGGCTCTCGTAATCGCTGCTACGGCTGTTTGTCGGCAGTGGAATGTGAGTTCGCGGTCTAAGGTTTAAAGGTATTGGCGCATTAATTTGGCTAGTTACACTCACTTGAGCTAATTTAAAGTCTTTAGTTACTGCTGGTACTGCTTCTGCTGGAGTTTCCAAGATACATATTGCTCCTGTAAAAAGCGCGATCGCCTTTAAGTGCGATCGCCAATTAAACTTAACCCAAGATTGTCCACTCATAATCTAACCTTCGTAGCTTGAACGGAAGAGGTAAATTATTTAATAATGAGTTTAAGTAATTTCCTCTATATATTCATAGTTTAACGTGACAGTAGATAATCAAGAACAGTTTCAGCAAAAATATCAGGCAGGCAAACAAGCCATGGAAACGGGGCAATATCGCCTAAGTATTGACAACCTCGAAGCGGCTAAAGATTTAGTCGCTCCCAATTCTCGTAAGGGTGGCGAGGCTCAGATTTGGTTGGTTACAGCATATCAAGCAGCCAATCAAATCGACCAGGCGATCGCCCTAGCTCAAGAATTAATTACTCATCCTGATACCCAAACTCGCGAACAGGCACAGCGCATTCTCTATATTATGAAAGCGCCCAAACTAGAGCGCCCTAAAGAGTGGATGAGTGAAATTCCCGATTTAGCTCAAGCAGATCAGGGAGCATCTCGCTATGTAGCAGCCAAAAAGCAATCAACAACGCCCTCTGAAATAAAACTAGAATATTCCCAAACAACGCCGACTGAGACTAAAGATAATCAATTCGTTTGGTTTGCCCTCGGTTTAATCATCATCATCATCGGTAGTTTAGCCTGGATCAACTAATGACTGATTAGTACAGACGTAGCATGCTACGTCTCTACATTGTTCATTGTTCATTGTTCATTGTTCATTGTTCATTGCTCATTGTTCATTGTTCATTGTTCATTGCTCATTGTTCATTGTTCACTGACAACCCCTGTCCCGAAGAATTTAGGCGGTTGATTGAGAGTGTAAACGGTGGTTTCAGCGGCGATCGCCTGGCGGATATATAGGGGAGTCTGCATAATACCCAAAAGACTGATCCCGTCGATAAAACGATAACCTCCAGTAGTTTTGGCTTGCAATAGTTGATCGACTGATTCTGGCTGAGGTTGTAGGGCGATCGCTGATTCCGAACACATCGCAAACCCCCAGGCGCGTCCATAGGAAGGGGTGGGAGCAGATAAAGAGGTTACATTGCTAAATACTGCTTTTAAAGTATTAACCAACCGAGCATGATCTTTGACTTCTGGGGGAGAAATAGGTCCTGCCTGCACCATAACGTAACCTCCAGGATTAAGTACTCGCTTGAGTTTGGTAAAATATTCCTTGGTAAATAAAGCAAAAGAAGGACCAGATTCAATCGGATCGCTGAGATCAGAAATAATAATGTCCCAAGTGTCGGTTGTTGTGTCTAAAACTTCCAGAGCATCAGCAATCATCAGCTTTACACGAGGATCGGCAAAGGCATCTTGATGCATTTCAGGCAGGTGCTGCTTACAGGCTTCTACCACCTCACCATCAATGTCGATCATCGTCACTTCCTCAACGCTTTTCCAGCGCAATACTTCGCGGATCGTTGCTCCTTCGCCACCACCCAACACAAGGACTCTTTTAGGGTTTGGTGGGCAATCAAAGGCGGGTGAACTAAAGATTCGTGATAGATAAATTCATCGACAGTACAGGATTGCCATTTACCGTCTAGCACCAACCCTTTACCAAAAGCGCCAGTTTCGACAATATACATTTCCTGATATTGTGTCTGACAATGTGCCAGAATCTTGGTTACTCCGTGAGTGTAGATATCCCAGGGAGTAATATATTCATTGATCCAAAGATCTGCTTTTAGTTCGCTTCCAGACATATTGACAGAATTAAGAATAAAGTACGCGAAATTGAGTAATCAATATCTATTTAATTCTTACCTGCCTTTACGCCCAAATGGAGATTACTTATCATCTATTAAGTATTTTTAAAGTTCTTAACTAAAATCTTCATCTCGCAAGCTTTGGTAGCGATAGAAGTTCAAGATGTCCAATAAAATACCTGCAATGCTTACCGTAATGCCTAGAGTAATTATTCCCTGAAGCGGTTTACCGTCACCAAACACCGCTAAAAAATTGAGCATATACTGAGATCCTTGGTTGCTTACGGTTAAAAAACCTGGAATATAGCTAATTAGAGCTAAAAAGCCCAACACCGAACCAAATAATACTATAGGTAGAGCAAAGCTCATGGCAGCGGTGAGAAATAAAGAAAGAAAAAAATGTGGCACGGCTAATAAGTAGTTTCTAAAATAATTTCTAGCGAAAATGTTTTTAAAACAAGGCTTGATTTAATTCATAGTCTTATTCCTCTACACGATATAGTCAAAAATTAACTATGGAGAACAATTTTAAAAATCTTCAATAAGTATAATTATTTATTACAGAATAAGCTTTACTCTTCTTGAACTTTGTAGTCAAAAATACATGTATACCCAACATAGTTTTGTGGGTATTTTGAGAAATCTTGAAGGTGCGTAATAAGTTAAGAACTGTCTCAATTTATTACTCGATTAATTTAAATATCCTAATCATTGTCAGACTTTGAATATCAATTAATCTTAGGAGTAGTATTTTGTCTTGGAAACGTTTAGGCGATCGCCAACCACATCAATTACGCAGTCATAGTTTTCAGCTTGATTTTATTGAAAATCCTTTATCTTCGGTGGTGATTGAATGTGGTAAAACCAAGGTGCTTTGCACGGTAAGCATAGAAGATCGAGTACCCAGATTTTTGCTTAATAGTGGACAGGCTTGGCTGACTGCGGAATATCGGATGTTACCAGGTGCTACCAACACTCGCCATTCACGGGAACTGATGAAGCTGTCAGGACGCACTCAAGAGATTCAACGGCTAATTGGACGTAGTTTGCGAGCAGCAATTAACCTCAAAGGATTAGGAGAAAGAACAATTACTATTGATACAGATGTGCTTCAGGCTGATGCTGGGACTCGTACCGCATCTATTACAGGTAGTTATGTCGCCTTAGCTCATGGGATTAATAAGTTAATTGCAGCAGGGGAGTTAAGCAAGTCTCCTTTAATTGAGCCTGTCGCTGCGGTATCCGTTGGCTTAATTGATGGTGAAGCTTATCTAGATTTAGACTATCCCGAAGACGCTAAAGCAGATGTAGATCTAAACGTAGTAATGAATGGCAAGCTAGAGATAATTGAAATCCAGGGAACAGCAGAATCTAATAGTATGACGCGATCGCAATTAAATAAAATGCTAGACTTAGCCGAACAAGGAATCAAAGAATTATTAGCAGCACAACAAGAAGCGCTCCAACATTCAGCGGGATAATTATGAAGCTAGAATCTAACCCTAAATCAATTAACGTTTGGGACTATAAACCTGGATGGTGTCAACCTTGGTCAATTATTCTCACGGGAATGACTATTGTGGCTGGTAGCTGGCTGGTTTTGCACAATGTCTGGATTACTATTGCTGTTTCTCTGGCAATTATTGCCTGGTGGGTCTATTTTTTACTGATTTATCCTAAAGCCTTTGCCCAGTATATTGCTTCTCAACAAACTACAGTGAATTTGGATATTTAGTTAATTGGTGACAAGAGTAAACAATAATTAAAAACATCTTCACAAGTTTCTCAAACTATTGATTTACAACATAAATATTAGCTTTAATGCGCTCTAAAGCATTTTTGGCTTCAAATTAAGGAGGTTTACCAATGATTAACAAAATCCTCATAGCAGTAGACCGTTCTCAAAACAGTCAGTCTGTCTTCAGTACGGCAGTATCCTTAGCCAAAACAACAGGATCTGACTTAATGTTGCTCCATGTTTTATCTGTAAAAGAAGAGGATCATCCTCTAACCCCAACTTATACTTACTATCCCATCGTTGAAGAATACAATTACGAAACATATCAAAAAGAATATGCTAAATACGAACAACGCGGACTTGAATTTCTTCAAAATTTGACACAAGAGGCAACAGCAGCAGGAGTGAAAACTGAATTTACTCAATTGACTGGTAATCCAGGGCGAATGATTTGCCAACTGGCAAGCAATTGGTCAGCCGACTTAATTTAGTCGGCAGTCGAGGTTTAAAAGGCTTGAAAGAAATGTTTCTTGGCAGCGTAAGCAATTACGTCATCCACCACGCACCTTGCTCAGTTTTAATCGCTCGTAATGTCAGTACCGAATCTAAACCAATGTCTGCCACAAAAGCAGTAAGTGAGCAACAACTGTAAATTTGACTTTTGACTACATGCGGCTGACGCGAAGCTTATGCGAAGCGGTACACCCAACTAAGCGGCGCAAGCCCTTTAGGGAATCCTTTAGGAAAAGCCTTTGTGACTTTTGACTTCTGACTTCTGACTTCACAAATGAGGTGTTCTAATGATCGACAAAATTTTAGTAGCAGCAGACTACCAAGCCAATAAATTGGTTTTTGATTCGGCAATATCTCTGGCAAAAACTACGAAGGCGGACTTAATGCTGCTCCACGTTTTAGGTGAAGATGAACCAAGTTTTCCGATCATGCTGAACTATGCCGATCATCCTGTTTTGAGTGATTATGATTATGAACTGTATAAAAAAAGATACGAAGACTATAGGCATAGAGGACTTAAATTCTTACAAGCAAGAGCTAGAGAAGCAAGACTAGCAGGAGTGAACACCGAATTTATCCAATTGACAGGCAATCCAGGGCGGGAGATTTGCCAACTGGCAAGCAATTGGTCAGCCGACCTAATTTTAGTTGGTAGTCGAGGTTTAAAAGGCTTGAAAGAAATGTTTCTTGGCAGCGTGAGTAATTACGTCACCCATAATGCACCCTGTTCAGTTTTAATCGTTCGCAACGACAGCGATTCCGTGTCTTATTCCCTGGACTCATTTGACCAGGAAGAAGCCCAGAAAGTACCAGAATCTCAGCAGCATGGATTGATGTCCTAATAAACCTTTTCGCCGCAGGTTATCCAGCAATTAAAGAACCTTTTCCTTTTTAGCTCTTAGAAAGCTGGTGCATTATGATTCGTGCCAGAAACTAATTTTTGTTGCTATTTGGTTTACTCCTTTATTCATGACTAGTTGAGGTTAGGTAATATGTTTAACAAAATTTTAGTAGCAATTGATTATTCAGCAGGCAGGAAACAAGTTTTTGACCAAGCTTTATCCTTAGCAAAAGCCGACCAAGGAAATTTGATTTTATTGCATGTTTTGTCTGTTGAAGAAAATAATCCTGCCATAACTCCCTATTTGAGACAGCACAAAGATCATTGTATTCATGTCGATTCTCGAATCATGCGTCGAGCAAATGAAGTATATGACCAGGAATGGTCTGCTTGGAAACAACAAGGCATCAAAATACTGCGTCACTTTACCGAACAAGCGATCGCAGCGGGAATTTCAACTGAATTTAGTCAGATTACGGGGCATCCTGGTTCGACTATCTGTGAGTTCGCCCATTCCTGCGATGCAAACGTAATAGTCATCGGCAGAAAGGGACATTCAGGCTTAAAAGAGATGTTTTTAGGTAGTGTTAGTAATTATGTTATCCATCATGCTCCTTGTTCGATCCTGCTAGTTCAAACTCCTGTTTTAAAAGAATCAACATCACCCAAAAGCATTGACAAACAAATTTACGCCTAATTTTGTTTATTCCCATAACCTAAGGAGAACCCAGTTATGACTGTTAAACTTATTCCTCATAAAGCAGACCAAATCATTGCTTTGAAAATTGATGGTTGGATCGATGCTGAAGATATCGATCGCATTACAGAACTAATTGAAAACCGGCTCAATAGTGGTGAAAAGCTCAGAATTTATGCTGAGGTCAATAATTTCTCTGGTATGTCTTTGGGGGCTTTGGTTAAAGATCTTAGATTCAGCTTGCAGCACTTGCAAGATTTTGAAAAAGAAGCGATCATCAGCGATCGCAAATGGCTAGAAGGTCTAGCAGCATTGGGCAATACGCTATTTTCAGGTATTGAGGTTAAGCATTTTACGCCAGATCAAAAAGATCGAGCTTTGGAATGGGTTATTGGCTAGATAATTATTTTATTCTGCTAGGAAATCTTGGTTATAGTCATTTTAAATAAGAACCAGGTGATCTTTAAAAAAAGTAGTCCTAAAGGATAAGCTTCGCAAATAGGTAGTAGGTAGTAGGTAGTAGGTAGTAAGCAATGTTTAACTTTGTCATCAATACAAAACTACCTAATTACTCATCGCCATCAAGTTAATCTGTGCTAGCTTCTGACAA
>JAAUOU010000110.1 GCA_012034765.1 Pleurocapsaceae cyanobacterium CSU_1_1 | reverse complement strand
AGGCATTTCTGGGTCTTCAGGCTCAAATAACCATGTTCGCCCAACTCGAGCAATTTGATCGATGTAGGCTTTGAATGTGCTTGGAACGCTAAAATTGTACATAGGAACACCCATGACATAGATGTCAGCCGCTATGAATTCATCTACTAGCCGATCGCTGATTTGAATCGCTTCCCACTGCTCGGGGTACGCTGTTCGGTAGAGTAAAAGCCGCCGCAATCCACGGTTCATCTACATGAGGAACAGGATTGCGTCCAATATCCCGATAGGTAACTGTATCCCCAGGATGTGCTTGTTTCCATTGTTCGATAAACTCTCTAGTCATGCGGCGAGAGTGCGATCGCTCCCCCTCTAGGACTAGCGTCAATGTGTAATAAATGTGCCATGTTTGAAAATCTCCAATTGAATTAAAGCGTGCAATGTGTTCGAGATTCTATGAAATCAAATACTTTTTCAGCTTAGGCAAATCATCTCTGCCCAGCTACCACATTCTTGGGGAACTGTCACGATCTTGGGATCGCTTTTTAAGCAGCTCAGTAAACATTCTCTAAAAATGACTACAATTGGATCTATTAGGATTTGGGGTTTATTATGAAGATGCCGCCGACCCATCAGACTGAAATATATCACCCGCCAATTTTGTCTAGCCAAGATCGAGGCTGGAATAATATTTTAGTTGAACAATTCCAATCTCCACCAGGAGAAGCGACATGTCATTATGGCGATGAACACGCCATTTGTATGTCTCTTGCGCCCCGTCCCGTTCGCTTTCTGCAAGTTAAGGGAGGTAGAACGCATATAAGCCTGTACGGGAAAGGAGACATTTCCATTACGCCTGCCAAGATGCCGTTTTTTGCCCGTTGGGATGGAGAGGATCACTACTTGCAGATTCGGATTGCGTCTCGGTTTATTCAAAGCGTTGCCAGAGAAGCGCTGGCGATGAATTCAGATCAGCTTGAATTACTCCCCGAATTTCGGACTCGCGATCCACAGATTGAAGCGATCGGGATGATGCTGCTCACTGAACTCAAACAGGAAAATCTAGGCGGAAGGCTTTATATTGAGTCGCTGGCAAATGTCCTGGCAGTGCATTTGCTCAGACAATACGCAGCTACCAAACCTCGGCTTTCGGTTTATGAGGGTGGCTTACCTGAGCGTCAACTTCTGCAAGTTTTGGACTACATCAACGACCATCTGGATCAAGACATCAAGCTTGCAGATTTAGCGGCTTTGTTGGATATGAGTCAATTTCATTTCAGCCATCAATTCAAGCAGGCGATCGATACGACTCCCTACCAGTATTTGCTCCAGCAACGCATCGAACGAGCAAAGCAGTTGTTAAAACAAACAGACAAATCGATTATCGACATTGCGTTTTTGTGTGGGTTCAATAGTCATAGCCATCTCAGTAAACAATTTCGTCAACTTACAGGCATGACACCCAAAGCCTTCAGAGCAACCTACTAAAATGCCGTCAAAAAGCACAGTATCAAAACTTCACTCCATTCAACTACTGCACCATAAGTATCCCCTGTATGCCCTCCTAGCTGTTGGTAAAACCAGTATCCTGTTAAGAGTGCGATCGCTATATTACCCGCAACAATCAAACCTATTTGCCACCAGGATAAATAACCCACAGTAAACCACAAGCCACTAAAACAGAGTAAAACAACCAAGCCCAATAAAATATCTTGTGGTAGGCGTAAATTCTCTTGATGAAATGAGCCTTTCCCCGTTTCTCTGAGGTAAGGATAAAAAGCGATCGCCCAAACTTGTCCCAATCTCGCCCAACCTGTTGCCGAAAGTAATACTAACCAAAGAGGCAATGACATCTCGCTGAGGGTTACAGTTTTAAGCAAAAGAATAATGATAGCGGCGATCGCACCAAAAGCACCTGTAGCACTATCTTTCATCACCTCCAAACGACGTTCGGGATTAGTTACCGACAAACCATCAGCGGTATCCATCGCCCCATCAAGATGTAGTCCGCCTGTGATACCTACCCAAATTGCTACAGTTAAGACATTACGGGTTAAATCAGGTATCCCCATTTTGATTATGCTGGCAAAAAGAAACAGGATTAAGCCAATCAACAATCCCACCAGCGGACACCAACGAGCAATCCTCGACCAGTTATTCGTCCATTTAGCTGGTAGTGGTATAACTGTATAAAATATTACTCCACTGGCAAATGACGTGATTACGTCTGTAAAATACGACCAAATGTTATCAATAGGTATTTTGAACAAGAAAAAATATTTGCTTAAAATTTGATTAAATATGTGGGGAATGTTGGGCTAATATTGTTTGATAAGCTACTTTATTTTTACGGCATATTTCTTACAACAAAATATTTAGCTAGGTAATTTGACACTTCAAATATACTTCTTATGAGCAAACATCAAGCCATGGAATCGCTACCCGCTCCCTGTATTGTAGACGAAGGCATTGTCATCAACCAAGATGATATGAAACGCTTATTGACTGATTTATGTCATGTTAAATATATCCATAAAATTAGTGGGCAAAAAACTAGTCAAGGCAAAGGATATATTCAAGAAATATTTAGCGACTACAATCAGTCTACATTGATTGCTAATCAAAAAATCTATATCAATATTCAGAGTTTTGATTATCTCCATCTCAGTAAATCTACTGATGGTGAAGCTTGTTTTAATCTAGTTCAAGACAATCGCCAACTTAGTCTAATTCCCATTTGCCGTAATACTCAACCTCAAGCGATCGCCAAAAATATTGATGCCGATACCATAGAGGCGATGGTAACGGACGTTTTAACTGCTCGTTTAGATGTCCAGCTTGATGATGATGACTTTTAGGGTAGCTATCAATACTTCTCGTTTAGGCTTTGTTATTAATTGGTTGAGCAGTAGGTAGTAGGTAGTAGGTAATCATTACTCATTACTTAAACCAAGGTTTACCGAGCGCAATTGTTAACCGAAAAGTATTGGGGTAGCTATAAGCTGTAAGCTGTAGGCCCTTCGGGTTCGTCATTCGCTCTTTGCTGGAAACCAATATGCGAAGCGGTATCCTTTAGGACAAGATCGCGATGACTCACTATAAGCATAGAAAAAAGGTTGATCGTGGGATTTTCATTTGAATGTCAGGCTAACTGTAGCCATACCAAAGCGCGGGCGGGAGTATTTCATACTCCTCATGGGATTGTTGAGACACCAAGATTTATGCCTGTTGGCACTTTAGCTACGGTTAAGGGCATAATCCCGCAACAGCTTGAGGCTGCCAATTCGCAGATGATTTTGGCAAATACCTATCATCTCCATCTTCAGCCAGGGGAAGATATAGTCAGAGAAGCGGGAGGGCTACATCGTTTTATGGCTTGGGATAAACCTATTCTCACTGATTCAGGAGGGTTTCAGGTTTTTAGCTTGAGCGAAATGCGTAAAGTGAGCGAAGAAGGAGTTATTTTTAAGTCTCCTCGTGACGGTAGCACGATCAACATTACCCCAGAGCGTTCAATTCAGATTCAGAATGCTTTGGGGGCAGACGTGATTATGGCGTTTGATGAATGTCCCCCTGCGGATGCGACTAGAGAACAGGTACAGGCTGCAACAGAGCGCAGTTATCGGTGGTTGAAAAGATGTGTTGCCCAACATCAAAATACGGCTCATCAAGCTTTATTTGGCATTGTTCAGGGAGGAATACATTTAGATCTGAGGCAAAAAGCCGTCGAACAACTAGCTGAACTAGATTTACCTGGCTACGCTATTGGTGGGGTGAGCGTCGGCGAAGATCCCCAGTTAATCAACGCGACAGTGCGTCATACCGCTCCTTTATTACCTGCTAATAAGCCCCGCTATCTAATGGGGGTGGGAACTTATCGAGAAATGGCTGTGGCGATCGCTTCGGGGATAGATTTATTTGACTGTGTGATTCCTACCCGTTTAGGTCGTCATGGGGCTGCTTTAATTCGAGGTCAGCGCACCAACATCAAAAATGCCACCTATAAGCGAGACTATCGACCCCTTGATGAAACCTGCTCTTGTTATGCCTGTCAAAATTTTAGCCGTGCTTATCTTAACCACATGCTGCGATCGCAAGAAATGGTCGGCTATATTATGATTTCGCTTCACAACATTACGGAATTAATTCGCTTTACCCAAGAAATCCGCGAGGCGATCTTTAAAGGAACTTTCGCCACCGATTTTGCCCACTGGCTTAACATTGAACATTGAACATTGAACATTGAACATTGAACATTGAACATTGAGCATTGAACATTGAACATTGAACATTGAACATTGAACATTGAACATTGAACATTAAATATTTTTTGGTTTTAGGCTTACTGACAAAGCAATAATATAGCAAGACTAATTTATTTTGGGACACTCATAACTCATCACTCATAATTCATAATTCACAACTCACCCTAAGACAAATGCTCGACAATTTTTTGCACTAGTTCATCAGCATCAACGGTTTTACGTAAAAAGTCGGATGAGCCAACCATTCTTGCTCTCAAGCGATCGATTACTCCTGAATTGCTAGTCAGAAAAATAATTGGCGTTTGGGCAAATTCTGGATATCGGCGTAGTTCAGCGCATAAATCATATCCGCTAATTGTAGGCATAACAATATCTAAAAAAATCAGATCTGGTTGACTACTCATTAAAACCTTGGTTGCATCACGAGGATCGTTAACTGCCAAAAAGCGATAGCCAGCCATACCAATAATTTGCTCCATCAAATGAGAAACCATCGGACTATCATCAACACAAGCAATTAAAGGACGATCTTGATGCTCATAATTCTCTTGGTGAGGACTGATTATTTCTAGCAAGTCGGGAATATCAACTAAACCAAAAATACCTGACTGAATATAAGGCAAGAGAGAGCAGACTACCTGTAAGGGTGAAGTTCTTAACTGAACAGATAGATCTCTTAGAGTCTTATTGCCATTGAGTAGTTTACATAGACTTTGATAAGCAGAAATCGAAGTTTTTTCTTGAAGCTGTTTGGGTTGAAGGATCACAGGAGCCATGTTGGGGAAACGATCTGTCACTTGAGCTTGTTGCCAGCGCGACCAAACTTGCTCTAGTTGAGTGATTACACTCTGGGGTTTAATTAATTCTAAAATTGGTACTAAAACATTGTCTTGGTCGAGACGACAAATAACTTGTTTTGCTTGGGTTAGATCAAAAATAATCTCACTGATGGCAAAAGCGATCGCCTTTTTAGCCTGCTGAGGGGTGATCTTTTGCTGCTCAACCCAGTCGGATAGTTGCTCATATTCCCAAATATTATGGCTTAAGTCTGCTCTGCGCTGCGTCAGTTCTGCTTGCAGATTTGAAAGCTGAAAAGGAATTTGCGGCAAGTTTAAAATTAGATTCCGCTGCCAGCGCCGAATTGGATGAACGCCTCCTGTGGCGTAGACAATATCTCCTAAATAAAGATAAACATGCCATTCCTGCTCTTTGACAGGATCGGTAAAGGTTAACTTTCCACTCAGAAGTGCCTCTTGCAGTGAAATAAACAGTTTGATCTGCTTGGCAGCAGTAAATTCACGAATGATTAAATTGTCAGAAGTATTTTTGGGACTCATTTGCCTATGCCCCTTTGCTGAAGAAGATTGATTATTTGGATATTGGCTGAAGGAAATTGATATTGATTCATTTGGGCAGGTTTTACCCACCGAATCTCTTCGCACTCCAGAGTTTTTGCTTGACCGCTTAAATATTGGCAGTCATGAACGTATAAGGTTACATTAAAAGTTTTATAGGTATGAGTAATCGTTGTCAAGCGATCGCCTACTGCAATCTCAATATCTAATTCTTCTTTAACTTCACGCTGAATGCATTCTTCAACGGTTTCTCCTAGCTCAATTTTGCCCCCAGGAAACTCCCATAGTCCACCCATCTCTCCTGATTGTTTTCGCCGATCTATCAGGATTTTTCCCTGCTGATTCTTGATTACAGCTACTCCAATCTGTTTGTGTGTCAGAGGAAGTGAGGTTAATGGCATACAACGCTTGCTATTTTTGCTATTTTTTGTCAGAATTATAAGTTAATTTAAAAATGTCAAAATTGTAAATAGTGCAAAGCAACCTTAACTAAGTTAGAGGTTGCTCATTATTACATATATGACTATATATTTTAGTTTAAATTGATCTTGGCAGGTCTTAATTATCGATCCCAGTTTCCATCAAGGATTGCTCAAAGCCCATTCTCTGTTCAGCATTGCGTAAGAAATAACCACTAATCATGGCAGATGCCAATAATTGCCCTAAACTCTGACGATTGGTATTAATTTGCACCTGAAATTCTGACTGGGGCATACTGCCTAACAAGCCAGTAATATTTTGTTCGATGATTTCAAACACTTCTTGGGATTCAGGCTGGGAGAGATGAGTGATAGTTTCAGGACTCAGAGCTTGAACATAATGCCATAGCGAATTTTCATTTTCGCTACGCTTGAAAGAACTCTGAGAAATATCTTGATTGCTCACTTTTAGCCTCCTGACTAGGATTAATGAAACAAATTTAGTATGATGTACCGATCTATTTGTCTGCCATTTTATTAAAACACCCTGCTATTAATCATGGGTTAAGTAGAACCGAACTCTCAACAGAGAGTTTTCCGATCAATAGCAAGACATTCAACTCTTAGCTAGCAAGATACTCTCTAATTGCCATTTTACGCTTACGGAGCTTAGATAAAGCTTCTCGCTCGATTTGGCGCACCCTTTCTCGGCTAATACTGAGGCACTCGCCAATCTTGGCTAATGTCATCGGTTTTCCATCGGCTAAACCAAATCGCAAACTAATTACCTCTTTTTGCTGAGGGGTTAAATCTCCCATTAGTTTGTCCAAGTCCCTTTTTAAGGAAGAAGAGGTGGCAAAATCTTCAGGGGATTGTCCTGAATCTTCCAGCATATCGCCAAGTTCAGTATCGTTGTTATCTCCGACTCTTACGTCGAGGGAAATTGGCTGACGAGACTTCTCTAGATAATCACGCACCTGTTTAGGAGTAAGCTCTAGTTCCAGAGCCAGTTCGGCAATAGTCGCCGTTCTTCCTTTTTGCTGGGCTAACTGTCTTTGAGCTTTCTTAATCTTGTTGAGTTTTTCGGTAATATGAATCGGCAGCCGAATGGTACGACCTTTTTCAGCGATCGCTCTAGTGATTGCCTGGCGAATCCACCAATAAGCATAGGTACTAAAACGATATCCTTTGGTCGGGTCGAATTTTTCTACTCCTCGCTGCATCCCAATTGTTCCCTCCTGAATCAAATCTAAAAGATCCAGGTTACGTTTAAGATACTTTTTAGCTACAGACACTACTAGTCGCAGGTTTGCTTCCACCATTTTTCGTTTAGCAGACTCGCCTGACTCAATCGCTGTCAGTAACTCGCTAGGAGTCGTTCCTGCTGCTGTTGCCCATTCTTCTGTGGTAGGCTCTATACCGAGTTCTTCGATTAAAGACTTTTTGACTCTAGTTAAAGCGATCGCTTTCTGCACTCGTTTGGAATAGAGAATTTCTTCCTCATGAGTTAGAAGAGGAACACGACCTATTTCTTTGAGATAGCTTCTAACCAAGTCGTTAGATTTCTGTGCTGTTTTCATTACGCGATATGCTTGTTGATTTTGGTGGTGTAAGAAAAAGTTTTTAAGCTGCCATACTCATAGCCAGTATTTATGAGAATATGTATTTACTTTTGTAACAAAAACGCTGCGTGTCATTGTCAATAAATTTTGAATAGCTGACTCCTGTTGCTTCATCTTAGCTACAACAGCTTTTTTCGGTCTACTTGTAGCATGTTTTTGGAAAAATAGTATTTGCGTTCTTACTCTCACTAAATTCTAAGATACACGATTTTAGTTAACTTATGTAAAGTTTATTTAAAATACTTGTTAGTGAATGAGAATTAATAATTATTTATTGCCACTTTTCAAAAAATCATATCGATAAAACAAAGGCAAAAATGCAACACTGGCAACAAATTGGTTTAATTACCTGTTTAATCCGAGACATATTAACAGTTTAACTAACAATTATTAGGCTAAAGCTTTCAATTCCCATAAGAGCCAGCTAAAACACCCCAGTGTTGAACGACAGTTTGATTTCACTATTTTGTCAAGTTGTTTTACATAAAATACTACTATGGGAACTGCGGTCGGAAAACTGTAAAAATAATTAAGCGTCAGACACAGGAATTTTCCTACAATAAATTAAAATCTATGAATACTCCTCAAGTGGCTGCTTGTGGTTCTTGGCAATCGCCCATAACCTCAAATTTAATCGTTTCTCAAACTGTCGGCATTAGCAGTTTGGCTGTCAACCAAGGAAACATTTATTGGGTAGAAAAAAGACCCCAAGAACAAGGAAGAAATTTGCTGATCGGCTACGGCAATCAAGCAGAGGTGAAAAATTTTACCCTCGCACCCTTAAGCGTACGCAGTAAAATTCACGAATATGGAGGTGGTGCATTCGTAGTTGAGGGGAATACAATTTATTTTCTAACTATCAAGATGGCAGAATTTATCAACAGGTAATTGGCACGCAACCCTATCCTTTGACGGATAAATTGGAGCGACGTTATGGGGATCTAATCGTTGATCGAGACAGAAATCGTCTAATTTGTGTCTGTGAAGATCATTCTTTGGCTGGCGAAGCCAAAAATAGTATTGTCACCATTAATCTCAATACAGGGAGGATGCAAGATTTAGCTGCGGGTAGCGATTTTTATTCTTCTCCTCGTTTGAGTCCTGATGGTGAGTATCTAGCCTGGTTAAGCTGGAATCATCCTGATATGCCCTGGGATAGCACTCATCTCTGGTTGGCACAGCTTGACGCTGAGGGAATGGTTTTAGAGCCTAAATTAATTGCGGGAGGAACAGCCGAATCGATCTGTGAACCTAAGTGGGGTGATGATGGGACTCTTTACTTCTCAAGCGATCGCACTAACTGGTGGAATTTATATCGGCGAAAACCAGATGGTCAGGTAGAAATTCTCCAGCAAACATCTGCTGAGTTTGCCTATCCTCATTGGATATTTGGCTTGTCTACTTATGCTGTGGTGGGAGAGTACATCATCTGTGCTTATTCAGCGGATGGCTGCTGGCATTTAGGTAAAATTGACCTAAAAACCAAACAGTTTAGCGAAATTAAAACTAGATATACTAATATTTCCGATCTGCAAGGCAGCGATGATTTTGTCGTTTTTATCGGTGGTTCTCCTACAGAGACATCGGCGGTAATTAAGCTAGATTTAAACACCTTTAGAGAACAAATACTTCGGCGTACAGGAGAGGTTCAGATTGACCCTGGCTATTTGTCGCTACCAGAGGCGATCGCTTTTCCCAGTAGCGAAGGTTTAACTGCTCATGCTTGGTACTATGCCCCAGAAAATAAAGATTACATAGCTATGCCAGGAGAACTGCCTCCTTTAATAGTCAATAGTCATGGAGGGCCCACCGCCGCTGCTGCGGTCGAATTGAACCTGCGAATTCAGTACTGGACTAGTCGTGGTTTTGGCTATTTAGATGTGAATTATGGTGGCAGCATTGGTTATGGTCGTCAGTATCGGCAGCGACTAGACGGCAAGTGGGGGATTGTCGATGTGGATGATTGCATTAATGCTGCTAAGTATTTGGTTGAGCGTAAAAGCGTCGATGGCGATCGCCTAGTAATTACAGGCAGTAGTGCAGGAGGCTATACTACTCTAGCTGCCTTAACCTTCCGCGATACTTTTAAAGCGGGGGCAAGTTATTATGGCGTGAGCGATCTAGAGATCTTAGCCAAAGATACTCATAAGTTTGAGTCTCGCTATTTAGATCGTTTAGTCGGCAAGTATCCTGAAGATCGAGCTATTTATCAAGAGCGATCGCCGATTTACTTTATCGAACAGTTAGACTGTCCTGTCATCTTCTTTCAGGGATTAAAAGACCAGGTAGTACCCCCCAATCAGGCAGAAATGATGTTTGAGGCGATCAAAAAAAAGGGTTTACCCGTGGCTTATATTGCTTTTGAACAGGAGGCTCATGGTTTTCGGATTGCTGAGAATATTAAAAAAGCTTTGGATAGCGAATTTTACTTTTATTCCCGCATCTTTGGTTTTGAACCAGCAGATCGGCTCGAACAGATCGAAATAATTAATTTATAGTTATTTATAGTTGATTTATAGCGATGGCGACTAACCAAGTATTTTTTTATATCCCCAATCTGATTGGCTATGTTAGATTTATTTTTTATCTAGTTAGCTTTGTCTGTCATAGTTTAAGTTACTGGCAACTGTGTATTGGACTATATGCGATCGCCTTTATTTTAGATGAATTTGATGGTCGTGCTGCTCGTGCCTATAATCAAAGCAGTAATTTTGGTGCTGCCTTAGATATGGTGGCGGATCGTTCAGCAACGGCGGGTTTATGTCTAATTTTGGCACAGCTATATCCTAATTATTTATTAGCATTTATTGGCGCGATCGCCCTTGATATTAGCAGTCATTATTATTTAATTTACGCTACAGGAATGAGGGGATCAGCGAGTCATAAAGATTCGGCAGAATGGTCAAACAACGGACTATTAAAACTTTATTATAGCAACAAACCCTTTATGGATTTGCTAATTCTAGGTAATGAACTATTTTATCTTTTGCTATATCTTGATTTTTATCTAGTAGGAATAAGTTTAAATCTTGGGGGATGGCAGACCAATATTTGGCAGTTATTGCTAATAGTTTTCTTGCCAATTTATTTGTTAAAACAGGTGACTAATATTCTTCAGCTACAGGCGGCAGGACAAGAAATAGCCAAACTAGATTTAGTTGAGCGTGAATCTAAATCGACAACTGAATAATCATATTGTTTTATACTAATTAAGCCAATATCCAGCCTCAATTATTTACTTACATACACTCATCTAGATCGCTGATGAAACAGTACCCTGAAGCAGACATTTCCAGCGCAGTGGATCTTGCCCTGGCTTGTGCCTTACTGCAACGCACTCAGACGGGAGACTTGACTCATTGTCCCTTAATGCTTTCACCAGCTATTATCACCAACCTGTTGATTACTCAACTAGAGTCTCTGGCTCAACCTTTAGCTCTTTTAATTCATCGAGTAGCCAATAATTTAGATTTTCTGGGAGAACAACTTCAATTTACTGCTGCTAGTGACGAGTATACGGGCTTTTTGTTATCTCTAGCTCAAGAACAACGTCGGCAAGATAGTTTGCGGTTTTCTCTTACCCGCAGTGATTACTTCATGACGCAAACAGAGGGCTTACGCCAAGTAGAATTTAACACTATTGCCGCCAGCTATATCGGTTTGTCGGAAAAAATCACCGAATTCCATAAAATTTGGGGTAATCTTCAGAACGAAACCTGGGACTTGTTACCCAATCAGCCGATCGCTGCCGTTGCTGATGCCTTTGTGGACGTAATGAAAGAGTATAATGTTTTAAACGCTTGTGTTCTGTTTGTGGTTCAAGCTAACGAGCGTAATGTTTTCGATCAGCGTCTTTTAGAAATCGCCCTCATTGAACGAGGTATCAAAGTTGTACGTGCTAGCCTGGAAGCAATTGGCGAACAGGGAGAATTACGTCAGGGTCATCTTTCAATTAACGGTAAAATTGCTGCTATTACCTATTTTCGAGCGGGTTATCGTCCTGATGAACTCGAAAGCAAAATAGCTCGTCAAGGTCGTCAGTTAATTGCTCGTTCAACGACAGTTTCTGTGCCAGATTTACCTACTCATTTAGCAGGGACGAAGAAAATTCAACAAGTATTGACAAATCCGCAACTGTTAAAGTTTTTTCTCAACGAGGAGGATATTGCTATAGTTAGAACTGCCTTTGCCCAGATTTATACTCTTGATGTGCAGATTGAATTTGAAGGCAAAATGATGCTAGCTAGAGAAGCTGCTATTTTACAACCAGAGCAATTTGTGCTGAAACCCCAGCGTGAGGGTGGCGGTTTTAATTTATATGGTGAGGATCTGCGTCAATGTCTAAAAAACCTACAAGCAGAAGCAGGTAACGCATACATCCTAATGGAACGACTGTATCCACCTATGTCTCCTGGCTGGGGTCTAAGGGATGGAAAACTCTGGGAAGGACAGGTAGTACACGAAATTGGTCAATATGGTATCTTAATTGCTCATGGCGATCGCATTTTAACCAATCAAGCAGCAGGTTATCTCGTGCGCACTAAGCTTGGCGAGATGAACGAGGGAGGGATATCGGCTGGATATGGACATCTCAACAGTCTGGTTAAAAGCAATACCTAGATCTTTTGTTCGAATTGAAAATAATCATTGAAATTAAGTAGGGGCAAACGGCCGTTTGCCCCTACAAGAGCCATTTGCCCCTATAAGAATTGAGTATTACATTCTTTCCAAGACATTAATCCCTAATAAAGATAAACCTAACTTGATCGTACGTGCGGTTAGATCGGCCAAAATTAGACGAGATGTTCTTTGTGGCTCATCTGCTTGCAAAATCGGACATTGATCGTAAAACTGATTAAATTTTTGACTTAATTCAAACAAATATAAACAAATACGATTAGGTAACAAATCTCGCTCTACATCTTGGAGAATTTCTGCCAACTGTAAAATATGTTTTGCCAAGGCTAATTCTGTAGTTTCAGCTAACACTACGTTGGCATTGCCTAGCTGCTGGAAATCAATACTTCCTTTACGGCTAATCCCCTGTACCCGCACGTAGGCATAGAGTAAATATGGTGCAGTATTCCCTTTGAGATCGAGCATCTTATCGTAGCTAAATCGATAGTCTGAGGTACGATTTTGGCTTAAATCAGCATATTTAACCGCACTGATGCCAATTACTTGGGCAGAATTATCGATAAATTCTTGGCTTTCGGTTCGTTCTTCGGCGGCAAATCTAGTTGCTAAATCAGTACGCACTCTCGCGATCGCTTCATCGAGTAAATCTTTGAGCCTAATTGCTTCTCCCGAACGAGTTTTGAGCTTCTTGCCATCTTCCCCCAAAATCAAGCCAAATTCTGCGTGAACAAAGTCATGCTCATCAGTAATCCAACCTGCACGTCTTCCCACCTGAAATATTTGGGTAAAGTGATTATTTTGTTCTGAACCAACAGGATAAATAACTCGTTGTGCTTTATCTTCTCGTACTCGATAACGAATGGCAGCAAGATCTGTCGTTGCATAGTTATAGCCACCATCTGATTTTTTAACAATCAAAGGTAGAGAATCTCCGTCGCGATTGGTAAAGCCTTCTAAGAAAACGCACATTGCGCCTTCGCTTGTTTCCAAAAGACCGAGCCGATCTAATTCTTGCAGAGTTTCTGCGAGAAAAGGGTTGTAGAAAGATTCCCCTCGCTCGACTATAGAAGATAGTCCCATTAGGTCATAGATCTGACGATAAGAACGACTGGACAATTCACAAACAATTTTCCAGGCTTTAATTGTCTCTTCGTCTCCTGTTTGCAACTCGACAACTGCCTGCCGAGATGCATTTTGAAAACTTTCGTCTTCGTCAAACCTTTTTTTTGCCTGACGATAAAAAGTAGACAACTCTCCCAAGTTTAAATTCTTTGAAGCTGTTAAAGCTTCTGGATAAGCCTCTTTTAGATAAGCAATTAACATGCCAAAAGGAGTACCCCAATCGCCTATATGGCTGATTCGTAAAACATCATGACCAATAAATTCTAAAATTCTGCTCAGACATTCACCAATAATCGCCGATCGCAAATGTCCTACGTGCATTTCTTTGGCAACATTAGGACTAGGATAATCAACTATGATTCGTTGGGGATTCTTAGTGGGTGCAATACCTAATCTTTCGTCTGACTGGATTTGACTCAACAGTTGCCCAATGTAATTAGATTTTAGCATAAAGTTGATAAAACCTGGCCCCGCGATGGTGGGTTTTCACACATATCGTCAAGTTGTAAATGATCGATAATGGCTTGAGCGATCGCCCGAGGATTTTGCTTGAAAGGTTTTGCTAGAGACAAGGCTACATTGGACTGATAGTCGCCAAATTTGGGATTGTTCGTGGATACTACCAAGGGATCGGTATCTGCTAACTCATCACCAAAGGCAGACAATAAAGCTTGGCTAACAGAATCTTGAAGCTGTTCTAGTATGGAGGTCATGGTATTTGTTTATTTGAGCTTGAAGACAGTTGTAGCCGACCAGCAGCTATTCCTAGAATAATCAATTTATCATTAAATCAAATTAAGACAGTAAGATTTAGAGTAAAGTGGCGATCGCAATTTCTTGGGCAAGTTCCAATGCCGAGCTATCCTGTACAAAGCTATAGGAACGTAAGTAAGGTTCTAATTGTTTTAAGAGAGAACTGGGATAGTCAAACGGGAGGGTAATCGCCCAAGGTTCAAGTAAATAGATAAACGGATTGCTACAGCTTGTTTCTACCCTAGCCAAAGTTTGGATGCTTAATTTTTCTGTTGGTTGGGCAAACCACAGCTTGATTAAATTATTGCCATCAAGATCGATAAAATCTGAACTTCCTTGAGCTAAGGGTAATACGGATAAACTAAAACTCTGAAGTTGATTAAAGCGATCGCTACGAGGACGTAATCTCAGCAGATGAGGCTTGAGTACTACTGGTTGAGAGAAACTGTAGGTTGTTTGATGGCTGATTTGGTATAGCACAGAAAGAATCGCTTAAAGCAATAAAAGTAGTATAAATATTGTTGATTGTTGTTGTACTTTATGAATTAATAGTTGAGTTGAGTATCCAGGTATCTTTACTTCCACCACCCTGAGAAGAGTTAACCACTAAAGAACCTTTTTGTAGCGCTACACGAGTTAATCCACCTGGATGCACATAGATCTCGTGACCACGATGCAAAATGTAGGGACGTAAATCTACATGTCTACCTTCTACTTTGCCATCAATCAGTGTTGGCACTCGCGAAAGACTAAGAGTAGGCTGGGCAATATAATTGCGGGGATTCTCCTTAATTTTGGCGGCAAATTCTGCTCTTTCTACATCTGTAGATTTTGTGCCGATCAACATCCCATAACCACCAGCTTCGTTGGCTGCTTTTACCACTAATTTATCTAGATTAGCTAAAACATAAGCGCGATCGCTTTCTCTCCAGCAAAGATAGGTGGGAACATTGGCTAAAATGGGTTCTTCCCCTAAGTAATAGCGAATCATGTCAGGGACATAGGCATAGACCACTTTGTCATCTGCTACCCCTGTTCCTGGGGCATTGGCTAGAGCAACTCGACCTTGTTGATAGACGCTCATCAATCCTGGTATTCCCAGCAGAGAATTAGGATTAAAAAGCCAAGGGATCTAAAAAAGTTATCATCAATACGACGATAAACTACATCGACTCGTTTTAAGCCTTTAGTCGTGCGCATTTGCAGATAGCCATCTGCTACCACCAAATCTCTACCTTCCACCAGTTCAATTCCCATCTGCTGTGCCAAAAAGGAATGTTCATAATAGGCAGAGTTATAGATTCCAGGGGTTAAAAGCACGACCATTGGTTCTGGTAGCTGAGGTGGTGCTAGATTGAGTAGGGTTTCTAATAGCTGATTGGGATAATCATCTACAGGCTTAACCGTCATGTCCCGAAATATTTCAGGGAAGGTACTCTTCATTACCCGTCGATTTTCTAATACATAAGACACCCCAGAAGCGATCGCAAATTGTCTTCCAAAACATACCACTTACCATCATGATCTCGGACTAAATCCGTCCCTGTAATGTGACACCAGACTCCAG
>JAAUOU010000109.1 GCA_012034765.1 Pleurocapsaceae cyanobacterium CSU_1_1 | reverse complement strand
GATTTTGATGCTGACTGGAACTCAAATAACAGACTGTTGTTTGACGCTTAGGAGCAAACATCGGGTCAAACCTAGACTTGGTAAGGCTTTTGTTTATAGCGATCGCTCTATTTGTGAGAAATGCGGGACTAGCAGCAAAAGTCAAGCCTAAGCTACCTTCTTCAAAACAGAAGAAAAAAAAAAGCTGTGACTGGAATAACCAGCGACCAAATCCGAAAAGGTAGAAATGTCAAAGGCTGGAGTCAAAGAAAACTGGCGGGATGGCTAGGAGTTACACAAACATTAGTTGGATATTGGGAAAAAGGTAAACGAACTCCATCAGAAGCAATGGAAATTAAACTTAGGCAAATACTAGAAATAATCGACTAATTTTTGATTTTTTGAAAACTAATCACCCTGTTGTATTTTCAAGTTGTTTTCAACAAACTTTTTGTTTTCAAAAAAAAAATAGGAAAAATAGGGCTTAAAGTATTGCTGTACATAGTTTTAAGCTTGAAAACAAAAACTCTAGTATCCCCCGACCAAACCTCTAGTATCCCCCGACTAAACCTCTAGTATCCCCCGACCACTCATTTTTCAAACCCATACATTGCAATTGTTTCAGCTTTGAAAACACTCCTTATTAGTCTGATAAGACTAATCCGTTTTCAAAAAGTACCTGAATTAATCTGGCATGATAAGGCTCGAACTCCACTAAACAAGGGATAAAGAGCTTTATGTCAGAAAAAGAGGTTTTTGAAAATGTTGACAACAATTCTTCTACTCAAATACAACCTCATCACCTAACTGAATGGCGCTCTAGTTCAGTTGATGACCAATTAACCGCCCTCAATCTACTTTCCCTTGAAGGTACTCAAGCCCAAAATCACCTTTTCTCCTTCCTCCCCAACTCCGAACGTCGCAATGATGGTCGAGTACGAGATAAATGGCTGCATCGCTATGCCCACACTGAAGCTGGTGGCTACTGGATTTCTGGCTTAAACCCCCATAACAGTTGGCAAAAATGGGACTATGGACGCTTTAAACCCGATCGCCCCCGCATCGATGAACAAGACAAAGCAATCAAATACGAGTCTCCACCAAAGAGCGAAAGTCATCCCACATACTTTGACGTTCCCGATCATATCTGGGACAAAGTAGCCAAACGTTACCGCATCAAACGCTATCGCTCTCCTTTAAGTCTGAGACTTGCCGATCAACGAACACCATCAAGCTCTCAAGGCTACTCCCTAACTCCCACAGGAGTTAGACAATCTTTATCCGATTGCCTCAAAGGTGGAGTCAAACCTGCTGCATTTTTACCCCAAAATCTATATGCGGAGCGGTATGCTAAAGCATATGCAGAGCGGTATCCTAAAGGACGACGCGAAGCTAGTCCTTTAGGACAATCTCCGACTGCTTTTAATCCCGAACCTATTACCCCTTACTGCTTCTGGTCGTGGGTTAAAGATCATCCCGAAATTCCCCTGATTCTCACCGAAGGAGAAAAGAAAGCTGCTTGTTTACTCTCTCTAGGATTCGTGGCGATCGCCCTTCCTGGGATCTGGATGGGTCGAGTCAAAGACCAAGAACACGGCGTTGATTTCTTACACCCCGACTTAATGCCAATGGTAAGTTCGGGGCGTAAATTCATCATCCTCTTCGATAACGACGAAAAACCTAGCACTCGTCATGCAGTTCATCTAGCGAGTGTTTTCACAGGCAAGGTAATCGAAGCTGCGGGAGCATCCTGTTTGATCGCATCTCTGCCAACTGGCTCAGGCAAAGGAGTTGATGATTTTGTCACTGCCAATGGCAAACGTGCTTTGTCACTGATTGCCCAAATTCTAGACCGCGCTTTATCTCTCAAAGACTATCTACGAAAGTCTAGAAAGAAAACCTGGGGACTGAGTAAAAAGTATCCAGCCAACATTACCCTTGACACCCAATACCTCAGCGATGCCCTCAGACTACCTCAAAGGGGTCTAATAGCTATAGAAAGTGGAATGGGGACTGGTAAGACGGAATTGCTGGCAAAACTCCGTAGAGAGCATCCTCGTGAGAGATTTCTCAATGTCGGTCATCGGGTCAATTTGATGAAAAATCTTTCCGAGCGATTATCCACGCAGATGTACTCAGAAATTTCCCAGGGGCATTTAGCTCAAGCACTAAGCCTCTCAATTACCGTCGATAGCCTCTACAAACTACAAACTCAATTCAACGAATACGATTGCGTGTTTATCGATGAAGCCTGTCAAAATTTAGCTCATCTACTCCACAGCAATACCTGTAAAGAACATCGAGCCGAAATCTTAGAAGTTCTTGAATACATCATCGGTAAAGCCAAGTTAGTCGTCCTAGCCGACGCACACATGAACGATGTCACGGTAGACTTCTTCCGTGCGATGCGTCCATTCGGTGAAGTTCCTTTCGTCATCAAAAACGAATATAAACAGGCTGGCAGGGAAGTTCATTTCTACGACGGTAAAGACAGCAGTGCTTTAGTTGCTAAGATTTCTACTGCCTTGATGATGGGACTGAAAATCATGGTGGTTTCTGATTCTAAGAAGTTCATCAAGAAGTTAGAGGCGATGATGGCAGTTCAGGTTGACGAGGAGCGGGCTTTATTTGAGCCAAAAACAGGTCTTAACTCACAAAATGATAACAGACTACGTATTTGGTCAATTCATGCCGATAATAGCGGTTCTAAGGAGAATAAAGCCTTCATCAAAGATATCTCCCAACAGGTAAAAAACGTCGATGCTCTTTTGGCTTCTCCTAGTTTGGGTACGGGAGTTGATATCTGCGATTATCACTTTGATGCGGTTTTCGGTGCTTTTCATGCAGTTTCTCAATCGGCAACCGAATGCTGTCAAGCTCTCCATCGCTATCGTCATCAAGTACCATTACATATTTGGGTTGCTCCCCGTCCTCCCTTTGGCTATCAAGAGACTAATGCCGAAAAGATTAAAGAGAGTATGTTACAACTTAATTCCATGACTGCTTTTTTGATTCGGGTAGATAAAGAAAACGGTCAAAGAGGAGCAGAAAAAGACTGGGCTTTAAATGCTTACTGTGAAATTGAAGCCCAACGCAACTATTCGATTAACAATCTTCGCGATGACCTGATCAGTCTTCTTGAAGAGATGGCTTATAAAATTACTACTGTAGAGTCAGACAGTGATGTAATGGTCAAAGACAAAATGATCGAAGCAGGTCAATATTTGGATACTGCTCACCAATTAGCAGTAGTCAATGCCAGTGATATTAACCAACAGGAATATTTGTCTCGTCAAGCCAAAGATTATCTTGAGCCAGAGGAAATAGTTGAGTGTGAGAAATATCGCATTAAGCGCGATTACGGAACAAACGTTACTGAGGAACTTGTTAGGCGAGATGCCTCTGGATGCCTAATTAGTCAATTCATCGCTTTAGAATCTCTTTTGGCTAACTCTGAGGGCAAGATTGTTGACCCCTTAACTAATCGGGAGTATCCTGCACCACCCCAAATAGTTGCCGATAAAGATTTAAAGGAGAGAGATAATTTACCTTTGTGTATGGACTGGCATAATTACTCTAGCAAATGGCTAGCTCGTCATAATCTAGGCTTGCCCAAGCTAGTCGCTCGTTTAATGGAAGGTGAAGAAATCTGTGCTAACGATCCTGATGTCATAAGAATGGCTGAAGCTGCAAGTGCATCGCGAGTTCATATTAAAGCGATCTTAAATCTTACTATTCCTGAAGACTGTAAACCGATGTGGCTGATGGGAGTATTAATCGGTCAATTGGGGCTAAAGACGGTTTCGCAAAAGAAGGGTAGACGAGGAGAACAGATAAGATATTATCGTCTGGCAAAAGAAGATACTGTTTTTGCCCTTGAGGTATTGCAGTATCGGATTGAGCAGCGAGAAAAGAAAGCTCAAAAGGAACTAGAACAGCAAGAAAAGAATCAAGAGCATCAAGCTAGAATACAGACACAGTACGGTATTGAACCCAAAAGAGAGTCTGTAACCACTCCCCCCGATAAAAAGGATATTTATACATTAGAGGGAGGCTTGGATACGGAAGATAATCAAGTTAAAGTATTTAATTCAATGATGTCCAGATTTAATTCTCAACTAACGCAAAAGCTGGAACGGTATCTTTCTCTCTTCACCATTGGTGGAGTTAGAGGAATTTAATCAGCTATCCCACATTTTTTTGATACACCATTAGCTGTTCTCCAATTTTCTGCAACACTATCATAAATCCACATACCAGTAGTAGTAAAAGCGATCGCCATGATTCCTGGAATCCAAGCAAACCATCCGCCTTGGGTTAAAATCAACCAACAAACACCAGATAACACAACTACACAACCTGTAAGTATTAGACTTCGCTCTAAATAATTTTTTCCCAGGTTAATCATTAATCCGCTACCAATCGACCAAAATCCAATCCAGAGCCAGTCTCCCCAAAACGGTAACCACCAGATTAAGGATCGATTGTCTTCTACCGCACTGACAAGTTGACTGACAACCTGAGCATGAAGATACAAGCCTCTAATTTCACCAATTGGTGTATCGTGAACATCAGGAACTGATTTAGCGGTTACGCCGATTAAAACAATGCGATTTTTAATCCAGTTGGGATCGAAGGTTGCTCGATCTTGCAAAATGTCTCTAATCGTTACTTGTTGCGCTAGTTGAGGAGTTCGACGATAGGAAATAAGTAATTGATTACCGCGATCGTCAAATTTTTGATATCCAGCACTATGATTAACTAATCTGGTAATCATCTGAGAACCAAATTGCCAATTGTTTTTAACAGTAGTAATCGTCATATTACGGCTTTGAAAATAACGAGCAACTAACTGTAAGGCAAATGAATAGTTAGTTCGGCAATAGGAAGTTTCAGCTAGAGGATTATCACTGCGGGAGAGCAGGTAACGGCGCACATGATCGTCTTGACCATTGGTGACTTGTAAATCACTGTAAATATTATCAAAACCAACTTGTTCGAGAGGACTTGTTGGTGGTGGGGCGACACTATTATTCAGGTTATCGCCTAAACAAATACTAACTACATTCGATTGTTGCCAATGTTTGGTTAGTTCTGAGTTGTGTTCGGGAATGGGATAATCGCGAAATATATCAACACCAATAACCGCTGGTTGATGCTGTTGTAATTTATTAATTAATTTAGATAGAGTATGGTCAGAAATTGGATAACCATATTGGCTACGGCTAATATCTTGTTCATCTGCACCAATGATTAAGATCCGTCGATCGCCTGATTCTGAGGGGAGTTTTTGACTGAGATAATCAAAGGCTGTTAATTCCCATCCCTGTAAGACTCCCAAGAATCTTAACCCAATGACGATGACTGTGGCGATCGCACTACTAGCTAACACCAAGGGAATTTTCAAATGTCGGGGGGCAATGTTTTCAACAACCGACTCTTTTTTCCGCTGATATAGTTGTTGCCATGCTGGAGGTATGGACGCAGGATTTTGCACAATAACGGGTAGCCATGTAGCACAAGGATAATGATCTTCTAATCCTTGTAATTTAGCTCTCGCTTCTCTAACTGCTAAATAAAAACTTTCTCCTTTGGCATAAGCTGTCAAAAAGTATTTTAAAAATTCTTGGGCTACTTTATCTGGAACTGGTTCGCGCATGACGATCAGTTGGGGAATATTTAAATCCCCTAATTCTTGAGCTAATCCCAAACCATCACAGGAATTGAAAATCGCAATTTTTAAGCCTTTAGCCACAGCTTTGGTTAAGGCATATTTTAATTCTTTGGTAGTTAAACTATCTTGATGATTAATCTGAATACAGCCTGTGGTTTTATGGCGATCGCTTTGGCTATGTCCCGCAAAAAAGAGAAGATCCCATCCCCGATCATCCCATAGCTGTTCTGTAATTTCTTGTCTAGTTGTGTTGGTTAATAAAGTGATCTCACTATTGGGCAACTGTTCTAATAAATGGCGATCGCAGTTAGTATCGATTCCCTGACTATTGCCGATGATAGCTAGAATCCTCACGCAGGGTTTTAAATTAACTGTATTCAGTTCTTGTTCGTAACAGGGTTGGCTAAGGGCTATTTCTGCTTTGGGATAAGACTCAAACCAATTAATTAAATGCCAGGGTAAACATTGAAGTTGGATATCTTTGGTCTGAATTAAAATTCTAATTTCATCAACAGGATTTAATTTTGCTAAAAATTTTTCTTTGAGAGGACGAAAAGAATTAGCATCGAGCCAGTTATTGAGGCTATTTAATAACTTATCAGCAGCGCGATCGCAATATTCCCCATGCGAATAATTAGAAATAAATGCTCCCTTTGATTCGAGCCGAGCCGACAAACCCAAACCCAAGTAGGTTGTTTGCCAGAGGTCATATTGCTGAGGAATATGAGGAGCGGCTGGCAGTTGAGAACTAATTTCTAATTCAATCGGCAACCCTGCTTGACTAATTTGTAAGGTAACAGTAAAACCTGTAGCAAAACTTCCCTCGGTGATTTTTAAAGCAACTATGTAGACAGACATAAGTTATTAAAACTGCTTTGCGGTTAGCTATCCTCCTTCGAGGACATAGTAAGCCATAAGCTTATTAATTAGTAGTTGAAAATTACTAATTAAATTTGAAATTGTTCAGTAAGTTCAGCATCATCTAACATTATTTGAACTGTAAAAAGCTCTTTTGATTCTCCAGAAAATTGCAGTTGAATAAAGTTATCTCGACTTCTCGCTTGAGCCTCCATAAAAACTTGTCCTGATGATTCGACAACTCTGAGAATTAGTGTTTCGGGTAAATAGGCATCGTTAGAACTCGGATGTACTTGTAAAGTAACTGCAATACTGCCATTGGCTTCAGGACTAATATCTACTAGTAATACTACTGGGCGATCTTTTAGCTGAATTCCTAAATTAATTAATTTGGCTCTTTGAACATTGTCAGTTTCATTAGTTGATGTTGGTTGCTCAGAATTAGCATCAACTGATTCAGCATTTCTAAATCCCAAGGCAGGAATTAATTGTTTGGGATTTAAAAGACTTTCCACCGTTGACCAACCTGGAGTAAAAATGTTATTGAACCATTGTCCTAGGTTAATCACCGCAGAATTAGCAGTTAATGCCCTCAAATCATGAAGGCGATCGATTAATACTTCTATAGGTTGTAAATCAGCAATAGAAATTTCTTCACTAGCTACCTGGGCAATAAATCCCAAAAGCAAAGCTTTTTTCAGTGAGTCATCAATTTTGACCATCACATAACCCAGGCGTAAATCCCAAACTTCCATGGGAATATGACAGCTAGTATCGGAACTTTGTAGAGGACGACATTCTAATTTACCTAAATCCAAAATATGCAAATCTGCTACATTATCACAGGCTTGCATCACAGGATCGCAACTATCACTGTTTGATAAATCTGTCGCGACACCCAGCATTTCTAAATAGTTTTTTACCGTCAACACCGTCAAGGTATTGTACAAAACCTGTTTGGCTTTTTCTTGATCAGCTTGTTGTCGAGCAAAATTACGAGCTATTTCTCTATTTTCTGAAGTAATCGGCAAGGGAATAGCAATATTTTCGATATCTTGAAAATTGGCAACCATAATAAATCTAATTTTGTTTATCTATACCCTCGAAATTTACTAAATTCTCGTAGTAATGGTTTACATTTACGTTGATAAAAACTACTTAATGTTCCTGCGGGGATTCCATATTGCTCTGCTAAAGTTTTCCATGGCGTTTCTGGTGGTAATCTTTTTAAAATTAAAAGCTGACAAGTAATTTGGGGATGATTATCTAAATGAGTTTGACGTAACTTATGTTCGGGATCTTTTAACACCCAGGCTTCAATCTCTTCAATTATGGGGGGAATATCTGGTTTGGCTGGTAAGTTATCCACTGGATCGATAATTTTGTTACTTTCATCGACTCTCACAGATACAGTTTGTTTATTTTTCTTTTCTGCTTTAATGTAGCCATCTTTCAATCTCCATTTTAGATAGTTATTCAACCATGTGACTAGGCTAGCCCGATCGGGATTATATGGTTTAGCAGTTTTGCCCTCACAGATATTTTGACAAAAATAAACCCAAGTTTCTTGTAAAGCATCTTCATAATAATCAGTATTTTCTTTCCATAATTTATTACTAGCTAATCTAATAATTTGCGTTAATCTTTTCTGGCGTTGTCTACTACCATGGGGATGTTCACAGGCTTCTTGGATCAACTGGGCTAAAGTGTTGTTGTTTTTTTCCATATAGTCGGAAATTAGACTGGAAAACTTACTAATATAGTTGCTTACTGCTGTCTTTTCACCATATTCCGACAATTACTTTTCTCTTGGAATAATAACTATTCTGCAATTTGTTACAAACATTAATATTTTGAGAGTTGGTAATAATCAAGAACTTAATTGGTATTATGTAGTTAATCATATAACTTTTATATTTGTTTTTAGCTGAAAATCTTGTTGCAACGCGCTTGCTCTTTAAGTCAATGGCAAAAAAAAAGTGGATAATTCCGGCTCTTACTTTATTAATAGCTTTTCTTTTAATTCCTCAACCTGGAAATGCCAAAGAAAAGAAAAGCAGTAACAATAAATTACCATCAGCACCAGACACAGGTTCGCCCCAAGAGGAGTTTGCCGCGGGGGGAACTAGAGACAATCAGCCTAAAAATGCTCTATGCGGTGTAGATAACGAACGGATTGCCTATTTATTGGGAAACGACAATCGAGAGTTTACCTTATCTGCTTATCCGACTTTTTGGTTTTATATTCCCAATAATCTGAATAAAGTAGCTCGGCTCAAATTTGTCATTACTGAGCTGGAAACAGGCAAAAAGATTTACGATCGCGTCATTAAAGACACTCAAAAATCGGCAATAGTCGGAATTGATCTCCCCCAAGAAAAACGCTATGCACTTGCACCAGCAATAAATTACGCTTGGAATCTTCAGGTTGATTGTCCTGGCAAAAACCGAAAATCAGAAATTGCTTTAGGAGGTTGGCTATCCCGTTCAGGATTAAATTTTCAATTAAAACCTCAACTAGCTGCTGTTTCCGAGGCTGAAAAATACAGAGTCTATCTAAAACACAATCTTTTATATGATGCCCTAACCGAAGTAGCACAAAATCGCATAGCAGAACCTAACAACATTCAAGTAGAAACGGCTTGGAATCAGCTACTCACTAAATTGGGATGGCAAGATTTAATTGGGGAGCAGTCGGCACTTAATCCATCTTTTAACTTGTCACAAACGAGGAATCATTAATATTGAGAATCTGATCGGCTGTTACGTTTTCGATAGTTTGTAAAGTACCATTCGACCATTCGATCTGAATTTCCTCGACGATAGTATTATTAGCTAGACCAAAGTGTAGGCGTGAGTCGTTTTGGACTCGATTGTGTATCCCTCCTGATTGTTGTCGCAATTGGGTTACACCACCTGCGGTGACATATACTTTTGCCCCTATTCCATCTCGATTGACATTTACTCCTTCCAAGTCGATTTCTAGCCAATGATGATCGTTGCCTTGATTTTCTAAAAGTTGATAGGGAGCATTCTCACTCAATAAGTTAGGAAAACCGCCATTGGTAATAAATAAGTCGAGAAAACCATCATTGTTGTAATCGCTAGTAGTAACAGATTCTCCAATACCTAAATTACTTCCATAAGCATCTCCTAAATTTGGTTGAGCGATAAATGTACCATTGCCCTGATTATCGTAAAGAACATTAGGTTCATTACCCGCAGCATTAGCTGTCACCACATAAAGATCGACATCCATATCATTATCAAAATCTCCTGCTACCGTACTAACTCCTGCGGTTCTAACGCTGTTAATTCCTGAGTTTGAAGTTTGATTGATTAGCTGAGAACCATTATTAATTAATAATTGATCGGGAAGAGGTTCTAGATTATTATTAAAAGCGAGCGCTTGGGTATTAGTAATTTCACTTTGAGATTTGATTTTTGCAGCGACCAAATCTTGATCGGGACTAGATAAAGATATTTCCCAAGTTTTGGAGGTGCGATCGTAACCTATATATAATCCTTCATCTTTTCCTGGTGTGAAAGAAGCTAATCCTGCTACACGGGGATCTTCGAGATTGAGAGTTAATTCTAGGCGAGATATTGTACTATTTTCTGTTCCCAACGGTATATTGAGATCTGCTGGGTTTAAACCAGATGCACCGATATATATTTCCTCTGGATCAATCTCTTCAAAACCAAAACCAAAGGTAAATAGATCGATAGTAATCTCACCATCTGTTGCAAATGTCATCCCTTGTTGATTTTTGTCAGCTTGGAAGTTTAGATTGAGAGAATTATTATCTGGAGAAATAAAACCTGAATTACTTAACCCTCTTCTAGTCAAATATAGATCTGGCAACAAATCGCCATTAAAATCTTCGGAAATAAAATCTTGGGCTTGATAATTGGTTGTTAAAACTGAGTCAGTAATATCTGAGATGTTTGTCGAGTTATAGATAGATATTCCCGAACGAGGTTTAAGCAGAATTAACTCTGGTGTATTGTCTCCCACCAAATCCGATAAAATCCCAAACTGAGTTCCTCCTAGATCAAAATCTAAACGGGAACGTAAATCTATAAATTGCTCTCCCTGTTCAAAAATCGTAGCAGGAACTTTGCCATCAGGACGTTCGGCTGCACCTTGTAATAAGTCTAATAAACCATCGTTATTGTAATCAAACCAAAGAGGAGTTCTACCGCGAGAGCCAATATAGCCTAAACCTAAATCAATACTCTGATCTATAAAAGTCCCATTCTGATTAATAAACAAGCGATTAGCAAGTTGTGGATCATTGAGGCTACCCTTACCTGCATCCGCGCCTACTAACTGAAGTAAATCCAAGTCTCCATCATTATCAAAATCTGCCCAAGCTGCACCATGAAAATCTGCCCTGGGTTGTTGTTCAAAAGCCTTTAAAGTGACATTGCTAAATGTTCCATCACCTTGATTTTGATAAAGAATAGCAGCAGATCCATGATTACCAACCCAAAGATCAGTAAATCCATCATTATTAAAATCTCCCCAAGCTGCACCGTAAGAACTGCCTTGATACTCAATGCCACTACTATAACTAACGTCTTTAAACACAATTTACCCCACAGTTGTTAAAGATCTTTTTATTTAATTAAAAGCGTAGTCTATCCAATTAAAAACCGCTATAAGGCTTATAGCTAAAGCAAAGCTTCTTCATTGCCAATTGCCTACTAAAATAAATGCTGACCAGAAAAAAGGATGAGAAAAAGCATCATTTTTGAGAGTTGATATTTGAGCTTGGCGGAGGGCTTCGGCTTTAGTGATGTTATCTTTAGCTAATTCTCGATAGAAGTTAGTCATCAAAGTTACAGTAGCTAGATCGCTAACTGACCATAAAGATGCTACTGTACTACGCGCTCCTGCACGCACGGCGATTCCTGCTAATCCTAGGGTTGCCAAGCGATCGCCTGTAGCTGTCTCACATGCACTCAGTACCAACAGTTCAATCGGACGGAGTTGTTTACTATCCCCCCGCAGCAAGCGACTCAACTCATCAATGTTAATGCGATTATCCCAAGTCAAGACAAAAGTGTCTTCTGCTTGAGAGCTAAATTGACCATGGGTGGCTAAGTGAACTACCCGAAAAGGAGTTTGGCTGGCAGAGCGATTAAAGTTCAGTTCGGTAAAACTGTCATTGAGCAAGATATTTGAGGCAAAGAGTTGCTGAATCTGTCTTATCTGCTCGATTTCTTGCTTGACTCCAGGCAGGGGAGCAAAGCCCTGTCGAGATTCTGAAAGCCCTGCTAATAATATATTTTTACGGTCTCGATCTGTAGCTTGTAACTCCGTAAGTTGTAAACTTGGGGCGATCGCGACGCTATATTTTTCAATCAGATATTTTTGACCGTCATGGAGGGTAGCAGGCGGCAGGTTACGTAAAATACCGTCGGCAACAAAGACTAAGGTTTTAATTTTGCTGGCTTGTAATTCTGCTTCTAGGGGGCGAATCAACCAGTCATAAGCCTGCTGAAATAGCTTTAAATTAAGACGGCGAGGCTCAATTAGTTGACTATGAGCCGAAGTGATCACAATCTCGATTTCTGAGGGGGGTAAATCATGAGCATAATGACGTAATGGTTGACCTGGAATAGCAGCGATAACTTCCAAGCGATCGCCTAAAATAATCGTGTAAATAATAGCTGCGCTATGATCTAGTTGATCGATTTGCTGGGGTTGAGCATCTAGACAGGCATCGCGGAAGAAATTATCTAGTTCAGCTATCTGTAAGGATTCAATTATCTGTCTGGCTTGGTTTAAATCGGCTTGACTAGCTTGCGATCGCAATAATAGTGCTGCTAGTTCGCGATAAACTGGCTCAATCTTGGTGCGAAAAGAATACTGAAGATCGGAACTGATGGCGACTAAATCGCTTCTGAGGGATTGCAGATTATTAGTGGCTTGAGTATAAGAAGCGATCGCATTTTGAATATTTCCTTGAGCTTTAAGTATTCTGCCTAGTTGCCATTGCCATTGATAGGTTAATTCCTTGGCATTAAAACTGTGTGCCTTAATTAGAGCCTGTTCAGTAATCTGCGCTGCCTCTTGCCATTGTTGATGGTGTTCGTAAAGATTCCCCAACACTCCTAAAGCCTCAGCTTCGGTTCTGGCGATCTTTAAGGTTTTAGATTGCTCAACAGCATCGACTAACAATGCTGTAACCCGCCTCGGTTCATTGTCTAACTCCATTAAATGACGGGCTAAACTGATTTGTCCTTGGATAGTGGTTTGGTTCGGAGGGAGTTGGGCTAAAAGCTGTTGAATTTCTGTAGCCAAGTCAGTAGCAGTAGTAGTTTCTGCCAAACTAAGCAAAACATCAAGTTGAGCTAGCTTACCCCTTAATTGAATGTCTGGCTGAGGTGTCAAAGCGATCGCCTGTTGATAAAAGTCGCTGGCTACTGCTGGTTGAGCTTGAAACCTGGCGTTATTGCCTAAACTCAGGAAAATATCAGCCATAATCGGCTTATTATCTAGTGTTTCGCCAATAGCTAAAGCAGATTTTAAAGCTATTTGTGCAGGTTGATATTTGCCAATGCGATTTAAAACATTGCCCAGATTAAGTAAAGCCTGAGCTTTAAGTAAACTGTCTGGTTCGTTTTGTAGCTGACTATTGGTTGCAGTGAGCAGTTTAATACTTTGAGAATATAAACCTAGTGCCTGGAGAGCATTAGCCTGATAGATTTTCCCTTGAGTCGCCCCGATAATATTATTTTGCTCTTCATACAAATCAGTAGCTTGTTGCCAAGTCTCTAAAGCTGCTTGCGATCGCCCTAAAGATAATTCTACTTGTCCCTTGACTTCTAAAACTTGAGCTAATAATTGATTTTTGTCTGTTTTGCTATCGATGGTTACAATGATTTTTTCCCCTTGAGCAAGGGTAGTTTTTGCCTGTTCCCATGCTCCCAACTTCTGATAAATTAGAGCCAAATTACGAGTAGCTACTGCACTGCCGATCAAATCTCCCTGGCTTTGATATTGTTTAATGACAGTTTTTAAAATGGCGATCGCTTCTGAATATTGATTGTGTTGATAGAGTTCCTCGGCTTTTTGCTCTCTGGCTTGAATCGTTTGGTTTCCAGTAGCCAAAATGATCTGGGGCTGTTGTAAGAATAAAATTAAGGCGATCGCGCCAACAAAGAATAATAATTTATTTAACAGATTCATAAAATTACCAACGCCTTTAATCAAAACGGTTTCAATTCCAAGGAAAAATAAACTCCATCTTCCTGCAAACTATCCCCTTCCGTATCTATATCCACCAAAGGAATGCCCCAAGCTAAACTAGAGGTTAAATAATCACTGATTTGTAAGCGCAAACCGATGCCTGTAGAGACTAAAGTATTGGTATCTAGTTCAAGATCATCAGAATTCCAGACTTTACCAAAGTCCACAAAGGGAGTAAGTTGTAGACTAATCTTAGCCTGGGGAATACGTAGCACAGTCGCTCTAATCTCTGCGGAATTAAACCAGCCGTTATCCCCTAATAAAGCATCCTGGCGATAACCCCGAACATTTAAGCCACCTCCTAAACTAAATTGTTCTGTAGACAGCAAAGCATCATTAGCCACCTGCAAATTTGAGCGCAACAGCAAAGTAAGATTAGAATTCAGCAGTCTGAGATATTGAGCCTGTCCTCGCCAAGCTAAAAATTTACCATCTGGTTGAGAGTCATCATTGATAGTTGGACCCAAAGCATCAATACCTAAACTAAATTGAGACAGTAAGGCGAAAACTTGATTGGCATCTCGTTTGGTATATTCTTGAAAAAAGCGCAGCGCACTGATATTAGTTTCTCCGTCTGCCTCCGCCCCCCGCGATACTTGTTTTGGTTCACCTCCAATCGTAATTGCTGAATTATTTTTAGAAAACGTTATACCCAAGGCTACATCTTGAGTTGGTTTTTGCAATATGGGCTGACGATAGGTAAATTCGTAATTAGTGTTTTCAGAAGCAATATTAAAACGATCAAAGGGCGGAGTGATAATCTCGCTATCAGTATAGCTAAGACGAAAATTGAGGGTGCCGTTGTAGGGATTTAAAGGAACAGTATAGTTGAGATCGTTGAGGGAATTACTACCGTCAGTATTGAGATAGCCAACACTAAAGCGATCGCCAAAACCAATAAGATTACGATGAGTTAATTGCACACTTCTACGGTCTGTTCCCACACTAGGGGCGCGATAATTATCAAAAGCGAAAGTAAGATCGAAGGGGTCTGCTTCCTTCAGACTTAATTCTAAAATACTACTCCCTGGTCTAGTCCCCGCCGTTAATTCCGCAGCTAGGCTTTCAATTAAAGGATCTAGTTGTAATAGTTGCAAAGCATTCAGTAGCTTATCTTTATTTAAAGGTGCATGGGTAGCAACTTGGAGACGACTGCGAACATAGCCAGAATTTAATCTGTTTAAACCTTGGATGTTAATTGCTTCTAAACTCCCCTCCACAACTTCTATAGTTACAATTCCAGCTTCTAACTTTTGTGGAGGTAAAAAAGTTCCTGATGTAATATAACCGCGATTAAAATACAGGCGAGCGATCGCTTGTTGCGCTGCCAAGATTTCGGTAAAAGACAGACGACGCAGAGTAAAAGGTTTTAATACCTCGGCTAATTCTTCAGGGGTAAAAACAGTACTACCGACAATTTCAAACTTTTTGACGAAAAATGTATTAAAAAAGTCTTTAATAGTGTCGGGATGATCTGGCGTAGTTTTTTGTTCTAATTCAGGCAGTATTTCTTCCAAAGGCGGGAGAGTTTCTGGTTCGGCTGGGGGAAGTTGAGGTGGTAGAGGGGGAATAGTAGGAGGTGGAGCATTTTGTGCTTGAACCAGGTTATTTACTAATAGTAAATAAGTCGTAGATATAAGTAATATGTTAGTTACTTTAAATCTAGAGCAAAAAATAGATTGAGTATACATTTATCTGTCATCAACTTTAACCCCGCTGGGATTCGTAGCTATTATTGCAGCAATAGCCAATAAGATAAAGAGTGCTGACCCTAACCAACACCCTACTCTTGAGAAAAGATATTCTCGAACTATATACTTATCAGGGCGATCGCTTGCTATTCTGCAATTTGTTACATTTGGTTACTTTTGCCCGTGAACATGTAATACCAATTCCCAAAAGTAGTGAGAGACTTGGTAAAATAGCTAAAATAAAAAATGTTTATCTATGTCTGGAGTACCTAAGATAGAAATAATAGAATCAGTAGAAGAACTAAAATTACTGATGAAGCA